>CASFOT010000082.1 GCA_949296305.1 uncultured Erysipelotrichaceae bacterium
AATAAGCTATTTAAATTATACCATTTTGAGCAATAGAAAAGGCAGAAAAGTTGGCTTTTTTTTGGCTTATTAAGGTCTTTTCTGCCATAAATATTTTATCAGAAAAAGTAAAGACTGTCGACATACTTTGTCAACAGTCTGGATCGGTCTAAAAAACCGATTTTTTTATTTTGCGTATTGACAAAAAATAAATTAAGAATTAAAATGATAATAGTTCTTAAGATAGGAGGCTGCAATGCGAAGAAAATCATCAAAACAAAGAGATCGAATCATGGATTATTTATCGTCAGTTGATGGCCATTTAACAGCCGAAGAGATCTATAAGAATATGAAAGAACAAGGTGAACAGATCTCACTGGCAACCATTTATCGGAATTTGGGCATATTAGAGGAAATGAATCTCATCCGAAAGGTTGCACATCCTCAAGAAGGCTATTGCTATGATAAGACAGCAATCCCTCATCATCATCTTCACTGTGTTTGTTGTGATAAAATTTATGATCTGAAGCTGCCCTATGATGCAGCGTTAAACGATCAGATCGCACAGTTGAGCGGAGCAGTTGTCTATTCTCATACAATTACGGTTGAGGGAATCTGTCCACAATGTCAAAAGGAACAAATGGTTCAGTAAAGGAGAGCAAACGATGGAATTAAAAGGATCAAAAACAGAACAAAATTTAATGGCAGCATTCGCAGGTGAAAGCCAGGCTCGCAACAAGTACACTTACTATGCTCAGAAAGCACGCGAAGAAGGCATGGAGCAGATTGCACGTTTCTTTGAAGAGACAGCACGAAATGAGCAGGAACATGCAAAATTATGGTTTAAGGCGCTGCATGAGGACACGATCCCGACAACAGACGTGAATTTGGCAGATGCGGCAGCTGGTGAAAATTATGAATGGACAGATATGTATAAACACATGGCTGAAACTGCTCGCGAAGAGGGCTTTATGAAGATTGCGTTCCAGATGGAAAAAGTAGGAGAAATCGAAAAACGCCACGAAGAGCGTTATCTGAAATTACTGGAAAACGTAAAAAATAATACGGTTTTTGAAAAAGAAGAAAAGACGATGTGGGTATGTGACATCTGCGGTTACTGCGTAGAAGCAGAAAAAGCGCCAAAAGCTTGCCCTGTATGTGGATATAGCGGTGCGCATTTCGCACAGGAAGCAACAAATTACTAATTTGCGAAACAGCGGGCAAAAGAGTGCTCGCTTTTTCTTTATGTAAAAGAAGCTTCATGGTAAAATAGGAGCGGTGATTAGAAATGAAAATAGGATTTGTTTCGCTGGGTTGCAGCAAAAATTTAGTAGATAGTGAAAAGATGATGGGCATGTTGACTGCAAATGGACATACGCTTGTTTCAGATCCTGCAGCTGCAGAGGCTATTGTCATAAATACTTGTGGTTTTATTACCAGTGCCAAGGAAGAAGCGATTTCAACGATCTTTGAAATGGCAGCATATAAAAAGAAAGACCTAAAAAAGCTGATCGTTGTCGGCTGTCTGGCACAGCGTTATAAAGAGCAGTTGGAAGCCGAAATTCCTGAGATCGATGCTGTGGTGCGTATCAGCGACTACGCCCAACTGCACGAAGTATTTGCAAAAGAACTTCATGATGATGGAGCTGTTTGTTTTGCAAAAGCACAACGATTATTGACCAGCAAGCCATGGACCGCTTATCTGAAGATCGCAGAAGGATGTTCGAATCATTGTACTTATTGTGCGATTCCATTGATTCGCGGAGATAATGTTTCTGTACCGATGGAACAGTTGGTCGAGGAAGCAAAAGAATTAGCCCGCAAAGGGGTCAAAGAGCTGGTTTTGAATGCTCAGGATACGACCAAATATGGCGTTGATCTGTATGGCCGCCGGTCGTTGTTGGATCTGTTGAAACAACTGCATGCGATCGAGGGATTCCATTGGATCCGCATCCTTTATATGTATCCGGATGAAATCGATGATGAATTGATCGAAGGAATGGCGCAGCTGCCGAAAGTTCTTCCATATTTTGATATTCCGATGCAGCATGCAAACAATGAAATGCTTCAGCGGATGAATCGAAGAGGAACCAAGGAGGATGTGCTGCAGTTAATTCAAAAAATCCGGTCTGTATATGAGATGCCAACATTGCGTACAACTTTTATCGTAGGATTTCCGGGTGAGAATCGTGAAACAATGAATGAACTTCTGGATTTTGTGAAAGAAATTCGTTGGGACCGTATGGGCGCTTTTACGTATTCTCCTGAGGAAGATACGCCTGGCTTCAGTATGAAACCTGTTTGTGAGGAGTCATTGAAAGAAGTATATCTGGATGAATTGATGTCTTTGCAGGAAACTATCGCTTTAGAGAATCAACAAAAGAAGATTGGTAAGATCATTGAAGTATTGGTAGAAGATAAAGACGGGTTGACGAATCGTTATCGCGGACGCAGTGCCTGGGATGCACCGGATGAAGTAGATGGTATGGTCATCTTCCGCAGCGAGCGCAGGATCGAGATGGGCACTTTTGTAAAAGTGAAGATCACAGAAGTATTGCCTCATGATGTGATCGGGGTAGAAGTGCAGTGATCATAGGCTTTGAACCGATCATAGCAGTAAGACCGCGTGTGTTGATCTTAGGCTCGATGCCAAGTGTTACCTCTTTGCAGCTGCAACAGTATTATGGCTATCGTCACAATCGGTTTTGGCGGATCTTATCAGCATGCTTTGATATGCCGATCACGACATATGAAGAGAAAAAGGAAATCATCACGCAGCATGATTTAGCGTTATGGGATGTCATTCATGCATGCGAACGGGAAGGTTCGCTGGATGCAAAGATCTCACATGAGATCGTAAATCCGATCGATCAGCTGATCATGCAATACCCAAGCATTCATACGATCATTTGCAATGGAAAGAAAAGCGAAACGTTATATCAGCGCCACTTTTCTCATCTGAAAGTAACACAAATTTATTTACCAAGTACCAGCAACGCCAATCGGACGATTCGAGAAACGGAGTTGTTTGATCGTTGGATCACTGCATTAAAAAGCGTTCTTGATTAAAAATGGGGATAGGGAAATGAAAAGATGGAAGCAATGGGGCATTGCTTTGGCATGTGTATGTCTGTTGTCTGGTTGTCAGAAAGAGGTACAAGAACCAAAACAAGAAGCTCCGATACAACAAAAAGATCACCGTGTATCACTTACGTTTACCGGTGACTTGTTATTTGAACAAAGTTTATATGATTCTTGGGATGGCTATGCTTTTGGTGATTATTTTGATCAGTTAAAACCGTATTTATCGGGAGATCTGGTCATCGGAAATCAAGAAGTGCCGATTGCTGGAGAGGATCTTGGCGTCAGCGGGGTTGCATTTTCTTTTAATGCGCCAGATATTATTGCTTCTCAATTAGCAGATGTGGGATTTGATGTGCTGACGATGGCAAATAATCATGTATATGACCGTGGGTATGAAGGCGTTTGTCAGACGATTGAAAATCTAGAAGAAAATCAGATCTTGCCTGTAGGTATTTACGCAGATGAAGAAAGTGCTGATACGATCTGTGTAATCGAAAAAAATGGGATCCGTATAGCTTTGCTTGCTTATACATATGATACGAATATCCCTTTTGAGGGGGAATATCCTTATGTGACGAAAACATTTTTAAATGCAGCTGGACAATTTGATGAAGCTCATCAGCAGATGCTGAAAGCAGATGTGGAAGCAGCGCAAGAGCAAGCGGATGCAGTGATCGTTGCCATGCATTGGGGAACGGAATTTACTTTTGCTTTAAATCAAGCACAGCAATCTGCTGCAGCATATTTGAATGATCTAGGGGTCGATCTTATTATCGGCAATCATCCGCATTGCCTGCAAACCATGGATCGGTTGGTCAATCAAGAGGGAAAAGAAACGATTGTTTTTTATTCGTTGGGAAACCTCGTTTCTGCGGCAGCAATGGTCGATCGTGCCAGCGTTGACTTTGCAAATTTATATGAAATGGGTGCAATCGTGAATCTGGATATCGTTCTGGATGGTGAGACAGGAAAGATTCGTATCGAAAATATGGAGATGATACCCTACATCAATCATTTTGATGTCAATTATGAACATTTTCAGCTAATTCCTTTTAAAGATTATACAGAAGAGCTTGCAATGATGCATTGCCAGCGGCAGTACTCATATAATTTTAATAAGGCATGGCTGCAAGATCGTTTATATGAGCTGTTTGATCGAAAGGTACGGCTTAATTTTTGATATAATATGAATTTTTTAAGATTTGAAGATAGCATAAAAAAAGATAGGTGTTTGATAATGATGAGGTTCCGTAACGAAGGTTTTAAAACAAGTGGTAAAGACAATCGGTACGGTATATTGCAGAAAAATCTAAAACTTAATTTGGAGGAAACTGCAATGAAATCATTATTTGAACAGATGGGCGGCACTTATACACT
>CASFOT010000083.1 GCA_949296305.1 uncultured Erysipelotrichaceae bacterium
CTAATTTTGGTGTGTTTTCCCCAAAATAACGTTCCATCATTTTCCTCCTCATTTCCTATGATTTATATTCTATAATCTTCTATATCCATATTATAACAAATCTGAAAATCCGCAATTTCTAATTCACTTTTCAAACAAAAATGGACACTTTTTACAAAGTGTCCGCAGCTTGTTGACAAACTATATACTTAAAAAGTATAGAAAAATAATTCGATAAAAGTGGGGATTATCAACCATTTTTCAGGTACTTTTATATAAATGATGGCTTAAGATTGCCTGTTTTCTCTTTAAAAGTGGAGATTAAAAAAGACCGTAAGACAAAGTCTGCTCAAAGAGCGACTTTGTCAACGGTCTGAGGACACTTTTTACAAAGTGTCCGCTTCAGATCAATTATACGTTAAACCGGAAATGCATGATATCTCCATCTTCCACTTCATACTCTTTTCCTTCCAAGCGCAATTTTCCAGCTTCTTTGACAGCATGTTCACTGCCCAATTCATCTATATCTTTGAATGCATATGTTTCTGCCCGAATAAAGCCTTTTTGAAAATCTGTATGGATCACTCCGGCACATTCAGGTGCTTTCATTCCTTTTTTGAAGGTCCATGCACGGCATTCATCTTCCCCTGCAGTTAAGAATGTACGAAGGTTCAAGATATGATAAGCACTCTTGATGATTTGATCCAAACCACTTTCAGCAATTCCTAATTCAGCAAGAAATTCAGCTTTCTCTTCTTTTTCCAAACCGCTTAATTCTTCCTCGATCTTTGCACAGATCGGAACGACCAGATTATTTTCTGCTTCTGCATAAGCTTTCACCTTCTGATAATAAGGATTTGCCTGTGGATCGATGATTTCTTCATCACTCATGTTCGCTACATAAATCATCGGTTTCAAAGTCAGCAAAGCAAAGGCTTTTACGATCGCCAGCTCTTCTTTATCCAGCTCTACGCTGCGCGCAGCTTTTCCTTCTAATAACGCACTTTGCAGTTTTTTCAAAACATTTACTTCTGCAACAGCATCTTTATCTTTATTCGTCTGAGCTTTACGTTCTACTTTTGCCAAACGATTTTCTACTGTCTGCAAGTCCGCCATGACCAATTCTAAGTTAATGATCTCGATATCACGGATCGGATCCACATTTCCTTCCACATGTGTAATATTAGGATCGTCGAAACAGCGGACGACATGACAGATTGCATCTGTTAATCGAATATTAGACAAGAATTGATTGCCAAGGCCTTCTCCTTTGCTTGCACCTTTTACTAATCCGGCGATATCCGTAAATTCAAACGTCGTATAAATCGTTTTTTTCGGATGAAACAGCTCGACCAAGCGATCCACTCGTGCATCCGGCACTTCTACCACGCCTACATTTGGCTGAATGGTAGCAAATGGATAGTTAGCCGCTTCCACCTGGCTTTTTGTAATTGCATTGAATAATGTAGATTTTCCTACGTTTGGCAAACCTACGATTCCTGCTGTTAATGGCATATTATCATTCCTCTCGTTTCTACTAGTTTACCCTTTTTAAATATGGTTTTCAATAGCTCTTTTTGGCATTTTATTCACATTTTCCAAGCTTCTCTTCCATCAGATCAAGCCAATCTCTCCTGTTGCAGTTCCATTGCTTTCAGATGATTGAATTCCTTCCATACAAATATGACCGAAACCACAAAAGCGACGAAATCTGCAATCGGACCAGCATATAAAATTCCATTGATGCCAAAACGAAGCGGCAGCAACAAGATCAGCGGAATCAAAAAGAAGACCTGCCGTGTTAAAGACAATAACAAACCTTTTAATGCTTTGCCGATTGCCGTAAAGAAGTTAGAAGACAAAAGCTGCACACCGTTCACGATCACCATGAAAAGGAATGTTCGCATAAAAGAGACTGAGAACTCATAGTAAAGAGCATCTCCGCTGCCAAAGATCGATATGATCGGATACGTACAGAACTGAAACAAACAAAAACCGATGATGGAGACAACAAAATTCCATTTGATGGCCATCAGATAAGCTTGACGTATGCGGTCATATCTTGCGGCTCCAAAATTATAACCAATGATCGGCTGTACACCTTGGGAGATTCCGACAATGATCGATAACAAAATTGCATTTGTCTTCATGACGATACCGCAAGCAGCCAGCGGCACATCAGAACCATAAACAGAAAGCGCACCATAATACGTAAGCGAGTTGTTCAGTATGATCTGGACAAAGGTGATCGCTACTTGATTGATGCAGCTGCTGGTTCCCATGTACATCGTCCGCAGGTTATCTCTCATATCAAGATGAAAGCTGGACCTGGATAATTGTATCGTCTGAAAATGAAACAAATAGCGAAAAGCGATAAAGAACGAGAGGATCTGTCCTAAAATGGTTGCTAACGCGGCACCAAAGACACCCCAATGGAACCCAAAGATGAAGATCGGGTCCAAGATCGTATTTACGATTGCTCCAACTACCATGCAGAACATGGAATACTTTGGACTGCCATCTGCGCGTATGAGATTGCTGATGCCATTGGTCAAGATCAAAAACGGCATACCAATCAACGTAATTCCAGCATATTCAACAGCATAAGGCATGACTTCATCTGTTGCACCAAAAACACGTAACAAAACAGACAACAAACATTCACCGATGATCAGGTAAATTACGCCAGCCAAGGTCATCATCAAAACCGCATTGCCTACCAATGATGCGGCACGTTCATATTTCTTCTCTCCTAGATAAATTGAAAATCGTGAAGCACTGCCGATTCCGATCAAAAGCGCGATTGCTAAACAGATCGTAGACAATGGATAAGATACATTAGTTGCCGCATTTCCCAAGTAGCCAACACCCTGTCCGATAAACACTTGGTCAACGATATTATAAAGAGATCCAACCAGCATCGCTGTAATGCTGGGGATCGCAAACTTTTTTAACAATTTCGATATCTTTTCATATCCTAATGGATTTTCATGCATACATTTCTCCCCTTATTCAAACAGTTCCTTGCATATTGTATAACAAAGTGCAACATAAAAAAAGAACCGAATGAACGGTTCATAAATATTTTGGACTGCTTTATGATCAAACGAGTTCATATGTT
This sequence comes from uncultured Erysipelotrichaceae bacterium, assembly GCA_949296305.1. Classification (GTDB taxonomy): domain Bacteria; phylum Bacillota_I; class Bacilli_A; order Erysipelotrichales; family Erysipelotrichaceae; genus Merdibacter. The sequence continues at coordinate 3,101 of CASFOT010000083.1, forward strand.
TGATCCCCTGTATATAGATGATGGACTTGATCACAGATGTGCTGGACACAGTCGAAAGTGACATGCATGCTTTCAATCAACCCTTGTTTCCATTCGCTTGCAACGACATCTTCTTTAAATGCAAGCAAGCTTTTTTTCGTATCTTCCATCATTGTCCACAAACAGCTATCATCTTCCAGCTGTTTCATTTGATACAGCTGCATGGCCATGCGCAGTGTTTTCACAAACTGCTGTTCTGTTCTTTGCGCACAGCTGCGAGCACCGGGATCTTTGCAGCGATTTGCAAAGGATGCAACAATACGTGCATGATCTTTGATTTGAATGAGTTCTTTCGTGATGTTTGAAGATGCAGACAGCCGTCTTTGATCAATGGAAGTTCCTTGCAAATAGGGTTTAAGTTCCCGGATCTTGTGTTCAATGATCTCACCCATCCGTTGGATCCGCTGTTCTTTCTTCATGACTTTATAAAGGGTTTGATATTCTTTTCCATCTAACATCTGAATACATATTTCATATTGGCTGCAGACAGTTTCACAGATGCTGACAACCGTGCTGGTTAACCGCTCTGTTTTGCTTTCAAGATTCATCGCCATTCCTCCTGTCTGTCATCCAACTGACTACTCATTAACCGAAATCGTAGTGCTGCCCTTTCATCATATACAAAACATGCTCGCAGATATTTTTGACATGATCGCCCGCGCGTTCGATATTGCGTAGCATTGCACTGATCTCAAAGAGTTCTTTTAATGTGTCTTCTTTTGATTCCTCTTTATTTGAAAGCAGCTTCTCACGGATATCTCTCATTTGCTGATTGATCAAATGATCGCTTTCTGGTATCGCAAATGCAGCTTCTTCATCTTGATCGACCATGCATTGCATTGCCTTTTCCAACATGCTGATGAGATCTTTTTCCATCGAAATTGCATAATCTGCTACAACATCACTTAAGTTTTCGTTTTTAATAAGAAACTTTGCAATATTCTTCGCATAGTCTCCAATTCTTTCTAACTCGGTTGCGATCTTGATCGTCCCGATCACTTTCCGAAGATCCGTTGCGACCGGAGCAAGCAGTGCCAATGATTCGATTGCTAGATCATTGATCTCTTCTTCCATATGATTGATACGATCATCTGCTTGAATAATCTCTAATTCACGTTCTTTATTTGGAACAGCTAATACTTCACATACACATTCATGCATGCTAACAACCCGATTACCCATTTTGACCAATGTCTGTTCCATCTGTGAAAGCTTTCCATCAATTCTTATCATTTTTCTGCCTCCTTTTAACCAAAACGACCAGTGATGTAATCTTCTGTTCGTTTATCTTTTGGATTTTGGAAGATCACGCTTGTTTTATCAAATTCCACCATTTCACCTAATAAGAAAAACGCAGTATGATCACTGACACGAGCAGCCTGCTGCATATTATGCGTGACGATGACGATCGTATAGTCTTTTTTTAGTTCGCACGCCAATTCTTCGATCTTATTGGTAGAGATTGGGTCTAATGCTGACGTAGGCTCATCCATCAAGATCACTTCAGGTTCCATGGCGATCGTTCGTGCGATGCATAACCGCTGCTGCTGTCCACCAGAAAGTCCATATGCACTTTCTTTCAAGCGATCTTTTACTTCATCCCAAAGTGCAGAACGTTTTAATGATTGTTCAACGATCGCATTAAGCACCTTTTTATCTTTAATTCCTTGGCAACGCGGCCCATAAGCGATATTGTCATAAATTGACATCGGGAATGGATTTGGTTTTTGAAACACCATGCCCACACGTGTGCGCAAGTCAACGACGTTTAAATTCCCTTTGTTGATATCGGTTCCTTCCAGCAAGATGTCTCCTTCGATACGGCAGCCATCAATTAAGTCATTCATACGATTCAGGCAGCGTAAGAACGTAGACTTGCCACATCCAGAAGGTCCGATCAATGCCGTGATCGCATTCTTTTCGATCTTCATGTTGAGATCGATCAATGCTTGTTTTTCTCCATAAAACAGATTTAGATGATTTACATCAAATATTACATTCTCCATACGCTACCTCCTAATACCAAGCTTTTGAGAATCGCTTACTGATCGCTTTGACCGCAAAGTTCAAAATCAACACAAAGAACAGGATGATGATCGAGATGGCACATGCCAGTTCAAAGTTTGGCTGTTCCCCGCTCATGACGCTCCAGATCTGTACTGCCAAAGAGGTTCCTTGGCTTAACAATGTTGGCGAGTCATTGATGAATGTACCCATCGTATAGATCAAGGCAGCTGATTCACCGATGACACGGCCGATTCCAAGCAATACGCCTGTCAAGATCCCAGGCACAGCACAAGGCAATACGATTTTAAAAATCGTCTGTGATTGATTAGCACCTACCGATAAAGAGGCATCCCGTAAATGCTGTGGCACGACCAAGAGTGCTTCCTCAGTCGAGCGGATAATGGTTGGCAGCAAAATAATCGCCATGGTCAGACCGCCCAGCAAAATGCTTGTCGTCGTTGCGCCAAAAATCTGCGTCACTGGAAATAATACCGTCACTCCCATCAGACCAAAGACAATGCTGGGCACGCCAGTCAATGTTTCCACACCGCTTCTCAACATCATATTAAATTTTGATTTCCGCGCGTATTCATTTAAATAAATCGCAGCCGCAACACCAATCGGAATAGCGATCAATAAAGATACCAACAATAAATAAAATGTAGAAAGAATGGAACCTCGGATCCCGCCGCCAGTTGTCTGAATATATAAAGCGTCTACACTTTCAGCTTCTTCGTCTAATGTATGAGCCAGCTGCTGTGCATTCTGTCCTGCTAATTTTCCAGCTAATCGAATCGTTCCTTCTGCATCAGTATATTGCAGGCGGGTAATCTGCATCCCAACTTGAAGCTGCTTCTCTTTTGGATTTTTACGGATACTGACATCATTTAATGCATATAATGGTGATCGTTCATCGATATATTCCACCAAGATCATCTTATTTTTATGTGCATCCACATGATCGACAAAAGCAATGCCCCATTCTTGTGAGAAAAAAGCATCCTCACTGAGATCTGCCGGCCGTTCAAATGTCGTATTCGATTGAGCGGTGATGGTCTCTGCTGAATAATTTTCTGACCAATAATTGCTTTTTATCAAATCAAAATTGATCAAAGACCATCCTTTCGAAAAAATAAAGATGAACAGTGCGGTCAGCACCAAAACCGAAATACCGCTGGATACATAGGTACATCCTTGCAGGACCCCATCATAAAAGCGTCTTTTTTTCTGATTTCCGGTTTTTACGTTCATGACATATTCCCTACTTTCCTCTTTACTAAGTTTAATAAGAAGTTCGATACCAAGATGACCACCATCAATACCAAGCCTACTGAAAAGCGAATATCATAATCTAAGCCGGTCGTTTCTTTCAACCCAGAAAGCATCGTGCTGGTCAGCGTGCGTGTAATATCGAAAAGATCAAACGTTGGTCCAAACATCTTGTTTCCGGCGACCATCGCTACCGCAGTTGCTTCACCAAAGGCACGGCCGATCCCCAAGATCGCTCCTGCAAAGATTCCGGATTTTGCAGCAATCAATACGACCTTAAAATTTGTTTGTGTTTTTGTTGCCCCTAATGCCAAGCTTCCTTCTTCTAAAGAGCGGTCAACAGAGCGGATCGCTGTGATAGATAAAGAAGTGATCGTTGGAAAGATCATAATCGCAAGCAGCAAGATCACAGATAAAAACGAATTCCCCCCTGCAGTAGATACGCCAACAGATGCAGCCAGATCCATAACGAACGTTGTGATTACGCCGGCCGCAAAGACACCATATACGACCGAAGGAATGCTGGCAAGGAGCTCAACGATGGTCGTCATGATCTTAGCAAGCCAGTTTGGTGCAATCTTTACGATAAACAGAGCAGTTAACACGCTGAGCGGAAAAGCGATCAGCAACGCACCAAAGGATGTAAGAAGCGTATTGATGACGATAAAGCCTACACCATAGATTCCTTGGTCTTGCCGCCAAGTCGTTCCAAACAGAAAATCAATGATCGAGACTTGCCCATTTGCATATCCTGGAAGGAAGGGCTGCACGCCGCGCATGAAGACAAATAGTGCAATCACGGCGATCGCACCGCCCGAAAGTACAGCAGCGATCCGAAAGATTCCTTTTAATAGTGCATCTTTCTGCATCTTTCTTTGATTTTTTTCTGGACTGATATGTGGTCTAACTAATTTTTCCATTTACTCACCCTATCTACTATCACTTTTCTTATAAAAACCTTAGCAGCAGACTGCTAAGGTTTCTTACATCTTAGAAGCACATTACTTACTTCAATTCAGACCAAGCACTAATTTCTCCGCTATAGATTCCTTTGATCTGTTCTGCAGTCAAGTTGGTTACCGCTTCATTATCCGCACTGACAACTGCAACGACTGCATCGATGCAATACTGTCCGTTTGCTAATGCTTTTGAGACATCTTCATCATCCTCAAAGCTGCGGGATGCAAATCCGATATCTGCTGCATTTGCGCCATCTTTTTCATCACCGAGCACGCGTTTATAACCATCACCGGAACCACTTTGGTTCATAGTGAACTGAAATTGTCCTGCTTCAGCCTGGAATGCCTCTAAAGCTGCTTTCAATGTACCTTCTACCGAAGTCGATCCTGCTGTACGAATTGTTAGATCTGAATTGTCTTCATCTACGATCGGATGATTTTTCTTTAATTCTGCCCAAGGTGTCGTTTTATCTAAATCAACGATTCCACCAGCTTCTTTTACGACCTGCTGTCCTTCCGTAGAATTGCACAGATAATCGATAAATGCTTCTACTAATGCCTGTGTGCGATCATCTGCGAAATCCCCATCTGCTCTGGTTACATAAGAGAACGGACGCTGCATACCATAGCTGCCATCTAATACCGTTTCTTCTGTTGGTGTAACACCTTCATAATCTAATGCTTTCAAATTGTTTGCTTCAAAATTTGTAGACAGAGATACATATCCAAATCCATTTGCATCCTGTCCTACTTTTGTAGCCATATCGCCATTGCTGTCAACAGTGACTGCGTGATCGGTCAATGTCTTTTCCATATCATTTGCTTTTTCAAAAGCCTCGCGTGTACCGCTGGATGCATCACGAGAATAAACAGTGATCGAATCATTGCCATTGCTGCCCCCGCAGCCAGTTAATGTCAATCCCATCAAACAGGCGATGGAAAATGCTGTTAATTTTTTCATGAACTTCATTTGTTCATTCCTCCTTCTGAGCTTTCCTCAATTACAGCTTCCATTATACGAATGCAATTTAAGATAATCTTCAACACATTGTTAATTTTCCCTAAAACGGTGTCAAATCTACGTTAAATGATTCAAAGGCATGTAAAAGAAAAAACATCTCTCATTGTCCATTATGGACAACAAGAGATGTTTTATAACCCTTGCTCATTCTTCCTCAGATGGCTGTGCATGTTCTACAACTTTTTTTAATTTCTTTTCAAATTTAACTCGCGGCATCAGCACGCTGGCTCCACACCCCAGACATTTGATCCGGATATCAGCACCCATTCGAATGATCCGCCACTGCTTTGATTTATGACAAGGATGTTCCTTTTTCATCTCAACGATATCATTCAGATCATACTGTGGTACATCCATTTTCTCTGCCTCCTTCATGTGCAATATACGCTTGTAATGTATTTTCTAATAACATCGCAATCGTCATCGGGCCTACGCCGCCCGGTACCGGTGAAATTGCAGAAGCTTTCTCTTTTACAGCTTCAAAATCAACATCCCCGCATAATTTTCCTTGTTCATCGCGCGTTGTTCCCACGTCGATGACGACAGCCCCTTCTTTGATCCAATCCGCCTTCACTAATTTCACCACGCCGGCCGCCGCGATCACGATATCCGCTTCCCGGCATAGATTTTCGATTCCTTTCGTGCGTGAATGTGCGATTGTCACGGTCGCATGATTTGCTAATAACAGCTGAGCAACCGGTTTTCCTACGATATTGCTTCGCCCGATCACGATTGCCCGTTTCCCGCTGAGATCCTCATAACCGATCGATTGCAGCATGCGCAGGATTCCTTTTGGCGTACATGGCAGACATGTCGCTTCATTGATCATCATCTTTCCAACATTGAGCGGATGAAAACCATCCACATCTTTTGATGGATCAATTGCCTGTAACACCTGCTGTTCATTGATCTGTGCAGGCACAGGCAGCTGAACCAAGATCCCATCCACAGATGGATCATGGTTCAGTTGATCGATCAATGTGAGCAATTCCTCCTGTGTGGTTTCTTCTTTTAAGCGCAGGGTCTTGGTCTTCATTCCAATGGCTTCACAAGCACGTTCTTTATTACGGACATAAGTCATGCTGGCCGGATTTTCCCCGACAAGCACCACGACAAGCTGCGGGATCCGTTTTCCCTGCATGGTGATCTGTTCAATGGTTTCTTTCAATTGATCTTTTACTTCTTGTGCAATCTTTTTCCCATCAATGATCTGCATGATTCTTTCTCCTTCTCAAAGTGTATCGCTATCTAGCCAGATGGTCACTGGACCATCATTCAATAGTTCAATCTTCATATCTGCGCCAAAGATTCCCGTTTCTACATGGAAACCTAGTTTACGCAGTTCTTCGTTAAACTGTTCATATAATTGAATGGCAATGTCGCCTCTTGCGGCATCTATAAAACTAGGGCGCCGCCCTTTTTTGCAATCTGCATATAAAGTAAACTGCGAGATCGATAAGATCGATCCGCCCACATCACTCAAACTGCAATTCATCTTTCCTTGCGCATCTTCAAAGATCCGTAATGAACTTGCTTTGGATGCCATTTTTGCGATAACTTGCTGATCATCCTGCTCACTGCAGCCAACAAACATCAAAAAGCCTTTTCCGATCTGACCGGTGATCTTTCCATCTACTGTGCAAGAAGCATGTGCTGCCCGCTGTATCAATACTCTCATGTCTATTCCCCTTTTACAATCAATGTGATGCTTTGTGCAAGCACGCCTTCTTCGCGCCCAACAAAGCCAAGTTTTTCTCCACGTGTCGCTTTGATCGATATTTGATCCAGATCACAATGCAGACACTGGGCAATGTTTCTACGCATCTGCAAGATATGCGGTGCCATCTTTGGACGTTCGATCATGATCAACGCATCCACATTCCCAATGCGATAGCCTTTTTCTTTCATCATCGTATATACATGTGACAATAAAACAAGTGAATCTGCCCCTTTATAGCGCGGATCTGTATCAGGAAAATGTGTTCCAAGATCACCTAACGCTAAGGCACCTAAGATGCTTTCAGCAATCGCATGTGTCAGAGCATCTGCGTCTGAATGGCCAAGCAAACCTTTTTCATGTTCGATTTCCACCCCGCCTAAGACCAATTTTCTGCCGCTTGTCAGCTGATGAATATCACTAGATTGTCCAATGCGAAACAATTTGATCACCTACTCCATTTCAATTAAACGTATTATAGCATGTTTCCAGCCAAATTTGAGAACATTCCTATATTTCATTTTCAAGTAAAAATAAGATGCCGTCTACATGCATCTTATTTTTGTATGCGTTCTTCTGATCGTACATTATGGAAATAATATAAGAATAATAGAAAGCTCATCAAGCTGAGCAATACACCAAATCCGATTGAAATCATGATCGAAATCTCAGAGAGTGCACCAAAAATCAAATTGGTTCCTACCGCAACAGCATCGATCAGCATGGCATGAACGCTTAGACGTGTCGCACGATCCTGGGTAGTGATCATTTGATTTTGAATGTCAAGCTGAATCGGTTGAAAAATGCTGTGCACGATACGTATGACCATCACTGCTCCTATCGCACTGGCAGCTTGTGAAGCCACAGACAACCAGCCGCAGGAAATTGCAGCAATCAAACAAATCACCAAGACCGCATCTTTAGATCCCAGTTTCTGTACGACCCACATTGATGCAACACTGCACAAACCGGAAAAGGTCGATAAGATATAGACAATGCCCATCGCAGCATCGTCCATGCCTAAGCGGCGATATTGCACTTGACTCAAAAAGACCGTGATCGTCTGATGCATTTCCGACAGAAAGGCCACAGCGAATAAAAAGAGCAGCCATCGTCTTGCTTGGAAAACCTGTTTGATCTCTTTATAAACAGAAGATCGTTCTGTGATCTTTTCTGATTTGACTTCAATGATAAAAAAAGACAAGATCATCGCAATGCCATAACTGATCATGGTCAAAAAAGCAGCCAATCTGTAATCGTCTTTGATGAAAAGTGAAAACAAGATTCCGGCTGCAAATAAACCGGCCATGCCCAATCCTTGATAAATGCCGAATACACGGGTGCTTTGTTCCTTCGAACAAGATAAGTATAAAATGCTGCTGTCCACACCGGAAATGCCCGCAATGACGATGCTGAGCAAGATCCGTTCCAACAAGAAGAAAGCCAGCGCTGCAGCCTGCCAAAAAATGATCTTTGATACAAAATAAAGAGAGGAGCAGATGATCATCGTCTTGCGATAACCGATCTTATCTGCCAAGATTCCCCATGGAATTTCTAATGCGATACAAAGAGCAAGCGAGATGCTTTCGATCCATGTGATCTGAAGCACAGAAATCCCCTGTGCCTGTCGATACAATGTCGCTATCGGTCCGTAAAATACCATTCCCTGAAAAAAAGCGATCGCATACAAAATCACGATATTCCTTTTCATGAACGAATTTCCTTTCTCTTTTTCTCTATACGCTTTCACTATTCCATAAGATCTACATATTCTGCCCTCTCTCATCTAAATTTATCTCTATTATACTAGTCTTTTATTATCTTCGCAATTGCTGATATCGCGCACATTCTTCATCTGATAAAGATCTTCTTGTATGTCTGATCAGATCTTCGCAGTCTTGCTGTGTCATGATCGTTTCACGATTCTCGATCATCTGATCTAATAATCTTTCTTTTATTCTACGGCATGCCCCGGCAATATCCGCACAGCTAAAGCCTTCGCTAAGTTCAGCAAGCGGGCGGCAGTTAATATGGGGCAGCTGTGAATGCAGATATAACTGGAACTGCTTTTCGCGAGAATTCATATCTGGTAAACCGATATAAACAATATGATCAAAACGTCCTGGACGTTTCAATGCCGGATCAATGATATCGATGCGGTTGGTAGCTGCCAGCACGATCACACCATCGAGTTCCTCCATTCCATCCATTTCTGTGAGCAGCTGGTTGATCAATCTGACTGAAGTCTGATTAGAAGAACGGTTTTCTGCAATTGAATCAAATTCATCAAAGAAAATGATGGCTGGTTTCTGTTCTCTAGCATCACGAAATACCCTGCGCAGTTTTTCTTCACTTTCTCCAACTCTGCCACTCAGCAGTTCAGGTCCATTTACACATAAGAAAGCCGCTTTGCATTCACTTGCAACTACTTTGGCAAATAACGTCTTTCCACATCCAGGAGGACCAAACAGCAAGGTTCCTTTCGGCCGTGTCAGATCCAGTTTCCTATACATGTCCGCATATAAGAGCGGTTTCTCAACATATTTTCGAATTGCCTCCTTTTCCATTTCCATACCGGCAATGCTGTCCCAGGTATAACGCTTTTCTTCTTGCTGCGGCTCCTGTGCAAGCAAGCGTCGATTATACTGCATCTTCAGCTTTTCATATTTATCACGCATATCCAGCGTTACTGTTGGCTGATATGATTGTGCACCGTGCAAGATTGTCTGAACATCTAATGGTTCATAGTGATTTTGGCGATACAGTTCTTTGATCAGCCCTTCTATATCTGCAGCAGTGAACCGTTCCAATTTCCCAGCCACTTCTTTTATTTCTGTGTCAGAAAGCACACTTTTCTCTCCTAGATATTTTTTCAAGATTGCTTGTTTTGCATCCAGATCAGGTTCACTGATATATATGCATTTGTCAAAACGTCCAGGACGGATCGCGGCTGCATCGATCTGGTCAGGATAATTCGTTGCGCCGATGACCAATACGCCTTTCAATTTATCAAAACCATCCATCTGAGCAAGAAATGTTGTTACCAATGTTTTCTCCCAGCTATTCTGTGCTTTCTCTCTGGAAGGCAAAAAGGATTCTAGCTCATCAAAAAAGAGAATACACGGAGCCTTTTCTTTCGCCTGTTCAAAGATCATGCGAAGATTACGATCACTTTCCCCGACCCATTTGCTTGTAAACTGAGCCCCGGCTACGGTCATGATATTCATTTTCGATTCACTGGCAATGGCTTTGGCAAACAGTGTTTTTCCACAACCCGGCGGTCCAAACAACAATAACCCTTTTACCGGTTCGATATGACTTTCTTTCATTTTTTTCATGACCTTGCTATCCAGATAAGGTTCTAAGGCCTGTTTGAGTTCTTCTTTTACATCTTCATAACCAGCAATGCTCGCCCATCCTTCTTTGATCTGATCTTTTTGAACTTGGGACACGACTTGAGATAATCGTTCTTTTTGTTCTAATGCCTGCTTCTCTTCATATGTAGGTATTTCATTGCAAGCATGATATGGCAAGAACAAAGCGCATGCAAATCCGCATAAAAGTCCAAAGATTAACAACAGCAATGAACCGATATGTACTGCTGAATCATTGACAAGAGAAAGAACGATTGCCATACCTGAAATAACGATGACAGAAACAAGACAAGCAAGCCAGTGTTTAGAAAACGCATAGTCTTTTTCTTGTGTTTTTGTCAATCGAAGATAATGAAATAAGGCATATAATGAAACCACACTAATCAAGTAGAATACGATGTGATCTTGGATCGTATCGATGAAGACCGTATGGAATCCATCTTGTGAAGCAGATAACCAGTTCACCAGACTTGGATCATTCAACACTCCTGAAATATAATCCATCACATTATCCAGCGGCAGGGCAAACGTTGGCTGCAAGAAAAATGGGATATCTTGAAACAGGCCATATACTGCCATGGAAAATGTACACATCAATGCAGTCAATAACGGGATCCCAAACCCCCTGTGAATGCAATAAATGGAATAAATACCTAAAGCGAGCCCTAACGCAAACGTACTCCTTCCATTCATCAACAAAAAGAATACACAGAAATAACCCAATGTATTTTTCCCATAAGATGCCCCAAACGCAGCAATCACGCCGAACAACATCATCAAGAAAGCAGTGCCGACACTATTTGATAATAGATGAACCGCAAATAACGAAGCGGCCAGCACATAAGCAATTTCTGTTTTTAAAAATGCCGTTCCTACGATCACAGCTAAGCAGATCAATAACAATCCTTGAGAAAGCATGTTCCACTGAGAAAGATTTAAATAGCAGATCCATGCACAAAAAACAACAAGCCCATATGGAAACCATCGCTGGATCGCAGCATATCGTTGATGGATCTCCTGCTGGATCATATCCATTCTTTCCATTTTCTCATCCCCCTTTTCAACCTGTCTAATTATCAACATTATATAAGCTCGTGCAGTATTTCCTTTTATACCTACACCAAATGCAAAGAAAATGTCATAAACTGCAACGATTTCTCCTCATGTTATAATAATATATATACGAACAACGAGGTGAGAGGCCATGTATATACGTTTGGCAAAAATGGATGATCTGCCCGCTTTGCTTGCCCTTTATGCACATGCAAGAGAACAGATGAAACGTCATCAGAACCCGCATCAATGGGGAGATCACGATCCTTCATCATCTGTTTTGCAGCAGGACATCCGCCAGCAGCAGCTCTATGTGATCCTATCCGATGAACAGCTTTGTGGTGCATTTGCTTTTGTCCTTGGAGAAGATCCCACCTACCAGCAGATCGAAGAAGGGCACTGGCTCAACAGCTGTCCATATGGAACGATCCATCGGTTAGCCTCCAACGATATCATTCCTGAAATCTTTGCAACAGCTCTACGATTTTGTGAAAAGATCTGTGCGAATATTCGTATCGATACGCACAAAGACAACATGATCATGCAGCACCTGATCCAAAAACATGGTTTTACACCTTGCGGGGTCATCTATGTTGAAGATGGAACACCACGTATCGCTTATCAAAGAGATAAAAAGGAATTGTAATCTTTTCAAGAATTTGTTATCATGATTCATGTTTAAGGGAGTAGCTGGCTCTTTAGAGCGATTAAGTCAACAGAATGATTCGTTGTTATAAAAACGAATCTGGCTTAAACTGAAATAGCGAGACTTATACGTGTTTTTTCACGTATAAGTCTTTTTTTTGGGAGGATCGGATATGTCATTTTTTGCTGTATTTTTAATTGGGATCAGTCTGAGCATGGATGCTTTTGCCGTATCGATAGCAAAAGGGATGTGTATCAAAAACAATCGTTTTCGATGTGCTTTGCAGTTAGCTTTTTGGTTTGGTTTATTTCAGGCAATGATGCCGCTGATCGGATGGCTGGGAGGGCGTCTCTTTGAATCGATGATCACTTCGATCGATCACTGGATCGCTTTTCTCTTGTTAGGGGTCATTGGAGCTAATATGATCAGAGAATCTCTAAAACCAGATGAAGAGGAAGAACAAAGCAGCAGCCTCACATTATCACACGTATTGTTATTAGCTGTGGCCACAAGCATCGATGCTTTGGCAGTAGGCATTACCTTTGCTTTTCTGAAAGTAAACATTCTGTCCAGCATCGCCATCATCGGATGTACGACCTTTATCTTGTCATTCATCGCGGTTTATCTCGGCAGTCAATTAGGAAACGTATTAAAAAAATATGCCGGTATCTTTGGCGGAATCATTTTGATTTTGATCGGCACAAAGATCTTGGTCGAGCATCTTTTCTTCTAAAAGCAAAAATGGGGCAGCACACTGTTAAAGTGTATTGCTCCATTTTAATTCAATCCATGATATTCTTTATAAATCTCATTCTTTGATAAGCCACGCTCACGAGCCACTCGTTTGATTGCTTCATTGGTCGACATGCCCTCGCTGATATAGTTTTGGATATGATCTTTCAATAAAGGCATCGCTTGTGTCACATCTTGTTCTTTATCTTCTTCATGCCCGGCAATGAGCACGACCATCTCGCCTTTTCTGTTCGCCGCTTCTTGCAAGACCTCACGGATGGTACCGCGCAAAAATTCCTCATGTTTTTTTGTGAGTTCCCGGGCCAAACACATCGGGCGGTCACCTAGCACCTCTAAACAATTTGTCAGCATCTTTTCGATACGATGAGGAGCCTCATAAAAGATCAAGGTCATCGGCTGGTGTTTCAATGACTGCAATTCTTTGATCCGCTGGCGTTCATTGCTTGGCAGAAAGCCGTAAAAGAGGAAAGGCTGTGGAGACAGACCGCTGGCAACCAACGCATTCAGCATGGCATTGCTGCCAGAGATCGGAACGACCGGGTATCCGGCATCAATGACCAAACGAACCAGTTCGCTGCCTGGATCGCTGATCAATGGATATCCGGCATCGCTGACAACAGCAACATCTTTTCCTTCTTGAAGCAGCTGGATGATTCCTTTGCTGCTGGCTGTTTCATTAAACTTGTGGTGCGCGATTAAATGTGTGCTGATCTGAAAATGAGAAAGCAGTTTCATCGTATTGCGGGTATCTTCCGCAGCAATCACATCCACGCTTTCCAATACTTCTTTTGCTCTAGGCGTCAGCTCGCTCAGATTACCGATCGGTGTCGCTACTATATACAAGGTTGGGGCATCATTTTCAAAGCTTTTTTGCTGATTCATATTATCGATTGGAAAAATCAATGTCCGGCCAAAGTTCTTTAAAATCAAGGAACTGGACATCTTCCTTATTTTCGATCTTAGCTTGCTGCAACAGCACGTTCATGCTTGTCACCCGATATTTTTTTCCCTTGTATTCCACCTGTGCATTCAGCTTCGGTAACCCTTGGCGCATTTCTTTATATTGTGCATCTTCATATTTGAGGCAGCACATCAGTTTTCCGCACTGACCGCTTAATTTTTGAATATTCAATGCCAAAAGCTGATTTTTGGCCATGTTGATCGATACCACATCAAAATCATTTAAAAATCTAGAACAGCAAGTTTCCATTCCACAAGTTCCTAATCCGCCAATGATCTTTGACTTGTTACGCGCACCGACCTGACGCAGTTCAATACGGCAGCGGAAACGGCTTGCCAATTCTTTTAATAACTCTCTGAAATCAACACGTTCTTCCGCAACATAGACAAAAATGATCTTGCTGCAATCGAGCGTATATTCTGCTTCGATCAAATGCATGTCCAGGCCAAGCATCTTGATGCATTCATCACAGATCGTCAATGCGCGTTTTGCTTTCTCGATGTTTTCCTGTTCTTTTTCTAAATCTTTGTCCGTTGCTTTGCGAAGCACCGGTTTAATTTCCATGCCGTTATTTTGTACGAAGAACGGCTCGCACTCTTTGACGATCGTTCCTAATTCTTGACCGCGCACCGTTTCAACGACAACACGGTCATTTACTTTTATATCTTCACCATCATAGCCGAATGTATAAATCTTTCTTGATTCTTTGAAGCTTACGTATGCCAGAAAACGATAATGATGATTGATCATTTCTTCCTCAGTTTGTGTACGTTCATCACTTCGATCGGTCTTCTTTTCGATCCTATGATTGTTTCTCTTTTCTTTTCCTTGCTCATTGGTATAAGAACCGCGGTTTTTATTCCGTACACGTTCCGTGCTTCTGTTCTCTTCGCTCATCTTCTCACCTCTTTTAATTCTGCCATCATCTGATCAGCCAGCAGTTGCAAATTGACTGATCTTCGCAGCAAATCTTTTTTATTTAATAAAATTTGTATCACTTCTATAAGCTGTTCGTTACTCCATGGCTGTTTTTCCCATAATGCTCGATACGCTTCATCTTTACATGCCAATGTCTGCTGTGTGCAGTCTTTTGCATATCGAAGCATCATATCCAAAAACCATGAAAAAGAATTTTTCCCCAGCTTTTTATTCTTGGAAGGATATCCTTGCAGTTCCAAGAACAACGCCGCTTGTTCTTCATTTTTTAACAACCGCTGGATCAGCTCAAAGAACACAAAGCGTGCATGCTGATAATCTTCACTTTCACTGATCTCAGTCATCTGCTGTGCGCTGCAGCGAATGCTGGACAACAGATAAGCATCGTATTCATCGCAATAAGCCAGTCCTTGTTCATAACTCTCTTTACGATTCAATGCATGAAAAGGAATACATTGGCAACGTGAAACGATCGTAGGCATGACCAATTCCAATTGATCTGCCACTAAGATTGCCACGACTCCTTCCACTGGTTCCTCCAAAAATTTCAATAGTGCGTTTAATGCTTCGCTTGTGGCATTCTCCACGTGGTTTAAGATATAGATCTTATGCATGTCTGCTTCCAATGCTGTTTTTACAAACATTTCCTGTACACGAAGCACATCATTTTTCTTAATGGATGTTTCACTTCCATCGATAAAGCAGTAATCTGCATACTCTCCTGCTGCCACACGCCGGCAGATATTGCAAGTTTCACAAGCAAATGCATCATCTGAAGATTTACATAAGATGCTTTGTGCAAACAGAACTGCCATTTCTTTTTTTCCTGTTCCTTTTGGGCCATGAAATAAGTAGGCATGAGCAAAAGCTTCTTTCTGCAATGCGTTGCGAAGCGTCTGCCACACGATCGGCTGTTGTTTCTGGAGCAGCTTTTGTTTACACATGAGCGAGGATCCTTTCGATTTCTTCTAAACAGGCATCTTTAACTTCTGTGATACTTTGTTGAGCATCGATGACATGAATACGTTGTGGATAACGTTTTTTTACCATTTCATAACCTAAGCGTACTCGCTGATGGAATGCATCATTTTCTTGGTCCAGGCGATCTTTATTTCCTCGTCCTTCCATCCGTTTCATCGCTTCTTCAACGCTGACGTCTAAAAACAATGTCAGGTCTGGCAGACATCCTTGTGTAGCAAACAAGTTCATCTCATAAACTTCTTTGATTCCGATCGAACGTCCCATTCCCTGATAAGCAAGCGAGCTGTCTATAAACCGATCACAAATCACATGCGTTCCTGCTTCTAATGCAGGCAATATTTTTTCCACCAAGTGCTGACGGCGGCTGGCCGCATACAATAAAGCTTCCGTCCGTGCATCCATTCCTGTATTCTTTGGATCCAGGATGATCGTACGAATCTGTTCGGCAATCTCAATACCGCCGGGCTCTCTAGTAAAGACCACAGGGATTCCCTGTGCCTGCAATTCTTCAAATACCAGTTTGCTGATGGTCGTCTTCCCGCTTCCATCATTTCCTTCAAATGTGATGAATTTTCCTCTGTTCACATTTTTCACTCCTCAAAGTTACCATGCAGATCAGCTTCCATGCATGCGAATATATTGTACCATAAAAACAAGCGCTTCACATCTATGTTCTTTATTTCCCCTTTTCTGCATCCATAAAAAAAATACCGCTCGATATCGAGCGATACTTTTCGATAGATCCTTATTTGATTTCTTGCAGACGTGACGTGCCGATCGTGCCTTCCGGCATCTTCACATCAAAGTTTTCGGCGATCGTTGCGCCGATATCCGCAAATGTTTTCCCTTCAGTCAATAAACCATGACCATTCATCGAAGGTGAATAAACGATCAACGGCACCATCTCACGTGTATGATCCGTTCCTTTAAATGTAGGGTCATTGCCATGATCTGCAGTGATGATCAGCAAATCATCTTTTCGTAAAAGAGTTAACAAACGACCCAGCCGTTCATCAAAACGTTCCAATTCTTCCCCATAACCGATTGGATTGCGGCGATGTCCCCACAACGCATCAAAATCCACTAAGTTGACAAAGCACAAACCATGGAAATCTTTTTCTGCCAATTCGATCGTTTGTTCCATTCCATGCACACTGCTGGTTGAACGATATGCTTCTGTGATTCCTTCCCCGTCAAAGATATCTTTGATCTTTCCGACACTGATCACATCATATCCCTCAGCTTTCAAAGCATCCAGCACAGTCTTCCCATATGGCTTCAACGCATAGTCATGACGATTGCTTGTACGGACGAATTCCCCTTTGTGCATTCCTGTATATGGTCGAGCAATAACTCGTCCTACGCGCCATTCCTCCTTCATCGTCAATTCTCTGGCTGCTTCACAATAACGATACAAAGTTTCTAATCCCATCGTTTCTTCATTCCCGCAGATCTGCAATACAGAGTCTGCGGAAGTATAAACGATCAGATCTCCCTGATTGATTTCCTGTTCAGCTAATTCATCCAAGATCTCCGTTCCGCTGGCTGATTTGTTTCCAATGATCCGTCTATGGTCACATCGTCTGCTCAATTCATCTAATAGTTCCTGTGGAAAACCTGTATCTGTAAATGTTTGAAACGGCGATGTGATGTGAAGGCCCATCATTTCCCAATGTCCGGTCATTGTGTCCTTTCCTGCACTGGCTTCCTGCAATTTCGTGTAATAACCCATCGGTTCCTGGACAGGTTCGATATGATCTAACGGATGCAAATTTGCAATGCCAAGCTGTTGAAGGAACGGAATATGCAGATCTTTTTTTTGTTCGCTGATGTGACCTAATGTATCACTGCCTTCATCTCCATACTCTTTTGCATCTGGTCCAGCGCCAACGCCTAATGAATCGATGACGATCGTAAAAATACGTTTATATTTCATATCAAGCCTCCATGCTTGCAGCTTCCAAAGCAACTTCCATCATATTAGCAAATGAGGTCTGTCTCTCTTCCGCACTTGCATGTACATCGCTGACCAATGAATCGGAGATCGTCAATAAGCAGGCAGCATGTTTTCCTAAGATATGGGCATTATGGAACAATGCAAAGCTTTCCATCTCCACGCATACACAGCCATGTTCCCGATAGAAATCTTCATATGTCGGCATGTTTTTCTCTGCGTAGAATACATCGCTGGAATGGATGCGTGCACAGCGTATCTCTTTTTTCAATGTGCTTGCGGCTTCTTTGATTGTTGCATTCAGCTGTGCGCTTGGTCTCATAATATCTTCTTTGACCCCTGCCTGCGCATATGGGAACGTGGATTCGCTCCATGCGCTGTCTGCTAGTACCAGATCAAAGAGATGCAGGTCATCAACGTATGCGCCTGCGCTTCCGATGCGGATGATCGCTTCTACATCATAAAACTTGAACAATTCATAGGAATAGATCCCGATGCTGGCCATCCCCATGCCGCTGCCCATCACGGAAATCCGTTTCCCTTTATATGTTCCTGTATAGCCAAACATATTTCTTACGGCATTGAACTGTACCGGATCCTCCAAGTACGTTTCCGCAATGTATTTTGCGCGCAATGGATCGCCCGGCATCAATACGACCTTTGCGATCTCTCCTTTTTCTGCATGATTGTGTGCTGTACTCATAATGTCTTCCTCCTTTTAGTTTTCAGCTGGCAAAAACCTGTGAATTGCATGACAAGAAAGCAGTTTGATAAAAAGCTGTATACCGCTTCCCATACAAAGAATAGCTAACAATGTTCCTATGGCTGCTGGTGCACCTAACCCGATGCCGGTGATCGCTAATATCACATCACAAAGCGTGCGCACGACACCGACCGTCAGGTGACCGCGTTCGCAAACGGTAAATACCAATGCTTCATAAGCGCCTTTTCCATAATCAGCCAAAGCATAAAGCGCTATGCCAAATGCAAGGATCGCAAAACCAATGATCATCCATGCAATGCGGAATATAAATGGCCATGTGGCAAGATCAGAAAAAGCCAAATGATCGGTCACAATCGCAATTGCTGCTGGATTGATCAAAGAACCGATATGGATCTGATGACGATCCAAAAAGAATACGATAACAAGCAGCACGGCACATACCAAAAGATTTGCCTGTCCTACGGTAATATGCAGATGGTCAGCGATCCCGATCCAAAATAAAGTCATTGGATCGCTTCCTGCATTTACACCGATGGTGATGCTGATGCCGATCCCCATGATCAAGGAACCCAGCGTGACGAACAACAATTTTTTTAATTTCATGAACATGCTCCTTTCGTAAAAAGATACTGCAAAGATTTTCTTTACAGTATCTTTAAGCAGCCATTCACTTTTTACACTTTTACTATAGCGCTTGCCTCTTTCTTACGCAAATATAGTTTTTCCACAGGGTACGGAAAAAGTGTATGTACTGCAAAGGATCCTTCATGAATCTTCATCAAGGCAAAAAGCCCCGTCTTGACAGCTGAGAAACGAGGCCCTTCCTTACTATAATGAAGGTACGCTATGCATATTTCCACAAGACATCCAGTGCAATTTCGATCATTTCATCAAAACTGCGTTCACGTTCCTCACTGGATAGCTTTTCTTTTCGAGCTGGAAGATCACTGACCGTTAACAAGGTCGCTGCTTTTTTATCAGTGAATGCCGCCGTATGAAATAAGGCAAAGCTTTCCATATCGACCCCCAGACAGCCTTTGACATCACAAAGATCGTGCAGATCTTCCTTTAACTGATGATAAAAACAATCACTGGTATGAATACGTCCTTTTCGGCTGTTTGCTTGATGTGCAAGCGCACACGCATAAAGCTGATCACTTAATTCTTTATCCGGATATACGATGTGTTCCAAACTGCCGCTATACGTTTGCGCATATGTAGACTCACTATAACAGCTGTCAGCGATAATGATTTCTTTCAACTGCAGATCATCCGCATAAGCACCGCATGAACCAGCACGAATGATCACTTCACAATCATATTTATAGAAAAGTTCGTGTGAATAAATCCCCATTGATCCACATCCCATGCCGCTGCCCATCACAGTGATCCTTTTTCCTTTATAAGTACCCGTATAAGCAAACATATTCCGTACATCATTGATTAAGACTGCATTTGTCAAAAACTTTTGGGCAATATATTGTGCACGCAATGGATCGCCAGGCATCAATACGGCTTTAGCGACTTCTTCTTTTTGTGCACGGTTATGAGCGGTTGCCATTAAAACTGCCATCCATTGAATTTGAATGTGGTGTCTGTCACGTTATCAGGATCATATTCTTCCAAGATCTTGGCATAACGTTCCTTGTAGTCATTATCAATTTCTGCCTGCGGAACCACTTTGCTTGCCTCATTCAGGAAATGGAATGAATCACGTCCCATCGCCTGGCCGCGTTGCGTATGTTTATCTAAGGCATAATCAGGAATTTCAGGCAGTTTGCCCATTGCAAAGCTCTTGATGCAGATATTCTTCAGTAAATCACTTGAACGATCTTTTTGGCTTTGGCACATATAACGAATCGCATGGATGAAATAGATCGTACGATCATTATCCGCATAATCAAAGTTCAAACGTGCTTGTGACAAAGAATTTACCACTACAGCAGCTAATGGATTTCCCATGCCGATATCTTCCACAGAAATCGTTAACAGGCGTCTCCAGAGTTTTTCTTCCAACTGAGGAGAAGAAATATACAATTCATAAGCAAACATGCAAGCTTGCTCTTCCAAACCGCGGCGAATCGATTTTTGAAGCGCAGAGATCACTTCATCACAGGCATATCCATTGCGCGTCGTAATCTTGGACCACGGGTCATACATTTGTTTTCCCATCGTTTTCCCTCCATTCTATGCTTTATCGTCTTCAAAATACTTCAGCTTTTTATATACTTCTATTAACTCGAGCGCAAACAATTTCATTGTTTCGCTGCTCATAAACTGGTCTTCTGCATGCAGGATCAACATGGACACCTGCGGCGTATTTTCTGATGCCTCTTTTTGTAAAAGCTGAAGATGTGCATCATGTGCTTCCTTCAACACAGAATCGCCTTCTTCGATCTTTTTCATCGCTTCATCAAATCGATAAGCTCTAGCCAGACGTGCAGATTCCACATAATTAGACTTTGCCACTCCTGCATAAGCGATGATCTCCATCGCTGAAGAACCCAGCTGTTCTAAATCTAACATAAAATTATCCTTTCATTGCTTTTGCCGCTTCATAAGCAGATTTTCCATCAGCGATCGCATAGACACGCATATCCACTGCGTCCGTAGGAATACCTAGTTTTGATTTTACATCATTTACTGCATATTTGATCTGCGGTGCCACCAGACAAACATCCCATTTGCCTTTTTCATCAGCTACGCTTGAAGCGCTGACCGCCTGTACCACTGCTTCATCACCGATGCTTTTCGCATATTCTTGAATTTTCTTCACTAAGATTGAGCTAGACATACCGGCATTACATACAACTAAAATTTTCATAATTCACGACACTCCTTTTCTGTTTACATGATCTGGATCACTCGCTCCAGATAATCAATTAGTTCATCTTCATTTGGCAGCGACAACAAAACATTTACCAATTGTGAGGATGCGGCGATCTTATTGATGAGATCATAAATATGGATCATCTCCGGATCGATCTGCGGTTCATGGGCACTGACGAACACCAATCGAACCGGCTGTCCTTTTTCTTGAACATTTCCATGAATAACACCGATGCAAATGCCATTATGAAGTGCATCGTTCACTAACGGATGAGGAAAAAACACACCATTGTCGATATACGTTGGATATACCTTTTCACGATCGACCACATGTTGGACATAGCTTCGTTCATCGGTGATGTTCCCTTCTTGTTCCAAACGTTTCGCACACAGAGAAACGATCGTTTCAAAATCGATATCTTCATCCATAAACAGCACTTTCCTTCGATCAAAAACAGCATGGAAAATTGCTGCGCTGGAAGAAGCAGCCACATGACGACTCAAAAAGCTTTCGATCCTGCGGATCTCATTTTCCCCTGGCAGCTGCGTAATTTCGATCAATGGCAGGGAAAGTTTCTGATCAAGCACCATATCAGAGATGATCAGCTGCGCCGGATATTCCTTCAGTGCATCTGGCAGCTGTTGCAAAGGCACTTGGCAGACAATTTCTAATTTATCCCTGAATTCTTGTTTTAACCACATGCTGAGAAGATTAGCAAAACTTTGCGAAGTTCCATTGATCAAGATCGTCGGCACACAAATGCTCTGTGCTTTTAAGAACGGCATGACATACATGGTCAAGAAGGAAATTTCATCTTCACTCATATACAGGCCATATCGCTCATGTATGATCGGAACGATCAGCATCGTAATTTCATATGCAAAAGCGTATTTGGTCTTTACCTCTTGAAGCAATGGATTTGTCAACTGATAATCGACCAATAATCGTTTAATGGCAAACTGTAGATGAATGCGGAAATTATCAAACAAAGAAGGCATGCTGGAAAAATCATAACCATATTTTTCTCTGATCTGCTGAGTAAATTCATCGGCGATCTCATCGCTTTCACTACCAATCGCATTCCCTTGGCGGATGCTGTAGAAACCTAATGTTTCAACATAGTTCTGCAATAGATTCATGTCCGCTTTTGATAAAGTCAACCGCAAATCAGTCAATAAATTATGCAGCATCCGCGTCAATACTTCGTTGCGATGGAACAACTGCACTTCTCTTTTGATCTCATACCCATTTTCAATTCTTACCATCGTAAAAAAGATCATCCATGAAATTGTATAAATGATCTGATCCGATAATACGATGGCATTACCTTTGCAAAAACAACTGACATAATCCACGATTCCGTTCAGTTCTTCTAAATCCACATAATCTTTTGTCAATTGATACAGATGCAGATCCATCAGCTTATTAGAAACATAGATTTCCTCTTTTGCGATTCGATAAAACAGCGTGCGTAACTCTGCTTCATCTGATTCAATATGGATCTTCCCATTCTCTAACGTAAGCGTGTGAAAATGATATTTGCTTTTTAACAGCTGTATAAACGAAGTCAGATCCTTATAAATCGTCTGTTCTGACACAAACAGTTCCTCTGCCAGATCAGCTAAACTCATCTGATAAGATTGGAACAGCTGTCCTAACATATAGTATTTTCTTTCCATTGGTGTAGAAGCAATCTGTTTCCCGTCAACAGCATCCATCAATGACAGGCATTCACGAATTCTCGCAATATTTTCCTGCATGATAAAATAACCTGTCCGTTTGCTCGATTGGATCATACAGTGGCTGTTCATCAACATCATATTGATGCTGGCAATATCATTACGCACTGTACGATCGCTGACTTTTAGCTTTTCTGCAATCGTAGCCGCATAGATTCCTTTTGGATGATTCAAAATATATGTGATCACTTTTCGCTGCCTATCTGTCAACATGTTTTTACCCCTGCTTCTTCTAATTATTAGATTATCATATTTTCTTCATCTTATTGAAATAATTAGAAAAATATTTTATTTATGAAACTGCCGCTTCCTGCATGAATCCATCATCGCGAAAAGCGGCAGCTCAAAACATCACTAGTTATTCTGTAATTCAGCGGCTTTTTGTGCTTCGATTTCTCTTTCTTTACGTAATTCATCTGCTTCCATTGCTTTAAAGAACGGATAGTAGAATAGACCCATCAAGCAGACATTAAAGATCGCAAGCACTGCACCCTTCCAATCCATCGTCAATAAGAATGCCTGGAATCCTGGAGGCAGGAAGCCTGGTGCTTCACCTAAAGGCAAGCTGACGATGCCTGTAGCCATTGCTTGATAAGAAATGATTGCGCAAACTACTGGTCCAAAGACGAATGGAATCAGCATGTATGGGTTCATGATCATAGGAACACCGAAGATGATCGGCTCATTGATGCCGAAAATAGACGGTACGATACCGATCTTACCAACTGCGTTGAGTGATTTTGCCTTTGAACGGCACATCATCAATACAAGCAACAATGTCATACCTGATCCGCTGACCTGCAAGAAGCCAAAGTAGAATCCATATGTAAAGATATGTGTAGGTTCTAATCCTGCAGCTACGGCATTTGCATTTTCAACCGCATACTGGATCGCGAATGCTGCCCAAACGCTCTGTGTGATCGCAGCACCGTGCAGACCGAATACCCACAATAACTGTGTCAAGAAAATGATAATAGCGACAGCCCATACAGAGTCCATAGAAGATACTGCTGGAGCCAACAAACTCATGATGATCTTAGGGAATGTTGTCTGTCCATAGATTGTGCAAAGACCAGCCACTACACAAGCAAGTACGATGTTTACTGCAAATGGAATCAATGCAGAGAAACTTTCAGATACCATGGTAGGAACGCTTTCTGGCATACGGATCGTTAAATGGAATTTCTCGATCATGCGAGCAATTTCAACAACCAGAAGACCGCCAATGATCGAAACGAATAATCCTTCTGAACCAAAAGAAGTGACATCCCACATCGTTGTTGCAGCAGGATCCACCAAGTTTGCACACAGCGCACACTGTACCAATACAGCACAGATGCCATGCATGCTCGTAGCTTTCATGCCATAGCTTTTTGCCAAAGATTCAGCAATGAAAAATGCAGAGAATAAAGACATAATGTTAGTCGTAAAAATGGTTGGAAAAGTAAATACTGCAGAATGCTCTGTCACCCAAGCGCCAAAGCCTCCGCCAATCAAGTTGCCCAGTCCTAATGGAATCTGGCAGAAGGAACCAACGATGATGATCGGAATAATTGCAACCACACCGTTTTTCACCGCTTGCAGATGACGCTGCTGTTCGATCTTCTGTGCGATCGGGAACAGCCATTTCTGCAAAAAGTTTTGAATTGCTACCATAATTTTTCTCCCTCTCCTTTACTAAGATACATAATGTCATGACATCGAAAATTTTATACTATCTTGTCGAATACCGACAAATAATTTTTTCCTATTCAGTTAGGAAAAGAAATATAAGCGTCTTTCCTATAAATAATGCTATAATAACATCGCAGAAGAATATCTATCTATGTAAAACGAGACAAAAAATCACAGGAGGAACACTATGAAGTATGATCTAATTATCATTGGAGCAGGTCCAGGCGGGATCTTCTCATGCTATGAAGCATGCCGTTTAGATCCAACATTGAAAATTGCCGTGTTTGAAGCAGGCAGTCCATTAGAAAAACGGAAATGTCCAATCGATGGAAAACGCATCAAATCCTGCATCAGCTGTCCGACTTGTGCCATCATGAATGGTTTTGGCGGTGCGGGCGCTTTTTCCGATGGTAAATACAACATCACGAACGAATTTGGCGGCAACCTCTACGAATATATCGGAAAACAAGAAGCAATTGATTTAATGGAATATGTCGATTCGATCAATGTAGCCCATGGAGGCGAACATACGAGACTGTTTTCCAATAACAATGCTGAGATCCGAAAAAAATGCTTAGAAAACGATTTGCATTTGTTAGATGCAAAAGTACGCCATCTGGGCACCGATATCAACTATGTCGTTTTACAAAATCTCTTTGATGAATTAAAAGAAAAAGCAGATTTCTACTTCCATACCCGCATCGATGAAGTGAAAAAGCTGGAAGAAGGGTATCAGCTGATATCCGACAAAGGAGAGATCTTTGAAGGGACCCAATGCATCATCTCCACTGGGCGAAGCGGAAGCAAATGGATGCAGAAAATCTGTAATTCGCTCGACATCAAAACAGAAAGCAATCGTGTCGACATCGGTGTCCGCGTCGAATTGCCTGCAGATGTCTTTGCCCATCTGACGGATGAGCTCTATGAAAGCAAGATCGTATATCGTACAGAAAAATTCCAGGATAAGGTTCGCACATTCTGTATGAATCCTAGAGGCGTCGTTGTAAATGAAAATACCAACGGCATTGTAACGGTCAACGGCCACAGTTACGAAGATCCATCTCGTTATACAGATAATACCAACTTTGCCTTACTGGTTTCTAACCATTTCACTGAGCCATTCAAAGACAGCAATGAATATGGTGAAAGCATTGCCCGTTTGTCCAACATGCTGGGCGGCGGTGTCATCGTTCAGCGTTTCGGTGATCTAATCCGCGGTCAGCGAAGTACAAAAAGCCGAATTGCTGAAAGCTTTATCACACCGACACTAAATGCTACGCCGGGCGACTTAAGCTTGGTCATCCCAAAACGCCAGATGGATGATATCATCGAAATGATCTATGCATTGGACAAGGTTGCTCCAGGTACAGCGAACGATGATACCTTGTTGTATGGTGTTGAAGTAAAATTCTATAATATGCAGGTAGAAGTTGATGAAAATCTGGAAACCATGCATAAAGGACTGTATGTCATTGGCGACTGCAGCGGTGTAACACATTCATTGTCACATGCAAGTGCCAGCGGTGTGCACGTTGCTCGTCATATCTGCGAGAAAAAGGCATAATCGAAATAATAAGGAATTGATTTGCTCATCAATTCCTTTTCATTTGCATTAACAACAAAAAAAGAAGCAAAATCTGCTTCTTTTATGGCTTTATAATACCACAAATCGACCATTTTTTCAAGAATTGAAAGCTGCAGGGATCCGTGTTATCAATTAGAGACACAAGGAGGGGTCACATTGGATCAACTGCAGTTATTCGAACAATCACAAAATGAAGCGATCATCACCAAACAACATTCTTTAAATGAAAGAAAAGTACAACAGCTCCTGCATTATCAGGCAATGGTATGCAAACAGATGGAATGGGTAGAAACCGATCCTGATAAGGTATTTCAGATTGTCCTCCCTATCCT
This sequence comes from uncultured Erysipelotrichaceae bacterium, assembly GCA_949296305.1. Lineage (GTDB taxonomy): Bacteria > Bacillota_I > Bacilli_A > Erysipelotrichales > Erysipelotrichaceae > Merdibacter. The sequence continues at coordinate 29,655 of CASFOT010000083.1, forward strand.
TAAAAGCGGTTATGTTCACGAACAAAACGATCTTCAGATCTTAAAAAAAGTAATTTTGATCTATTATCATGTTCGTTCATCATTGTCCGATGCCACATCTGATCAAACGATCATCACAGGGATCGTTCAACAATATGCGCTGTTATCCGGCATGGGCATTGAAACGCTCGCTCAGCGCGTCTGTACGGCATTGGGAATCGAGGAATGAGAACATGATGGACTTACAGAGCAGAAAGGCCGATTCGATCTTGTTATTTTATCAGGAGCTTTATCGAAAAAAGCAGATCACCAAAACGCATCTGCTTGAGAAACTTCAAGAATATCAACAGATCCTTCGATCCAAAGTGCTGCAATTCAACCATCAAAACAGCACCTCGATCAGTTTAGAAAATTATGAACGGATCAGAAATGCATTGGATTATCTCTTCTTTCACTCGACGATGACCACAGATATCAATGGTACGCTTCATGAGCACTTAGACCGCGGAAAAGAAAAGATCGAGCAAGACCTCTGTCACATTGAGACGCTTATTCAACAACTATTGCATCTTCCCTTCCCGTTTTTGAATGATGCCTATCATGATGTGCTGCATGCGTCAGCTTCGTTCTTAAAAAACTGGAAACAAGCAGATGGCTGGCTGAGTTATCCAGAAATGACGGAAGATCTACTATATCCTTTGATCGATGGGCTTCCTTTATATCACGATCTCTATCAATTAAAAGGGACAGATCTTGTCATGTATTATTTAGAGCGACTGCATACAGAAAGCATGTTCTGCAATACTTTTGCATCTGATCTGCCTCGTTTTTATGAGCATTTTTCAGAAACTAGAGAGCTTCCGATCAAAGAATTGCTGATCAATTTAAGTGATTTGCTCATCCATCAATGCATCATAGCTCAAATCTTGCATGGAACAAACCAGATCTTGTTGACCTCAGTCGATCAGTAGCGTTTCCAACATCTGATCGAAACACAGCAATTGGATCAAAACCAGATCCACTCCGCTTTTATTGCTGTTTTCAAACAGATGCCTGGCCAAGTACAAACTTATTTTTACAGCTATGCTGATTGGATCCTTCACGCTGACCTCAGTCACAGCATGATCTGTCACCAGGAACAAGCATTGCTTCCGATCATCCGGATCAAAAAATATGGCCGCATCCAAAGTTTATCTGCAGTTCTTGATCATTTATACACACTGCCTTCCATTCACAAGCAGACAGCCTTTATCCAAAAACTCGATATGGGCATCTACGATTGGATCGATCTATTAGATCAATGGCTTTTGACAGAGGAAGAACTGAAATTCTTGTTTCACTCAATGGATGAAATCAGCATACAGATCTTATGGGAAGCCTTGAAAAAAGAATATATGACCGACAGCATCTTTGAATTGGAACACATTGCTCAAAATGAAGATATCCGTTGGCTCTCTGTCTTTATTGCGTGCTTACGGCAGCAACGATCAAACTGGCTGCACAAGCCAAATGTCCGATACGATTTTACCTAATACGTTTTTAAATGCAAAAGAAAGATTAAAGAGGTAATCAGCGTTTACTTTTTTCTGACTTCTCTTTCATTTTTTTGATCAATCGTGCTTCTGCATTTTCCCGCTCACGATATAGAAATGGTGCCCAGGTCTGCTTCAACAAATCATCCTGATCATGAAAAGATGATAACCGGTCCATATACCACTGTACCTTTTCTTCGATCAGCTGCCGGCATTGTTCAATCCCATATTGATGCACCATTGCAGTCAGATCATAAGTGACCATACCGATGGCATGCGCCCATGCGGCAATGATCGGATCAGCCGTTTCTTTGGCGATTCCGTGTACGGTCAAAATGGTTGCTTTTGCCTGCGGCATCTTTACTCCGCCTTTTGCCCACTGCCGGCATATATCCAGCACTTGATCAATGCGTGCATCCTCGCCCCAGCGCTGCCGTAATGCAGCTGCCAGCGATTGCAGACAATCGAAACACCAAGCAGCGATCACGATATGATGCTGCTGAGCAATCTGTTCACGAAGCGGCTGCAACAAGATGCTGTTGCGGTCAAACAAAATTTGATTATGACGACGTTGTTTTGTTTTTACCTGTTCTAGCCAATCCATCTGATGCCTCCTAAAAGAGCCTCTCCTTGATCAAGGAGAGGCAATGAACTAATATGATAATTTTTTGATTTTTTCCCATGTAAACTGCGGATCGCCGAAATGTCCGTAACAAGAAGTTTTTGAATAGATCGGCTTGCGAAGATCCAGTTCTTTTAAGATGTTCGTAACAGAGAAATTGAAATTCTTGCGAATGATCGTTAATAATTCTTCATCGCTTTTCACACCTGTTCCAAACGTATCCACACATAGAGAAACGGGTTCGCTCTTGCCAATCGCATAAGCAACCTGTACCTCACAGCGTTCAGCTAATCCATTCGCTACGATATTCTTTGCCACATAGCGGCAATAATAAGCCGCACTGCGGTCTACCTTTGTCGGATCTTTGGATGAAAAACATCCGCCGCCGATTCTTCCCATGCCGCCATAGGTATCACATACGATCTTACGTCCGGTCGTTCCAGAATCCCCAAAACTGCCGCCTACGATAAAGCTGCCGCTTGGATTGATCAAGAATTTTGTATGTTCATCGATCATTTCTTTTTCGATGCTTGGCAAGATCACTTCATTCATCACCAATTCACGAATTTCCTCTTGTGTTGCCTGCGGAGCATGCTGTGTTGATACAACGATCGTATCGATTCGCTGCATTTTGCCGTCTTTATATTCTACGGATACCTGTGTTTTTCCATCCGGGCGAAGCAATGGATTATTACGGCGCACCTTTGTTAATTGACGTGCTAATTTATGGGCATAATAAATTGGCGCCGGCATATATTCATCGCTCTCATTACAAGCATAGCCAAACATGATCCCTTGATCTCCGGCGCCGATTTCTTCATCCTGATGGTTCACGGCGTTATGGATCTCGCTTGACTGCTTATTGACTTTTACAAGCACCGTATATTCCTCTTCATATCCGATCTTACGAATCATCGCTTTCGCAATGGCTTCATAATCGATATGTGCTTTCGTATCTGCTTCACCATAGATCAATACAAAATCATCTTTGATCGTTGCTTCTACGGCCATATTGGAATATGGATCTTGGCGCAATGCTTCATCTAAGATCGCATCTGCGATCGAATCACAAATTTTGTCTGGATGTCCTTCTGTTATGCTTTCTGACGTAAAAATATAATCTTTCATCGTACATGCCTTCCTTTCCTATCATAAAAAAATCTTCCCGCGAAAGAGAAGATTTTCATTTTCGATCTCTCTTATCGCTGTCAGCTGTACCACCTTATAGCTTCCTACAGGTTGGTGTGGGGTCTTAGAGCTGACTCTCTCGCCCATCTCTTGATAAATAGCAGATATATTAAAACATACTCTATTTGAAAATGCAACAAAAATGATGAACATCCAATGATCGAATCATTCAACTGTTTCCAGCAGATCCAATTGTCTTAACAAGTGAAGATAGCTTTCTAACATCTCTCGGCAACATTGGCCGCTTTCAGCTTCCACTCGTTCTATGACAGTATGTATTGTGCGTCTTCCATCGATCCAATACATGCACAACACTTCACAGAGATCTTTTTCTTTTACTTGTGCATAGCGTTGATCATAGGCATCGATCCATGCCAATGCATCCGGTCGTTCCAAGAATAATGAACGCAAAGATTCGATCGGATCCTGAAACTTTCTTCGCACTACGATCGTTTCACTTTGATCCTCATACATCGTTTGTGGCAACAGCATGTTGATTCGTGCGCATTGTTCCTGTACAGGCGCATCTTTGACAAAGTGTCTGAGATCTTCTGCGCAGGCAATATGAAATTCCTTTAATGCGCTTAATTCTTGCTGGATGAATGATTCGCTATGTCCTTCTTTGCGAGCAATCCGTTTCTTTTGTTCTGCTTGCATCATCAAGTGCGTACATTGATGATCATAGACTGCTTCTGCATCGATTGATTTTGTATTGCTGAGCAGATACACATAACTAGCCGCTAATACGGTTGAATATTTCAAGACATTCATATCCATGCGCTGCAAAGTATCACCGCTCGTATGATAATAAAGATCCGGCATCTGTCCCAGCATCACACAAGGAATGTGGACTTGAGGATCACTCAAGATGAAGTGATCGCTTCCTAAACCAAACGGCTCTTCATGCGTAAGGACATTTTGCAGCAGAATATCTTCTTGGCAGGATGGCTCTTGTTTGATTTCTTCCATCAACAAGGAAGCCAGTTCTCCAACGATCGAAGGAGACGCATAAGGCAGATGCGTCAAGTTGATTGGTCCGGTAATTCCTTCCTGTTTAGCTCCGATCATATCTAAATTGATCCCGGCAATGATGTTGCTGACATCTTGTTTGTTGATGTAATGATAAGTTCCTGTAAACTCAGGTACTAGCAAGATCTTGATCGTTTTTTCTAATGGTTCCAAGGCCCCTTGATCGATCGCTCGTTTTAAAGCAATCAATGTTTCGATTGCTCCGCTGACTCCGGAAGCATTATCATTTGCACTCGCATACGGGTGACATAAATGAGCAATGATCATTATGGTTTCATCACTCTTCCCTGGCAGCACTCCTTCCACCACTTCAATATGCCCTTCTTCTATCGAAGCGTCTACGTAGGCAGCCGCTTGTGGATAAGGAGAATCACATTCCCCTTTTTCATAACGTTGTTTTTGCAAAACACATAACTCTTTCAATCGTGCAGAAAGACGCGGAGAAATGACAAAACCAAATCCTTTCTTCTCGTTTTCTCGATAATCCCACCAAAACCCAGTATAATTTCGGATATCCGCCAGATCCTGGTCTGAACGGAAAAACGGGGTCACATTGATATAATCGGAGATGATCCCTAACGCTCCTTGTTCAAAAGCCCATCGGTATTTCTTTACTTGTTCATGCGTAAATAACAATTTTCCTTTCAGATCGACGTCTTCATAATTCTCAGGGGAGCTGCCTCGATCCATGTCAATGATCGAAAGCGGCTGGTCACGATAATCGCAAGGCAGGCTCTGGGTGATGACCTGAATAGGATCTTCTTTAAAATCCGCCAGTTTGACCGTTTTAGGTTCGATGAGCTTGCACCATCCATCGGTACAGTTCCATTCAGGAAATAACCGATAACTGCCCGCAAATGTTCGTTCTTTCATTTCATAAGAGATGATCTTAGCTTCAATTCCAGATCGATTCAATAAATCTGCACAATCCGCTGCAGCTTGTCCATAACTTCTTGTCGTCTGGATCCGATGATGCCTGCACACCATAGCTAACGTCTGATATAAACGCTCCCGGCTGACTTCGTTCTTGATGGCCCGTATCACGTTCTGCATGTACATTCCTCCCATTCTGTTCTATCATCGATTATACGCTCGTGTGCTATTCTTGTCCATGAGCGAAAGCGTGCATAAAAATGCATGAAGCAAATACTTCATGCATCATTTTGTTTTCGGCGCTTTAAATTCGTGTGTGGGTGTGCCATACCTTTAAACTTTGGTGTTGCTATTTTAAAACCTATTTAACATGATGTGTGGGTATCTTTAACATTTGTGTGGATACCCCACTTTTTATATAAAAAAACCTTCGTGTTATCATTTCTTTGCCGAGAAAAAACACACGAAGGAGGCAATAAACCTATGTATGATTTTATCACAGATTCATTCAATATCGACAAAAAGATGATCAAGAAGATTGAAGTGTTTTCTTCAAAAGATTTAACTGAATTTCACATCTCTTTAGTGCCTGAAAAGCTTAGATGTCCATATTGTCATGGCATCACTCATTTACACGGCTTTTCTAAGCCTAAAGTAATCAATCATCCAAAGCTTACCGATCGCAAATGCATCATCGTTTTCAAAAACAATAGATTTCAGTGCAATGAATGCTTGCGCACATTCTCTGGAAAAAATCCTTTCACTTTTTCCAATTTTAAAAATTCATTTCTTTCTATGAACAACATCATGAAATCTTTATCAAACCTAAACTATACTTATTCCATGGTAGCCGAATTAAACCATATATCTGTTACTCAGGTGCAGCGCTATTTTGACAGTTTTGTCAACATCCCAAGAATTCGTCTTCCTGAATCTATCGGTATTGATGAGATCCATTCTAAAATGGCCAAGAGAGCCGATTCTGCTTATTTATGTGTCATGGTAGATAATAAGAACAGATCCCTATTTGAAATCCTTCCCTCACGTTCCAAAGCCGAATTAAAACGATACTTCGATAGGATTCCATCAGAAGAAAGAAACTGCGTCCATTACGTCACCATCGATATGTGCTAGCCTTACAAAAATATAGCCACTACTTATTTAAAGAACGCTATCATAGCTGTAGATCCTTTCCATGTTGTAAAACATCTCATGGACTGTTTTAAGCGCATCCGCCTTAATATCATGTATCAGGCAGAATACAATTCCAACAGTTATTATCTTCTTAAGACATGGAAAGATCTTATCGAAAGAGATGTTTATTTGGATAATGAGCCTGTATACAATAAACGGTTCAAAAAGAAATTAAACAAACGTAATCTCTTAGATATGATATTGGACATCAGTGAAAACCTGGCTCTCGGATACAGATTAAAAGAGATGTATCTGCACTTCAATGAAAATGCTACAGAAAAGGATTGCGAACCATGGTTCGATTCTATATACGAAGCATTTAGAGAAGCCCAATTACCTGAATACAATGAATTTGTAGCTATTCTTCAAACTTGGAAAACAGAAATATTAAACTCATTCAAAAGACCTGTTGACGACAGAAAACTAAGCAACGCACTTTCAGAAAATATCAATGGACAAATCCGTACATACCTGGCAGTTTCCAACGGAGTAAGAAACTTTACAAGATTCAGAAAGCGCTGTTTATTATCACTGAACAGAAAAGTATTCTATTCCATAAATGATCAATTAAAGTCAGATAAATATACAACAGATAAAAAACAAAATAATTAAACGTTAAAAACTTTTCTCGGCACACAAAAAAACAGATGATAATCAGGAATCAAATTCATCCATAAAATCATCTGTTTTTCACTTTATAAACCACACACTAGTTTAAAGCGGATTTCTCGAGAATGTAGAAAAAGATGTGTAAATAGTTGAAAACAGGTAAGAATGAAGATGAATAAACAATCTTATCAGGAGGAATTCGACATGAACACATCTTTTATTTCGACACAACAGATCAAGGATCTGATCAATGAACAAAAG
>CASFOT010000084.1 GCA_949296305.1 uncultured Erysipelotrichaceae bacterium
AAGCAAGTGTTTCAGGTGCGGGTGAGATATCTTTGAAACAAGGGAATAATAAAATTGAAATTATCGTTACAGCAGAAGATGGCACGACAAAAACATATACGATCAATGCATATGTAGAAGAAAAGCCTGAAGTGTATTTGAATTATCATGATCAGGAATTAGGTGTCGTGAAAAATACAGACCAAGTTTCAAAACCAAGTGATGCATTTGAAGAAGTAACCCTTGAAATTGACGGCAAAGAAGTTACTGGCTGGAAAAATAACATCATGGAAGTAACAGTTCTTTATATGATTGATGAAGAAAGCGGAGAAAAGAACTTCTATATCTATGATACAGAGAGCAAATCAATCACCAGCATCTTTAAACCGGTTGCTTTACTTGGCAATAACTTATATATCATTGACATCGATGAAGATTTGCAGGATCGAATTGGAATGACTTTTACGACGGTTACGGTTGATGAACAAGAGCTGCCTGGATGGACATTTGATGAGGCTGGATTTGACAGTTATTGTTTGATCTATGTGATGAATGAACAAGGTGAAAAGCAGTATTATCAGTATGAAGCTACACAAAATACGCTTCAGTTGTATTCGAATGCAGCACCAATTTCTACAGAAAGTTATGAGAAATCACAACAAGTAGAAAAAATTGCAATCATACTGGCGGGGGTTTTTGGTGTTACGACTATTGCAGCATTGATTGGTTGTGTCGTGATTTGCAGAAGAAGCAATCTGCGCGTCCGCCGTTTGGTGAAAAAAGAGAATTTATTTGAAGAATAAATGTAAATAAAAAACGTGTAGGATCACATCGTTTGATGTAATAACTACACGATTTTTTTATTCTTTAATGTTTTGGATGATTTCCATCATTGCATCATGCAGATCTTCGCGATCAAGCGCAAAATCGACTTGTGCCTGCAGGAATCCTTTTTTATCTCCGACATCGTAGCGTTTGCCGATAAAATCATATGCATAAACATCTTCTTGTTGCGTTAATCGATCAATTGCATCGGTCAGCTGGATTTCATTTCCTTTTCCAGGTGCTTGTGTTTCCAATAATTCAAAGATTGCAGGTGTTAGCACATAACGACCTAAAATTGCAAAATTGCTAGGTGCATTTTCTTTGCTTGGCTTTTCCACAAATCCTTGTACGGAAGTTAAACGTTCATGGATCTGTTCTTTTGGATTTACTATTCCATATTTATGAACCACTTCATCGGTTACGCTTTGAACACCAACGACACTGCAGCCAAGCTCGTTATAGACGTCTACCAGCTGTTCAGTTGCGGTTTTGCCTTCTTTATTCACAACGATATCATCACCTAATAAGATTGCAAAAGGTTCATCGCCAACAAAGGATTTTGCACATAATACGGCATGACCTAAACCGCGTGGATTTTTTTGCCGAACACTGTAAACATTTGCCATATTTGAAATATTTTGAACCATTTCTAAATGTTCTTGATCGCCAGAAGCTTCTAATTTTTTTTCTAATTCAAAACTGACATCAAAATGATTTTCGATACAGCTCTTATAACAATTTGTGATGATCAGGATTTCTTCGATCCCGCTTTTGACTGCTTCTTCTACGATATACTGGATGGTTGGTTTGTCTACGATTGGTAACATTTCTTTTGGAACTGCTTTGGTTGCCGGAAGAAAGCGCGTGCCAAATCCAGCAGCAGGAATAATTGCTTTTCTCAGTTTTTTCATCATTTCCTCCAATCTTACAGTAGAGTAAGACCATAAGCTCAATTTGCTCATATCTATTATAACAAACAAAAAAAGGAAAACAATATCAAGGAATTGTAAAGACATCGGTAAATGTAGATCTTTGATAATGGGTAATAAGGGAGCCAAAAAATAAATGAAGAAAAGGAAATGGAAAAGATTTTCACAATTTTTTTCAGAAATAAATGAAAATATATTGAAAACATTGCTAAAATCGTCTATAATACTTCCAAAGCAGTGAAGAGAAGTAGTAGAGATGAAATTCTTTTAGAGAGAGAAGGCGGTTGGTGCAAGCCTGAAAAGAAACATTTGGAACGTGTCTTGGAGCTTTGGTGTCGAAGGGTTGAGGCACCAACGTCGTTCGCGTTAGGAACAAGGTGTCATCCATGATCATTGATGGATGGAAATAAGGTGGTACCGCGCAAGTCGTCCTTTGTAGTGACGGCTTTTTTTGTTAGGAGGAGAAAGATGATGAAGAAAAAGTATAACAAGATCGTATTAGCGTATTCAGGAGGTTTGGATACTTCCGTACTCATTCCTTGGTTAAAAGAAAATTATGACTGTGAAGTAATTGCGGTAAGCGGAAATGTCGGACAAGGAACAGAATTAGATGGATTGGAAGAAAAAGCTTTGAAGACCGGAGCTTCTAAGCTGTATATCGAAGATCTGACACAAGAGTTTGTCGATGATTATATCATCCCGACGATGCAGGCTGGAGCTGCTTATGAACATTATTTATTAGGAACGAGCTTTGCACGTCCATTGATTGCAAAACGAATCGTAGAGATCGCTAAAAAAGAAGGAGCAGATGCAATCTGTCATGGATGTACAGGAAAAGGAAATGATCAGGTTCGTTTTGAGTTGGCAATCCAGGCATTTGCACCAGAGATCGATATCATTGCCCCATGGCGTTTCTGGGAACTGAACTCAAGAGAAAAAGAGATCGAATATGCAAAGGAACATAACATTCCACTGAAGATCACTGCAGAGACCAATTATTCAAAAGATAAGAACTTATGGCATTTATCTCATGAGGGATTGGATCTGGAAGATCCGGCGAATGAAGCACCGATCGAAAAAGAAGGTTTCTTGGAAATGGGCGTATCACCGATGCAGGCACCTGATCAGCCGACAAATGTAACGATTCATTTTGAAAAAGGCGTACCGACGATGATTGATGGGGAAGCGATGAACAGCGTAGCAATCATTGAAAAATTGAATAAGCTTGGCGGAGAAAACGGCTGTGGTTTATTGGATGTCGTTGAAAACCGTTTGGTTGGTATGAAATCGCGTGGCGTTTATGAAACACCTGGAGGAACGATCCTTTACAAAGCACATGAGAAATTGGAAGAGATCACATTGGATAAAGAAACACAGCATTATAAAGCACAGCTGGCATTGAAATTTGCTGATCTTGTATATAATGGCCAATGGTATACGCCATTGCGTAAAGCAATGAGTGCATTTGTGACGAGCACACAGGAAGCGGTTACCGGTGATGTAACTTTGAAATTGTATAAAGGAAATATCTGGCCTGTTTCCGTAACGTCTCCATTCTCATTGTATTCTGCTGGCATGGCAACGTTTGATGAAGATGATTGCTATGATCAGTCAGATTCTGCAGGATTCATCCACTTGTATGGATTGCCATTGAAAGTACGTGCCATCAAAGCGAAGGAAGAACCAGAACTTCCAAGCGTGGAGTAACTTATGGCAAAGCTTTGGACGGGAAGATTTTCTAAAGAAACCGATCAAAGCCTCGATGTTTTGAATGCTTCTTTGCCCTTTGACTGCCGTCTGTATCGGCAGGATATCACTGGTTCGATCGCACATGCGAAGATGCTGGCAAAGCAAGCGATCATCTCAAAAGAAGATGGGGCGGCAATCGTAAAAGGTCTTCAGGAAATCTTAGCAGATATTGATGATGGCAAGCTTGTTTTGCAAGGGGCAGAAGACATTCATACGTTTGTAGAACAAGAATTGACCAAGCGCATCGGTGATGCGGGAAAACGGCTGCATACAGCTCGTTCACGTAATGATCAGGTAGCTTTGGATTTGCGGATGTATGTCAAAGAAGAAATCAAGAGCATACATGATCTGGTCGTTCAATTGATCATTGCATTGTGTGAGCGTTCGCAAGAACACTGTTATACGGTCATGCCAGGCTATACGCATTTACAGCGGGCACAGCCGGTCACGTTGGCACACGTGTGGATGGCTTATGGGAACATGCTTCGCAGGGACTGTGTACGCTTAAATAATACAAAGGCGTTGATGGATGAGATGCCGCTGGGCTCTGGTGCTTTAGCGGCAACAACGTATCCGATCGACCGCCAGTATGTATGTGATCAGTTAGGCTTTGCAAAGATCACAGATAATTCCATGGATGGGGTCTCTGATCGTGACTATTGCATGGAATTAGCAAGCGATTGTGCCATTTTGATGATGCATTTATCCAGAATGTGTGAAGAACTCATCTTATGGTGCAGCTGGGAATTCCGTTTTGTAGAGCTAGATGATGCGTTTTCAACAGGTTCCAGCATCATGCCGCAAAAGAAAAACCCGGATGTGTGTGAACTGATCCGTGGAAAAAGCGGCCGGGTGTATGGCGATCTGATGACGTTGTTAAGCATGCAGAAAGGACTAAGCCTTGCTTATAATAAAGATATGCAGGAAGATAAAGAGGCCTTGTTTGATGTGATCGATACGGTCGAACACAGCTTGCAAGTGCTGATCCCGATGTTTTTGACAATGAAGATCCATGAGGAAAATATGGAACAAGCGGCGTTGGGCGGTTTTATCAATGCGACCGATTGTGCTGATTATCTAACAAAAAAAGGTGTGCCATTCCGTGATGCGTATAAATGCATCGGCGAGATGGTTGCTTGGTGCATCGAACAAGGCTGTGCTTTGAAAGATGTCCCATTAGTCAAACTGCAGCAGTTTCATCCGTTATTTGAAGCAGATGTTTATGAAGCAATCGATCTGCAGACTTGCATAAAAGAACGTAAGGTACCTGGTGGACCGGCGCCGGATGCAGTGAAGGCTCAAATAGAAGCTTTGAAAGAATTTGTCAGAAAAGAGGCGGCAACATGAAGCCTAAGATCTATATTGATGGGCAAGCAGGAACAACTGGTCTGGAAATCTTGCAGCGTTTATCAAAAAGAAACGATATCGAACTGATCCTGATCGATGAGGATAAAAGAAAAGATACGCAAGAGCGTAAAAAGTGCATGGATGCCGCAGACCTGGTGTTTCTTTGTCTGCCAGATGCAGCTGCGATAGAAGCAGCGGAATTAGCTGATCTGCAATCCAAGATCATCGATGCTTCAACGGCACATCGATGCAATGATGCATGGGCATATGGATTCAGCGAGCTAGGTGGATCATTTAAAAACAAAATTGAAAGCAGCCGTCGTGTTGCGAATCCTGGCTGTCATGCGACCGGTTTTATATCGATTGTCTATCCATTGGTCCAGCTTGGATTTTTACATGTGGATGATGCGATCACTGCTTTCTCATTGACCGGATATTCCGGCGGGGGAAAAAAGATGATCGCACAGTATGAAGCCGGCGGTAATCCTTCTTTGCTGGCACCGCAGTTATATGGTTTGCAGCTGACACATAAGCATCTGCCAGAAATGAAAAAGATCTGCGGATTAAAAAAGGATCCGTTGTTCTGTCCGATCGTTGATGACTATTATCGGGGCATGGCAGTCAGCGTCATGCTGGAAGCAGATGCACAGGAAGTACATGCGGCGCTTTCTTCTTTCTATGGGGAAGGTTTGGTTCATGTACAGCCATTCGGTTATAGCGGCAATATCAGTGCAAATACGATGGCCGGACGGGATGATCTGACCTTGATCGTCAATGGCCGTAAAGAACAGACCATCGTAACCGCATTGTTTGATAATTTAGGCAAAGGGGCATGTGGCGCAGCGATCCAGAATATGAATATCATGTTGGGATTTGATCCATATACAGGCCTAAATGTTAAAAGGGGTGAACAATAGATGAAAGTAATACAAGGAGGTGTCTGTGCACCAAAGGGATTTATGGCTGGTGCTGTTCACAGCGGCATCCGAAAAGCGAAGACAAAAGAAGACCTGGCATTGATCGTTTCTTCTTCTCCCTGTCAGTGTGCAGCAGTTTATACGAGAAATCAGGTAAAAGCAGATCCATTGCAAGTGACAAAGGCACATTTGAGCGATCATTGCGCACGTGCAATCATTGTGAATTCCGGCAATGCGAATGCTTGCGCCGTTAATGGATATACGAATGCACTGCGTCAAGCAAAAGCAGCTGCAGATTATTTAGGTGTAGATCCTGAGCAGATCTTGGTCGCATCAACAGGCGTGATCGGACAAGAGCTTCCGATCGATTGCATTGAAAAAGCAGTACCAACGATCGATCTTTCTAAAGAAAACAATGATTTGTGTGCCAGAGCAATCCTGACCACGGATACCAAAGAAAAGATCGTTACGGTTTCCTTTGAAATCGATGGTGTGGAATGCTCCATGGGCGGCATTGCCAAAGGCTCTGGTATGATCCATCCAAATATGGGGACGATGCTGGCTTTTATCACGACAGATTGTGCAATATCAGGAGAATTGTTACAAACGATTCTTTATCGAAATACACAGATCACATTTAACCGCGTCAGCGTCGATGGCGATACATCGACAAATGACATGTGTATCGTTATGGCCAATGGAGAAGCTGGCAACGTTTGTCTTGAACAGGAAGATGAGAAAAGTGTAGTATTCGAAGAAGCATTGCATTATGTGATGCAGGAATTGGCAAAAATGATCGCAGCGGATGGTGAAGGTGCCACTCGTCTGATGACGTGTACGATGGTAAATGCTGCAGATGAAACTACTGCAGAGACTTTAGCAATGTCGGTTTGTTCTTCTTCTTTGGTAAAAGCGGCGATGTTTGGTGCGGATGCCAACTGGGGACGCGTATTGTGTGCCATGGGTTATACAGAAGCAGCGTTTGATCCGGCGAAAGTAGATGTGTGCTTTGCTTCTGAAGAGGGAGAGATCAAAGTGTGTGAAAATGGCAAAGGATTGCTGTTTGATGAAGATCTGGCAAAGAAGATCTTATCGAAACCTGATGTGACGATCATCGCTGATCTGCATCAAGGAACTGCACAAGCAACATGCTGGGGATGTGATCTCACCTATGATTATGTCAAGATCAATGGAGATTATCGGACATGAAAGGGATCGATGCAAAGATCAAAGCACAGATCTTAGTAGAAGCGCTTCCTTATATCCAACAGTATGTCGGTGAGATCATCGTCATCAAATACGGCGGGAATGC
>CASFOT010000085.1 GCA_949296305.1 uncultured Erysipelotrichaceae bacterium
CATAAAGAATACCAGCCTTTCTGGCAGCAGTCAGACAAGAAAAGTGTAAGACTAAAAGCAACAAAAAGGAAAGAGGAAATAAGTGAAAGACTAAAATCTACTTGTCACTATTTAAAGTGGAAATAAACTTTTCACTTCAGCTATTCATAAATCGTTTTCTGAAAATTAAAAAAACTATTGCATTTTTTTGAAAATAGGATATAATAAAACAGCAACGTGAACGAGATGGGGTCATGGCGGAATAGGCAGACGCAACGGACTTAAAATCCGTTGGGAGAAATCCCGTGTGGGTTCAAGTCCCACTGTCCCCACCATTTCGTTGATGGTTCCGTAGCCAAGTGGTAAGGCAATAGACTGCAACTCTGTGATCACCGGTTCAAATCCGGTCGGAACCTCCAATGGCAAAGAGCAGATCAGCAAAGCTGGTCTGTTTTTTTCATGGTTGTCGTATAAAGAAGAATTTGATACCATGATAACAAGTGAGGTGAATCGAATGAAACTCGTGAATGTATATATAGAGCATCCGACATTAGCTCTGGATCAATGTTTTTCTTATTGTTATGATGAACAAGAACTGGCGGCCGGCATGCGGGTGTGGGTTCCTTTTGGTTCCAGAAAAGTCATTGGTTTCATTGATTCTTTTCAAGAAATGAGCGAAAAAGAAGTACAAAGTTTATCTTATCAAATCAAAGCAATTGATCAGGTGATCGACAAGGAACCGTTGTTGAACGAAGAACTGTGGTCATTAGGCAAATGGATGGCAGAATATTATGTAGCATCCACGATCAGCTGTTATCAAGCAATGCTGCCAAAAGTACTGAAACCAAGCCAGAATAAAGCAAAGATCGCTATGGAAGAGATTGCGGTATATGATCATTTCGAAACGAACTTGACCAAACGGCAGACAGAGGTGTTAGGGACATTTGAAACCATTGGCGAGATGTCAGCTAGCGATTTTCGCCGTACATATAAAAGCATTGCTAAAGCGTTGATCGATCGAGGTTGTGTGCGATTAGAAAAACGTGAAAAAGTGATAAAAAAAATACCAAAGGAAAAAGAGCAGATTTCCCTTCAGCTGAGTGATGAACAAGAGCGAGCTTTAGAGAAATTACGTTTGCAGAAAGGATTTCGAACGGTACTTCTGCATGGCGTCACTGGCAGCGGGAAAAGTGAAGTGTTTTTACGCTACGCAGCTGAATTGGTGCAACAAGGAAAACAAGTGTTGTTTTTGGTTCCAGAGATCGCATTGACACCTCAGATGCAGCATGCGGTTGAAGCGCGTTTTGGCAATCAGATAGCTATTTATCATTCACATCTGAATGACCAGCAGAAATATGAACAATATCGGCTGGTAAAGAATGGGAACGTGCAAGTGGTTGTTGGGACCCGAAGTGCGATCTTTCTGCCGTTTCAAAACTTGGGAGCAATCATTTTAGATGAAGAACATGATACGAGCTATAAGCAAGAAAACGCACCTCGTTATCATTGTCGAGATATTGCCTTGTGGAGAGGACGCTATCATCAATGTTTGGTGCTTCTCTCTAGTGCAACACCTTCATTGGAATCTTATGCAAGAGCATATAAAGGAATCTATCAGCTCATTGAAATGAAGTCGCGAATCTATCAGCAATTGCCAGCAGTAGAAATCGTTGATATGGAAGATTGTTTGCGAAATAAAGAAAATGCTTATATCTCAAATCGGCTTCGTACAGCGATATCACAGACCTTGGCGCGTAAGGAACAAGTGATGTTATTGTTAAATCGCCGCGGATATACACCGATCTTGCGCTGTATGGATTGTGGTGAAGTGATCACTTGCCCGCATTGTGATGTGGCTTTGGCTTATCATAAAGAAGAACAGCGGATGAAATGCCACATTTGTGGTTATTCACGACCAGTGCCTAAAAGCTGTTCGCAATGTCATGGACAGCATTGGCAATTTTTTGGCATGGGGACACAGCGTTTGCAAGAATTGATTCAGTCATATTTTCCAGATGCGCATATTGTCCGTATGGACAGTGATGCGACCAGGCGTAAAGGAGCGCATGCGCAATTGTTACAAGAGTTTTCCAAAGGTGCAGATATATTGCTGGGAACACAGATGATTGCTAAAGGATTGGATTATGAGAACGTGACATTGGTTGGAATCGTCAATGGGGATGCTTCTTTGAAAAGCGCTGATTATCGAAGCAGTGAGCTTACATTTGATTTGCTGGAACAAGCCTGTGGAAGAAGCGGCCGAGGAACAAAAAAAGGTCAGGTGATCTTGCAAGTGTTCGACAAAGAACATTATGCGATTCGTTGTGCTGCAGCCCATGATTACCAACGTTTCTTCGTATCAGAGATGAATTATCGCCATCTGGCACAATATCCGCCTTATACGTATTTGTCAGCAGCTTACTTTATACATGTTCAGGAAGCAATTGCTGCTAAGGGCGCAGAGAACGCACTACAATTCTTGAAAGAACAAACCATTTGTAAAGTATTAGGACCGATTGCATTGGGCAAGCGAAAAGATGAATACCGCTATCGACTGATCTTGAAAGGAAAAAACAGAGATGAACAAGCACGTTTGCTTCGTAGGATCTATGAAGCGCACAAATGTTCTGGGCAGCGCTCTCGCATGGAGATTGATGTCGATCTGTTCTTGTTAGAATGAAAATAAAACGTATCGTTACAATATTCTTTCTTTTGCTGGGTATTCTCTTTTTGATTATTGGTGCTCAATGGGATCTGATGATCAGTAATGCTTTGTATGATCCTAAAAACCTTTTCGGACGTTTTTTGCAAGATGGTTTTCCGCTGTTACTGGAACTATGGCTGGCTTGTTGTTTTTTGGTGATGAGCGATCGCAAACATTGGTATTGGCTGATTGGCACGCTGTTGTCTCTTATGCTTTTGGTCAAGGACAGCATATGTGCTTTGCCGATTGGATCATGGTGTTGGGCCGGGCTGTTCGCGTCTATCTTAACCGCTTTGATGTTACGTGCACTGTACAAATGGCTGACTCCATGGCAAAAGCAGTGCCTGCGATCATGGATCATCTTTTTTCTTCAAGTGTTTTTTACAACGGTCTGCATCGTTTTCATCATGAAAATGATATGGGGAAGGATTCGTTTTCGTGATCTGCAAGATGTGACGTCGTTTTGTGTTTGGTATCGTCCTTGTCTTCAAGGAGGTACATCGTTTCCAAGCGGACATACCAGCACGTTTGCTGCTTGTCTGCTGCCTCTTTTATCCGTGCCGCAGGTAAAAAGAAAACGGCTGGCAGCTGTATTGGTAAGCATCCTTATCATCTTGATGATGATTTCAAGGATCATGATGGGGGCACATTATCTTAGTGATACGGCAGCAGGGATGTTGATCGCACTTGGCTGCTGGAAATTTTATGATCATAGATGGGAGAGATGGTTTCATGAACATGCGTGAATGGTGCATGCAGGCTTTGTATGCAATCTGTGAAGAACATGCCTATAGCAACCTATATCTGCAAAAGCATTTGCAGCAGCTTGAAAAACAAGATCGATCATTGGCCGTGACCATTGTATATGGCACTTTGCAAAATCAACGATATCTGCGTTATCAATGGGAAACGATGGTTCAGCGTTTGCCTAATAAACGCATCATCCATCTGATCGATATGAGCATTTATCAGCTGATGTTTTTGGATGGGGTACCGCCTTATGCGGTCATTCATGAGGCTGTTGATCTTTGCGGAAAAGTTTCGCCAAAAGCAAAGGGAATGGTAAATGGTGTTTTGCGCCGGTTTCAACGGGAAGGGAAACGGACGCTGCCTGCGGATGAATGGGAGGCAACTGCATTGCAGGCAAGCTTGCCAAAATGGCTGGTTCAGATGTGGAAAAGCCAATATGGAGAAACGATCTGCAGGAAAATTTGTCAAAGCATGAATCAGATCCATCCTCAGTGTATTCGTGTGAATCGCATGAAGGCAGATAAAGAATCGCTATTAGCCAGCAAAGATTATTCATGCGGGAAATTGAGTGAAGATGCGTTGTATGTAGAAAAAGGAAATGCTGCCGAGAGCGAAGCTTATAAAAATGGATGGATCTCCATACAAAGTGAAGCGAGTCAAATGGTTGCTATCTGGATGGATCCTCAGCCAGGTGAACGAATATTAGATGTATGCAGCGCGCCGGGTTCAAAAGCCGCTCATATGGCGGAGCGCATGAATGATGAGGGAGAGATCATCTGTGGAGATATTCATCCTCACCGTGTGGAACTCATCAAAAAGGGAGCACAGCGTTTATCGTTGCACATCTTAGATGCACGGGTGATGGATGCCACTTTGTTAGAAGGCATAGAGGATGCTTCTTTTGATGGTGTCTTATGCGATGTCCCTTGCAGCGGTTATGGTGTCATGGGACGGAAAAGCGATCTGAAATTGCATATTGATCCACAGACGATGGATACGTTGATTCCGCTTCAGTATGCGATCTTATGCAAAGCAAGCACAAAAGTTAAGGAAAAGGGCCGATTGATTTATTCGACTTGTACGTTAAATCGTAAAGAAAATGAAAAACAAGTGGAACGGTTCTTAAAGGAACATCCGCGCTTTTCTTTGCGAAAAGAACAAACATTCTTTCCTTTTGAACAAGGAACGGACGGATTTTACATTGCTTTGATGAGCTGTGAAGAAGCATAAACGGCGATAAGCGCCGTTTTCTTCTTTTGCTTGAACGGCAAAATGTGATAGAATAAGGTCGATATCACAATTCAGTGATCAATTTGAATAATGGTGAGAAAATGAAAAGCTTATATGATTTCAATTATGAACAAATACAGGAATTTGCACTAGAACAAGGATGGAAGAAATTTCGCGGACATCAGATCTTCCAATGGCTTTATCGCAGCCGGGTCGATGATATCGATGAAATGAGCAATCTGTCAAAAGATACCAGAGATTTATTAAAACAGGATTTTATTATTTCACCGCTTACTTTGCGTGATAAACAGGTGGCAAAAGATGGTACGACGAAATATTTGTTCGCTTTAGCTGACGGCGCATTGATCGAGAGTGTATTGATGCTGTTTGATTATGGCAAAAGTGTATGTGTTACTTCTCAAGTTGGCTGCAATATGGGATGCGCATTTTGTGCCAGCGGATTAACGAAGAAACAACGAAATTTAACTAGCGGAGAAATGGTGGCTCAGGTCATGTACATCCAAAAAGAATTGGATAAACAAGGTGAACGAGTCAGCCATATCGTCGTGATGGGTACAGGAGAGCCTTTTGATAATTACGAACAAGTGATGAATTTTTTAGCAACGCTTAATCATGATCGCGGGCTGGGAATCGGAGCTCGTCATATCACGATTTCTACTTGTGGTATCGTGCCTCGGATCTATGAATTTTCCAAAGAACATACGCAGTATAATCTGGCTGTTTCTTTGCATGCACCTAATGATCAGCTAAGAAATCAGCTGATGCCGGTCAATCAGGCTTATCCGCTGGATACGCTGATGCAGGCATTGGATTATTATGGGACGGAGAATAACCGGCGTTTGACCTTTGAATATATTTTGTTAAAAGGAGTCAATGATCAGCCGATCCATGCGAAACAACTCGCAAAATTGATAGGAAAGCGCAATGCTTATATTAACTTGATTCCATATAATTCCGTTGATGAGAAAGGATTTCAAGGTGTCGATCATAACTCAGCCATGATCTTCTATGACCAATTGATGAAATTAGGTGTTCGCTGTACGATTCGCAAAGAACATGGCGGAGATATCGATGCGGCATGCGGCCAGCTGCGTGTCAAACATTTACAGAAGAGGTGAGAAAATGGATTACTATGGAGCGAGTGACAAAGGATTCAAAAGAGAACTCAACGAGGATTCCTATTGTTGCTTAGAAAATTCAAATGGTGATTTTTTGGCCTGTGTCTGTGATGGGATTGGCGGAGCAGCAGCTGGAGAGGTAGCCAGCAAGTTAGCGGTGATCTATTTGCAGGATCATTTTCAAATGGCAAAACCATTTACGAGCGAACCAGCAATCATGGATTGGATCAAGCAAACGATTGAAGCAATCAATGACCATATCTTTACGGCAGCGATGCGCAGTGTCAAACAACGAGGCATGGGAACGACTTGTGTCGGGTTCTTACGCAGCAATGAACGGACGTTTGTATTTAATGTCGGGGATTCCAGGGTATATGCTCTCTATGATGATTCTTTTTTAGCAATGACAGAGGATCATTCTTATATTGCAGATCTGTTGAAAAATGGAACGATCACTTTAGAACAGGCAAAAGTGCATCCGGCACGGAACATGCTGACAAATGCATTGGGCGTATGGGATCATGTGAAGATCGATATTCATAAGATTCGTGAGGACTATCGTTCTTTATTGGTATGCAGTGATGGACTGCATGGCTATGTAAGCGAAGATACGATTCAAAGCGTGTTGGCAAACAAAGAGAAATCTTGCGAAGAAAAGGTTTCTTTATTGATCCAGATAGCAAATGATATGGGTGGTTATGACAATGTAACTGCATTAGTGGTTCAAAAAGAGGCAGGTGAGGTTCATGGATAAATTGATTGCGAACCGTTATTTGCTGATTGCCAATATTGGACAAGGAGGTATGGCAGATGTATATAAAGCCGTGGATACGATCTTAAATCGAGAGGTTGCTGTTAAGATCTTACGTGGAGAGCTTTCAAATGATCCGATGACCTTATTGCGCTTTCAACGGGAGGCGAGTGCTGCCAGCAAGCTTTCTCACCCGAATGTCGTGGATGTTTATGATGTCGGCGAGAGTGAAGGACGTCATTATATCGTTATGGAATATGTGCGGGGACGGACGTTAAAACAGATGATCGCACAGCGCGGTGCATTAAATATTGATGAAGCCATCGATATCATGATGCAATTAGCCAGTGCGATTTCACTTGCACATGAAAAACATATCATTCATCGTGACATCAAACCGCAAAATGTGCTGGTCAAAGATGATGGGACAGTAAAGATCACAGACTTTGGGATTGCCATCGCTCATGACTCCATCCAGCTGACACAAAATAATACGGTCATGGGAAGTGCTCATTATCTCGCCCCTGAGACGACGAGAGGAGAAACACCAACTTCTGCGGTCGATATCTATGCATTGGGTATTGTTTTCTATGAATTGCTAAGCGGAAATGTTCCTTTTAAAGGAAATACGCCAACAGAAATAGCAATCAAGCATTTGCGTGAACCGATGCCTTATATCCGTGATCTGAATCCGCAGATTCCTCAGTCAGTGGAAAACATCATTTTAAAAGCAACGGCAAAGCGGCTTGATCAACGTTATGGAAGCATCGATGAAATGATCGAGGATCTGGCTAATTGTCAATTGCCGCAAAATAAAAATGTTCCTCGCATCGTGTTAGATAATGAAGCGATCCTCTCTGTTAAGATCGAAGATGGTCATCTGCAAGTTGAGCAAAAGAAGAAAAAGAAGAATCATCGTTATTGGCTTGCCGGTGGAATTGCTGGGACTGCTGTTGTGATCTTTATCAGCATCTTTGCGCTGTTTGCTAGCGGGATCTTATCATTTGACCGTATTTTAGGTACACCAATTCCAGAAATTGTTGGCCTTTCCAGCGAAGAAGCAATGAACACCTTGATAGATGCCGGGTTTAGTGAAGATCAAATCGTGATCGAAGAAGTTTTGGATGAAGATGTAGCGGCAGGCATTGTCAGTCGTGTGGAACCGGCAGAAGAAAGCCGTGTGAACAGCGGGGAAACGATTCATGTTTCTGTATCACGGGGTGGCTATTATACCGTGGAAAATTATGTGGGGCTGACATTGCCGCAATTACGGCAGATTTTCTCAGATCATCATGTGAATATCCGCATCCATCAAAGTGAGACGCCACGTTCGGATGTAACAAAAGGAACGATTCTTTCACAAAGCTTGGCTGTGGGTGAAAAAATCGATCCATTGGCTGATAATGAAATTACGATCACGATTGCTTCTTCACCGAGTTTTACCATTCCAGCAGATATTATCGGCATGGAACTTCAGGAAGCAAAAAATTTGCTGAGCAGTTATGGTGCTGCTGTCGTAACGAGCCGGATCAGCGAAGAGATCTTGAATGATGAAGAAAAACTAGGAGAAGGGATCGTAGTACGCTGTGATCCAAGCCCGGGAAAAACCTATACACAGGAGGGAACAGACAGTTATATCGTGCTGTACTATTATTAAACTATGGAACAAGGAAAAATCATAAAAATCATTTCAAATCAATATGATGTTCGTTTAGAAAACGGGGAAACATTACCTTGCGTTGCAATGGGAAAGCTTCGTAAACATGCCTCGCCGATGGTTGGGGATTATGTGGAGGTCGAACGATTTGATGGATCGAACGGCATACAAAAAATCTTACCGAGGCAAAACATGTTGAAAAGACCGGCCATTGCGAATGTCGATCAGGCAATCATCGTCATGTCTACGGTCATTCCAGATTATTCACCAACCTTGATCGATCGTTTGATCTTTCAGATTTGTTATGCAGGCATCCAACCGATCCTTTGTGTCACAAAGATGGATCTGATCGATGAAGATTCCTGGATCCATCAATCCATCCAGGCATACAGGGACAGCGGTTATCTGGTTGTTGAAAGTGGAAAAGGATATGATGATGAAGCACTTACAAGGCTTTTGGCAGGAAAAGTATCTGTGTTAACCGGTCAATCTGGTGCTGGTAAAAGTTCTTTGTTGAATCGGATCGAACCAAGTTTTCAGCTGCGGACCCAGCAAACAAGCAAAGCATTAGGACGTGGCAGACATACGACGCGTCATTGTGAACTGCATGCAGTTGCAGAAGGGTGGGTTGCAGATACCCCAGGTTTTTCTTCTTTAGATTTTCAATATATGACCGTTGATGCGTTAGCCGCTTGTATTCCAGATTTTCAACCATATTTAGGCAATTGCCGTTTTAAGGACTGTGCTCATCTCAAAGAACCAGGATGTGCAATCAAAGAAGCTGTTGAAAAAGGAATGATCAATCAAGAGCGTTATCAGCATTATGTAGAAATTGCCAAGCAGATCCAAGCAGCACCGACGCGTTATTCATAAAAAGGAGGCATTGATATGCAGGAAGTAATTATTGCGCCATCCATTCTATCGTTAGACTATTCGAAACCGAGCGAACAATTAAATGAACTGGCACAAAGTCATGCAAAATGGGTTCATTTTGATGTGATGGACGGGCATTTTGTACCGAATCTTACTTTTGGTCCAGATCTTCTGAAAGGATTTAAAAAGGCATTGCCGCAAAAAATGGATGTGCACATCATGGTTGAAGATGCAAGAAGATATGCAGATGTGTTTATGGATGCCGGTGCAGATGTGCTGACATTTCATAGTGAAGCACTGAATAATGATATAGATGCCATTTGTTCCTTATGCGCCCATATTCGAGAACGAGGCGTTTTGGCAGGAGTCAGCGTTCGGCCTAAGACGTCGGTTGATGCATTGCTCCCGCATCTTGATCAAATAGATGTGCTGCTGATCATGTCAGTCGAACCTGGTTTTGGCGGACAACCGTTTATGGAAGATGTTTTAGATAAAGTAAAAAAAGCCAGGGCTGTTATTGAAGAAAGAAATCTCTCAACCCGCATCGAAATTGATGGTGGAATCAATGATCAAACAGCAAAATTGGCTGTCTCAGCAGGATGTGATACTTTAGTAGCAGGCAGTTATGTCTTTAAAAAAGACATTGCTGCAGCGGTCGATTCATTATTATGTCAGTAATCGTTCTAGTATCGCCTTTGGCTAAACGAATTCCGATCATTGAATATGCTGCATATG
This sequence comes from uncultured Erysipelotrichaceae bacterium, assembly GCA_949296305.1. Classification (GTDB taxonomy): domain Bacteria; phylum Bacillota_I; class Bacilli_A; order Erysipelotrichales; family Erysipelotrichaceae; genus Merdibacter. The sequence continues at coordinate 9,819 of CASFOT010000085.1, forward strand.
CTGGGATCGATGCTGGTGCCCTTCGTTGTATGGAACAAGGAATCCCAATGGTGTTTGCTTTAGGCGATTTTGATACCGCAAAAGATGGATCGTTACCTGAGATCGAGACACAAACGGAATGTTTGAAACTTCCGTCTCATAAAGATGAAACAGACATGGAAAGCGCATTTCTTGAGGCTCGGCGCCGGGGGTATGATAAGATTATCCTGTACGGTGTGTTGCAAGGCCGTTTTGACCATACGATGGCAAACTTATATCTGTTATTATATCGTGATCCTTCCATTGTCCTGATGGATGAATGCAATCGTGTACAAGTTTTAGATGAAGGGACGTATCGAATCGAAAAACGATATACTTATTTATCTTTTCTTGCGTTAGAAGACTGCTGCATCAGTGAAAAAGGAGTTGCTTATCCTGTAGATCATAAAATGATTACGACTTCAGATATTTTAACCGTTTCTAATGAAATCGTAAGCGGAAAAGCGACGATCACCATTCATAAGGGAAGAGTTCTCATGATTGAATCAGAGGATCCTAGATGATTCTTTTCTTCTTAAGATCTCACTTTTTTTAAAAAGTGGGATTTTTTATGTCGAAGATAGAAAAGATGGACAAAGAGATAGTAAAGTTTTATGATTGACCGATGATCTCGGCGTTCTTTACAATTATAGAAAATTGTGCTTAAATAGTTTGAGATTTGGGAAGAGGGTGAAAGCATGCCAGATTCAAGCAAGAATCTAATTTTTTATTTTTTGATCGGACTTGCTTTGGAAGTGGTAGGAATTTTGTCAATATGGGCAAGAAGTTCTTTGTTGTCATTGGTCATGCTTTTGCTAGGGATCATGCTGTTCATCAACGGGACTATCCAGCTCATTCGGTTTTTCCTTCCTAAAGAGCGTCATACCGGTGATTTTAACGTCTGTTTGCGTTCTCTGCTCAGCTTGTCGATCTCTGTCCTGTTCATTTGGTATCAAGGCGTCCCGCAGTGGCTGATGGTCGTCGTCTTTGGTTTTTATATGCTGCTGTATGCGAGTGCATGTTTTGTTCAATGGTGGCTTTATCGAGAAGATCATGTGCGCGGGCGATTGATGCTGTTTTTAACTGCGCTTGTGCTTTACGTGGTCGGGGGGATCTTTTTGTTGTCACCTAGCCTGACCATGGACGATATGTTGATCTTGCTCGGTATTTATTTTATATTTTTAGGAATTATGTATTTACGTGATGGCTTTGATTCTTTATCAAGCAAGACGAGAAATCGAGTAACACGAAAGATCCGCATAACGCTGCCTGCGATTATCTGTGCGATCATTCCAGCCAAGACCTTAAATGATATCAACGCTTATTTAAAGGAAAACGATGAATTCGAAGAAGATGATCATAATGACCTGCAGGAATCTGATTTAGAGGTATATGTTCATGTGACCAGCAGCGGATTCGGATTGCTCGGACATGTGGATATCGGTTTTGAAGGGATGATCATTTCTTATGGGAACTATGATACAGAAAGCTATCGTTTAAATGCTGTGATCGGAGATGGGGTGTTTTTTCTTTCTCCGACGGAATCTACCGTGGAAAATTACCTTTCAGTAGAAAAAAATAATTTATTTGTATATGGACTTCGTTTAAATGAAGATCAGAAAGAAGAAATACGTCAAGCGATCAACCGCATCATAGAAAAAGGATATCGCTGGTATACAAAAATAGAAAGGGAAAATGGTTTTTCCCATCCTAACGATTATCAGGAAGATTATCCGTCACGATTGGTATGCAAAACAGGAGCGAAGTTTTATAAATTTCGTGAAGGGCGTTTTAAAACGTATTTTGCTTTAGGCTCGAATTGCGTATTGCTGGCAGATTCGATCATTGGCCGGTTAGGTACAGATGTGCTGAGCATGCGCGGGTTGATCACACCGGGAACGTATTTGGATTATTTAGACAAAGAATATCATAAGAAAGGCGGTATGGTCGTCTCACGTCAGTTTTACCCTTGCCATGACAACCGTAATAAGAAAAACATTTTGGAAAAAATGAATTGATGGATATATCTCAAAAACAATGACCTCCAATGCGTTAGTTCGTTGATGTTTCTAACGTATCGGAGGTCATTTCCTTTTCAAGTGCACAAAGAAAAAACAGGCATTGCCTGTTCCCTGATGTATTTACTAGATCGCGTTGTTCTTTTTCAATGTTTTCAGAGCACGGGCACTGATGCGCAGTGTCTGTGGCTTTCCGTCAACAATAACCTTCACTTTCTGTAAATTTACATTCCATGTACGGCGAGATGCACGCAT
>CASFOT010000086.1 GCA_949296305.1 uncultured Erysipelotrichaceae bacterium
CAAAAAAAAAGGCATCCATGATGCCTAAACAAGATCATACATCTCCAGAAGCTGTGTCGGAGTCATCCTTTTTTTCTCTTCTTCATTCAGCCATGCAACGATCCTTCCTTCATTCATGATCAAAGTTTTATTTCCATAGACCAATGACTGCTTTAAATTATGAGTGATCATGATCGTTGTGATCTGGTGTTCCTGAATGATCTTCTCTGTGAGATCCATAACGCTGGTCGCTGTTTTCGGATCAAGCGCTGCAGTGTGTTCATCCAATAAAAGCAGTTTCGGCGGAACGATCGTAGCCATCAATAAGGCTAATGCTTGCCGTTGCCCGCCAGATAATAAGCCTACCGGCTGCTGCATACGGTCTTCTAAACCGAGGCCGAGTTCAGCTAATCGTTCACGGAAGAACGCATAATCTTTTTTGCGGATCGCTTTATTGAGCCCTTTACGTTTACCTCTGCTGTATGCCAAGCCTAAATTTTCTACAATGGTCATATCAGGTGCCGTTCCGCGCATCGGATCTTGAAATAATCGTCCCATGTAACGGCTGCGCACATATTCTGGCTGCCGGCTCAAATTCATGCCGTCTAAGATCAATGTACCTTCATCCATCATCAAAGAGCCGCTGATCGCATTTAATAAGGTACTTTTTCCCGCGCCATTGCTTCCAAGGATACAAACAAAATCCCCAGGATCCAAATGGAGAGACACATGGTCCAACGCTTTTCGTTCATTGATCGTATTTGGGTAAAACGTGATCGAAACATCTTTTAGATCAAGCATGTGATTTCCTCCTTTTCTTGATATAAGGCAGGGAAATAGCAATAGCAACCAATGCAGCACTGAACAAATTCAGGTCACTGGCACTCATGCCAAACTGTAAAGCAAAAGTTAATAAAAACCGATAGATCAACGATCCGGCAATCACGCTCAACAGACTGCGTATGATCGTACGATGACCAAAGAAAGCTTCACCTACGATGATCGAAGCCAAACCAAGCACCATCTTTCCCGTTGAACTGCTCACGTCCGCAAACGATTGATATTGTGCTAATATGGCACCGGATAGTGCAATGATCCCGTTGGCAAGTACCAACCCAAGCAGTTTCATCCGATCTGCATTGATGCTTGATGCCTTTACCATCGCTTCGTTGCTGCCTGTTGCCCGCATGCTCAGCCCCAGCTGGGTATTTAAGAAAAGATATAATAATACTGCTAACAGAAGCAGCACGATGACAATGACCACGAGATCGGCCGCATCTTTGCCAAACAACTGCTGTGCATCTGTAAAGATCGTCTGTTTACCAAACATCGAAATATTCGGCTTGCCGCCTTGGATCCGCAAATTGACCGAATACAAGGCTGTCATCGTAAGTATACCGGCAAGGATGGGCTGAATATGCAGTTTGGTCATCAACAGCGCCGTAACGCAACCGCATAAAGCACCACATGCAAAGGCAGCTGCAAGTCCCAGATAAGGATGTGCGCTGACGGTGCAAATCGCCGCCGCAGCACATCCGCATGTAAAACTGCCGTCAATTGTCAGATCAGGAATATTCAGGATACGAAACGATACATAGACACCTAATCCCATGATCGCATAGATCAATCCTAATTCCAACGCTCCCATCATTACCGATACGCTCATATCATCACTCCGCTTTCATCATTACTAATTGTTCACTGTCCGCTATGGATTGCGGCAAAGTCATACCCAAAGAAGCCAATGTATCTTCATTCACATAAATGCTTAAGTCTGTCTTGAACTGTTTGACCGGAATATCTGCAATCGATGTTCCATTCAGCACTTGGTCTACCATACGTGCAGTTTCTCTGCCAAGCTCTTCATAATCGATACCGATCGTCAATAAACCGCCATCATTGACCATAGAATCCGCTCCTACATAATATGGGATCTTCTGTTCGATCGCGCTTTGTGCAGCTGCGCTCATCGCTGAAGCCACCGTATTATCGTTTGGCGAAAAGATCGCATCGCAAGAACCTGCTAATGTCACTACTGCTTGTGCAACATCGTTCGTGCTGGTGATCGTTACTTCCTGTAATTCAATATCATGTTCTTCACAAAATGCTTTTGCTTTTTCGATGTTAGACACGGAGTTTGCTTCACTGGCATTGTAGATCACACCCAAGCGTTTCATGTCAGGATCAATCTCCAAAGCTGCAGCCAAAATTTGATCGACCTGAACGTCATCCATCGTTCCCGTGATATTTTTATCAGGTTTTTCTAATGTCGTGGTCAAGCCAGAGTTGATCGGATCAGATACAGCTGCGAAAATGACGGGTATCTCATCTGCATAGTTTGCAGCTCCTTGTGCAGTTGGCGTTGCAATTGCCGTGATCACATCGGTTCCATCCCCTGAAACCGTAGAAAGAATGCTCTCTAAGGTCGATGTATTATTTCCTGCATCATAATATTCAATTTCTATATTTTCTCCATCAACATATCCTAATGCTTCCATTTCATCGGTGAAGCTGTCTCGGATCGTATCCAAAGACGGATGAGAAACGATCTGTACGACGCTGATCTTTTTGATTTCTTGTTCTTCATTTGTTGCTGTGCATCCGCATAACATTGCAATCGTTGTCAATACGGCTAACGTTACTTTTTTCATCTGTTTCATTTTCTATTCTCCTTTTTTCTTTTATCTTCTTATTTTCTCACCCTTTTTCAATTTCCATTCCTGCATGGTTCCAGCCATGCGACCACCCCTTTCAATAAAAAAATCTGTCCAAAAGCAACCTGCTTCAGGACAGATGTAATCAACTACTCTGCGGTACCACCTGATTTGATTTTTCCCTATGAAAAATCCACTCTTCAAGATTCAAACAAATCTCTAGTCCGATAACGGGGACAACCGTCGCACATACTCAGGGGATCTCCCTTTTCCTTTTGCCCTCCAGAGTCCATTTACAAACCCGCTTCCTGCAGAATTTCCACCCGCGTCTGCTCTCTATCTGTGCGCTGTATGTTTTATTTCTCTGTCATTGGTTAACCTAACTTTATGTCAATTTTCAGAAAAAGTCAAGCAAATTTTGAAATTATTTGCAAAATGTTTTAATGAAAATTATTTCAAAAAAGCAGCACTTTCGCTGCCTTTTTGTTTTCTATTGCACTTTTGCATCTAATGTATTGTCTTTTACAACGACGTCATGTGCGCCGCCTTCGACGATGCTGGTAGAAGATACTAGCGTGATCTTTGCATTCTTCTGTAATTCTTCGATCGTTAATGCACCGCAGTTGCACATCGTATGTTTGATCTTGCTGATCGTCAGATCTACATTATCTTTCAATGCTCCGGCATATGGCACATAAGAATCAACGCCTTCTACAAAAGATAATTTATTAGCGCCGCCCATGTCATAACGCTGCCAGTTACGTGCGCGAGCACTTCCTTCACCCCAATACTCTTTCATGTAAGTTCCATTGATCGTCACTTTTTTGGTTGGCGATTCTTCAAAACGAGAGAAATAACGGCCCAGCATGACAAAATCAGCACCCATTGCCAAAGCTAATGTAATATGGTAATCATGCACGATCCCGCCATCCGAGCAGATTGGAATATAAATTCCCGTTTCCTTATAATATTCATCCCGGGCTTTAGCAACTTCGATCGTCGCAGTTGCCTGTCCACGTCCGATACCCTTTTGTTCACGTGTGATACAGATCGAACCTCCGCCGATACCGATCTTGATGAAATCAGCACCTGCTTCCGCAAGGAAACGGAATCCCTCTGCGTCAACAACATTCCCTGCGCCGACTTTTACGCTGTCTCCATAATGATCACGGATCCATTTTAACGTAATTGCCTGCCACTCTGTGAATCCTTCACTGGAATCGATGCACAATACGTCCGCTCCAGCTTCCACCCAAGCCGGCACGCGCTGTGCATAATCTCTTGTATTGATACCAGCGCCAACGATATAGCGTTTGGCATCATCTAACAGTTCATTCGGGTGTTCTTTATGCGAATCATAGTCTTTACGGAACACGAATGCTCGCAATTGATGATCTTTTGTTACGATCGGAAGCTGATTCAGCTTATGTTCCCAAATCAGATCATTTGCTTCTGATAATGAACATCCGTCTTTGCCGCAAATCAGCTTATCATATGGTGTCATGAATTCAGTTACTTTCGTATTTGGATCCATGCGGGAAATACGATAATCACGGCTTGTGATAATACCAAGCAGCTTCCCTTCTGCAGTCCCATCTTCTGTTACCGCCATCGTTGAATGACCGGTTTCCTCTTTCTTCTCGATCACATCTGCTAATGTCGCATCAGGTGACAAATTCGAATCGCTGCGTACAAAGCCCGCTTTCGTTGCTTTTACGCGGCGTACCATCGCTGCTTCATTCTCAACGCTCTGGGATCCATAAATAAATGAAATGCCGCCTTCTCTTGCCAGCGCACATGCCATTCGTTCACCAGAAACGGACTGCATGATTGCAGAAACCATAGGGATATTCATGGTCAGTGCCGGTTTTTCTTCTCCTTTGCGAAATTTAACGACTGGTGTTTTCAAAGAAACATTTGCTGGTGTGCATTCACTGGAAGAATATCCAGGCACCAACAGATACTCACTAAACGTACGAGATGGTTCTGTAAAATAAGTTGCCACAATTTCACACTCCTTCATTTGAATTTTTTTCAATTATAATCGCTTTTAAATGAAAAATCAACCGTTTCCAACAAAATGGCAAAAACATTAAAAACAAGCTAAATATCCGTATTTTTTGAATATTGTTACAAAGAAAAAAACATGCATTTTCTTACATTGCTGCATGTTTCTTTCATTTCAATTTTTCATTTCATCCAATTGACAAACAATCGTTGAATATGGCTGTATTTCCAGATCAATCTGTCCATTCATCGTCACAGTGCCATTATAGTATAATATACTGGCAGTTTTCGGCAGATGATAATAGAACGTATTGCGCGTTGGATTGAAGAAGCACCAGATCTCTTCTTTTTGGTCTCTTGCTTTATAGATCAACGCTTGCCCATTCAATTCTTCAAAAGATACATTTTGATAAATAGCTTCAGTGATACTATATCTGAAACAAGGATGCTCTTTTCGAATTCGGATCAATGCTTTCGTATGGTTGACGACATCTTTATAATCATTGCGGCGGCCATAGTCAATCTGATTGATCGCATCGCTTTGGTTATACGTATTGTCCATCCCATGTTTGGTACGTGCAAATTCTTGTCCGCTGTGCAAAAAAGGAATCCCTTGTGCAAGCAGCACCATGGCATTCATCATCTCCTGACGGCGTTTTCGGACCCATCGTTCTTCTCCTCTGCAGCATTCCCGCATTTTATCCCATGCAGTATGGTTATCATGGCATTCAACATAATTGATGACATTTCGAGGATTCGCAAATAATTGGCCGACACCAAAATCTACACAACTGGCACATAAACAGTTTTTCACAATATCTAAAAGATGATCTGCCCCGGTACAAAAGCCTTTATTGGCAATCTCATACGTAGATGTGCTTCCTTTAATCACATCACGGAACCGATCAGAAAAATGGGCAACAAACGGCATCTTGCCAGTATTGGCAATGGAAGCTCGTTTTTCGGATGGCAGAAAGCTTGGCATATCCCAGCCTTCTCCATATATCATAAAGTCCGGATTGATGCTGCGGCAGCGCAAATATATCTCATTCACGAGTTCTGTGCTCAAAATGCCCATCAAATCCAAGCGCAATCCATCAATATGATAAAAGCGTGTCATCCATACACAAGTATCTACAAAATAGCGCTTGCTCATCTGTCTTGTTGTGTCAATATCATTGCCGCACCAAGAGCCGTTTGAAAAATCTCCTTGTTCATTCATCAAGAAAAAATAATTCGGCACGATGTTTTCAAAAGCAAAGGCTTCCTTGTCATAAACATGATTAAATACGACATCGAGATTTACACGCAGCCCATTTTTGTGGCATTGTTCTACCAATTGTCCAAATTCCCGCATCCGAGCCGAATAAGATAATACATTCGTGCTGTAAATGCCCTCCAGGCAGCGATAATGAACCGGATCATAGCCCCAGTTATAGAACATCTGAGGATAAACTTCGTCTACGGATCCAAAATCAAAGACCGGCATCAATTGAACATGTGTGACACCTAATGACTTTAAATACGAAAATCCGGTCTCCATCGCTTTGGTCACTGCATTTTCTTCTACAAAACCGCGAAATGTTCCCGGATAATGTATGCCGATGCCAGACTGGCTCGTTAGATCTCGAACACTTGTTTCATAAATGATCGCATCGCAAACACTGTTCATCGCAGGCAGCGGATATTGCTGAAAACGAAAGCTCTCTTCATCACAAATTGCACTGACCGAGCTGTTAGCTCCGCCACAGATGGCATATGGATCAATGGTCTCTCTCCATTTTCCATTGACACGCACATGGTACGTATAGGCAACGCCCTCCAGATCACCTGGAACGATCGTCCGCCAAACGCCTTTCTCTCCGCGTTTCATCTCAAATGCTTCGCAAAGACCATTATCCCTTTTCAGCTCCAACACGATTCGAAAAGCGGTCGGCGCCCACAAGGCAAACGCTGTTTGTCTGCGGCTGTACATCGGGCCAAGATCATTTCCCTCATAACAAAATTCTTTGTCAAACCGCTCGGTTTTTACGATATAAGCATACTGAGCGATCGTCTTTCGCGCAAATTCATGATAGACATAATATTCTTCGCCAATCGTAAGCTCTTCTTCATTCTTTAAAATATATTTACGATAATTGTTCTGCACATCTTCGATCGAACAGATCTTCAGCTCAATGATCTGATCTTTCGTATCTTTTAAATAAAAACGTGAGCTTTTTCCCTCATAACTTTGTTTTGACATGTAAACGACCACTTTGTCATAGCCATCGATATATGCCTCAAAATAATCTTTTTGTCGCATAGGAAAACCTTCCTCTCGTATTCTACCATTGCTATTGTAACACATCTTCTTCGTATTTTCCCACCATTTGAAAAAGAACCGAAATTCGCAAAGATTTCTTTTTTCATTGGAGACCTTTGCTGCCTTTGTCTCAGACATGAAATGCGCTCTGGGATGAAAAAAGGTAAATCTTCACCTGCAAATTGCAAGAAAGATCTACCTTTTCATTCATTTTTTTATTCGGCCTGTTTGATACCCATCAAGAAAGACATATCGATCATGCTTTCTTTTTGCGCTGCAATACCAGAATTGCCGCAGCTGCCAAGAAGAATGTGCCTGCTCCAGCAGCAATCGGAGATGCTGCTGATGTCTCTACATCGTCCGTTCCATCTTCGATCACGACAGAATCTTTGATCGTCAGACCAAGTTCAGCCTTTTCAAATGCATCTTGCAGATCAGCAAAATCTTGAATGCTCAGATCTGCTGGATCCGCATTCATCAAAGCATCATATGCATCTTTATAAGCTTTATATGAAGCATCTGTATAGCTGCCTTGTGGTTTCAGCACAATTGAATGAAGATATCCTTCCACACCCTGTGCACGAACGATTAAAGAACGCATTGCCTGATCTAACGCCTCAACCATCGCATGGATTTCTTCAGATGTTCCGTTTTCAAACAGCTGAAGTTCATTTACCCGATTGATTTCTTTGCTTAAATTACGATAAGAAGAAACCGTATAGAGATCTGGATCAAGTGATGTGACCTCTGTCATTTTTTCATTTAACGCACGTACATTCACCAATGCATTGAATGCGTCCCCAAGTTTTGCAACATATTCACTGCTGTCTGCACCTGGCTGTTTTGCTTCTTCAGCAATTGCCATCAATGCTGCATAAGAAGCAGTTGTGTAGTCTTCTTCTTTTAATGAATCAATTGTCTGAAGCAAGTCTTGCAAATCTGCATCAGACTTCAATACCAGCTGTTTGCGTGCATCTTGGATCTTTGCAATCGCTTCTGTAACCTGCGCTTTGCTTCCATCTGCAAGCAGCGCTTTGCCATCTTCAACAGCTAAGAGATATCGTTCATAACTTTCTGCCGTATAAAGTGACTCATCTGTCTGCTGTTCGATTTCAGCCTTCAATGCAGTTACATCTACCAATCCATCGATTGCGCTTAAATATTCATTTCTCAGTTCTGCCAGTGTATTCGGATGAATACGATCCTGCATCTGCGCCGCATGTTTATCTGCTGCAATATCGGCTTCCAGACGTTGTTTTACTTCTGTCAATGCCTGATAAGACGCTTCCGTGTAATGTTCAGGATCAAAGCTTGAATAAGAAGTCAATTCAAGTTCAGCAAGTTCCCGTTGACGTATTGAATAAGTTAAGTTCTCATATGCGCTGATTGTTTTTTCATACAACTGTTCTGCTTTTTCCTGAGACAGTTCGTCAGCTGTCGTTGTCGCAGACACGATCTGGGCAAGACAATTTTCATACACTTCAAACGTTCCTGCTGTGTAGACATTATCATTTTCAACTTTGTTGTTCACTAGTTCCATTAGCTTTTGAAGAACAGCTGCATCAGCTTTTTCTTCAGCTTCTTCCGCTGCCTTTTTCAAACTGATCAACATGTTATCCACTGTCAGCTGTGATACAGCTTTGCTGTTCAAAACTTCTTTAGCTAATATTTCTAGTGCAGCATAAGATTCTTTTGAAGACGTTGTCCAATTCTCATAATCTGCCGGTTTGTTGGCCAAGAAGTTATTTAATTCCGTAAAATCGGCTGCATCGGCTTCGTTTTCCAACAACAAGATCTCAGCAATTTCAGGCAATTGATCTGTCCAAGAAATTGTAAGGCTCAATAATGTATGGCCATCCTCAACCTTAAACTCATTCAACGCCTGTGACAAGCTGCCCAGCTCAACCGTCTTCGTCTGGCCTGCAGTTTCATCATAAAGCTCTGCTTTGATCTGAGCATTGCTCATTTCACCGCTTTGAACGATTCGGATGCTTCGAATACCTGTTCCATCCGAAATCTGATACGTCATCGAACCATTTTCGGCTGAAGGACGATATGCCGTCGCGAAATCACTATCGATCATATAGCTTGGCAAATATCCTCTTTCCTCAAGCGTACCAGAGAATGCCATATTGGATTCGGTAGAGATGTAAGCTCCTCCGTTGATCACGACTTCATTGATGATCAAAGAACGACTAGGGAAATTTGCAGTTACCAAAATTCGCATATAACGAGCTGTCGCATGCAGATCATCGTTTCCAAAATAACGAATATTTGGATAATTGGTATCCACAGTTCCTACGCCGGCAGATACCATGGTCTGATTTGCTTGTGCTTCCGTATCAGCAACACCATCACCAATCGTAAATGCATCTGTCCATTTCTTGCCATCCATCGAAAGCTGTACTACGACATCACGAACATAATCCTGAGTGTTGTCAGCAGTGTACAAACGGATCGATCGAATATCGATGTCCTGTCCGAAACTGTATACAATGCTGTCACCAGCTCGTGCAGAACCGCCAAATTTAGTCTGTGTAGTCATATCGTTGTCAAATCCAGCACCGTTCTCTCTTGTATCGCCCCAACTAGCATTGATCGGGATATCGGATGACACGAGCTCACCCATTTCTGTAATTGGCTGCAAAGTAATTGCCAATTGATCAATTGTTAGTTCAGTTGCTTGTCCAGATGTATTGACGAAGCGGACATAACGAGCACTTTCACCTTCCACCGTGCTGATTTCTTTCCAAACTTTTCCATTGTTGGAATATTCAAGCGTGATTCCTTCTCCGCTGTAATTGCTTTCCACAGAAGCGATCTTTACGATTTCTTTGAAATCAATACCCATGTATTCCTGCGGCTGCAGCGTCAGCGTGCCAGAGGACAATGAAGCCATCGTTTCATCCACTGCAGCATTGAATGGATGGGAAGCGACATTCGTATAAATATTCTCGATGCCTGCCGAAGTGACCTCAGTTACAGCAACCTCATACAGCTGCCACCAGCAGTTCGTTGTACTTCCTCCATTCAGCAAGCGGATCGCACTCGCTTTTACCCCATTGCCTTTTACTGATACACGAGCGCCCGCAGCTGAAACTGTCGTAAGTTCTTTCCAATCGGTTCCATCATAATACAGGACATCTATCGTAGAGAGCTTGTCGCCGCTGCCTTGCAAGAGGCTGATCTCTTTTAAGGTTACCTCACGGCTGAAGTCAATCTGAACGCCTGTATTGCCCTCAATGTTATTGTTGGATGTACTTGCCATCCATGCAAGCGTGCTTTCATCACCGTCAACGATGTATTCATATTTATTGTTCTTGCTGCCATCATTGATGCTAGAATGAACACCGATCTGTGTATTCACAGCACTAGCTGTCATAGTAAACGCTGTATATCCGCTTGGTGGCATGATCGTGATCTCACTGACCCTCCACCATACATTTTTCTTTTCTGTATTGCGGATGCGGACATAGCGGGCAGTGGCATTTCCTGCTGCGGTCTGTTCATTGGTTGCAGTTAACGTTGCAAATGCTTTCCATTCGCTGCTGCCATCTTCTCTCACTTCCACAACGCCATTGCTCAAGATATCGCCGCCATTTGCTCTTGCTGTATCCTGTGCAACATAAACAGAACCAATTTGTTTATTTTCACCTAGATCAAGCACCACAGCAGCATCAGCAGCAATATAATCTCCACCGCTGTCCTTTAACCAAAACTCTGTCGATAAGTTATTGTCGATAACTTTTGATGTATCTGTCTGCTGAACCGCAACTGCATTTTCAACAGAAACATTTTGAACTTTGAGCGCTGCTTCTTCTTCCTGAACTTTATTGATATCAATGGAAGCAATGATTACCCAGCTGTCAAAGCTGTTTGCTCTTGTAGCAATCAAGCGAATCGCCGATACACCTTTTAACTCCAGGCCATTGACTTCGATCGCATCCGTAGCACCATTGCCTAATGTATACTCGTCGCCATTCACATCAATCCAGCCGGTTTCATCATCTGCACCTTCCGGCAAATATTGAAGTTTGCTGTATTGAAGATGGTTCTTTCCGCCGCCCATCAGGATACGGATATTTTCAATATCGATGCCGCGATTGAACTTCACGCCAAAATAATCGCCTGCCTTCGGATAGTTAGGTTCTTTAAATTGAACGGTCGTACTGTCATTCCCATCAAAAATATTATCTGTCGATCCTGAAGAAGGATTTGTAAATGAATTACTGATATATGTGTAAGTAATGACATTAGGATCCGATATCTCCTGTACTTTTGCAGAAAGATAAGAATCCAGTGTATTCAAGAACGGAACAATATGTTGGACACCTACCTCGGCGTACTCATAATGATCCACATACCAGAGTGCATGTGACGTTGAAGCGCTAAAAGCCTTTTTGCCTTCATTGCTGTACTGATAAATAGCAGTTGAATTTCCATCAATCACCGCTTCGATTCCTTTCAGATATGCGATAGCCGCATCTGTCGTATCGTCCCAGCAATCCAGCCAATACTGAATCTGGTCTTTTACATCTTCATTGCCTGCCTGTGCTTCATAAACATCTGCCGCATTTTGAAGGATTTCAAATTCAGCAATCAGTTCTTCTATATCAGCTTTTGTTACGTTTCCTTTGTTGAGCTTCTCTTTAAATGCATCCAGCTTTGGAGCCAATTCAACCGATTCCTCTAATTTCGTAACACGTGAATCCATATTCTGATTGATCATATGCTTCGATAACTCACGCAATGCTTTAGAGGCTTCGGTTTCAACTGCTGAATTATGATCTACATATTTAAAGGAATCCATCCATGCTTGATCCGCCGTTGCTTCATCTTCCCAGATGTTCCATGAATAGCATGCATTTCCAAAAATAGCCACCTTGCTAGGTTCTGACTGCTGCATCGGGTTCAGCACGATTCCTTGAATATTATCTGAATTGACACCTGGATGAAGGAAGGTCGTATAACCACCCATGATCAGATGCTTCTTTGAATTATCCGTACAAGGCCAGTTGATCCACATGAAAGGCCCTCTTCCTGCTGTCTGTGTAAATGAACTTGTAAAGCTATCGGATACTTCTCCCCAAATTTTTCCGCCAGTCATAATGATTTGTACATTATCCGGGAATTCCTTATAGTAAGATTGTCCATTATACATATATTCCTGTGTACAGAACGGCAGTTTGTCAACAAGATCCGGATACTTCTCTTTCATGTCTTTCAGCCAATCAGACATATCCTGAAGGAAACGAACATAATTATCATTTCCTACATGTGCGGCATCATCTGCCAAAATTGCAATCTGACGCACACCGCCTTTTTCGATGACTTGTTCAAACTTCGCCTGCACCAACGCTAAATCTTCCTGATACATTTCTTCAGAAGAGAATCGGATGCTGTTATACATAAATGGATGCAGCGCATAAACAAAACGGCATTTTGAACGTTCTCCAGCCTCTGCCAAAGGAGCAATCATTGTTTCCAATTCTTCATCTGTATACAATGACCGCCAATTTCCATTATGCTTTGGATCATTTTTCGGAGCATATACATAGGTATTTAACTTATAATAACCTGCCCACTCCATCAAGTTGCAGCGATCTTCCGTTGACCAAGGATTCCCATAATATCCTTCGATAAATCCTCGGCTGCTGACATCTGCCCAATCTTCGATATGAAAATTACGAATCGTATAGCTTTCCATCTGTTTAAAGATATGATATAACGTCGTAATTCCATAAAAACTTGCATCTGTATCTTTTCCTAAGATAGTGATCACTTGATCATCATTATTCAACAGATATGCATCAATCTCATTGAACAGGTCAGATTCTGATATGGAAATATGCTCCTCAACATATTGATCTACATATTCCCCTGAATCATGGATCCCCACCAAGATATTTGTCTTGCCATCAACGATCTGATCGGAAACACGATAACGAATTTCATCTTTCAGTGCCAGCGTTTCTTCTAGACGCGATTTTGTGGAATCATCAATTCCGCTCTCATATACAATATTCACTTCATCCAAAATGATGTAGTCTCCGCTTATGTATTGTAAAATATGAGGATTAGGATAAATCTCATAGTCTTGTGCTTCGGCCGCCTGACTCATGATAGGTGTGCCGATCACAGCAGAAAGCGTCATGCAGAAAGCAAGCATAAAAGAAAAAATACGATGTAACCCTTTTTCTTTTTTCATTCCAGAATATTCCCTCCTTTTAGTTTTGCAGCATGAATTTCTTAAAATCGATATGATTTCATAGGGCTGGCTTCTGTTTTCTATTAAATCATCGAATCCCAAGATCATCTAAACTGTCATTTTTATTATCTCATAAGCAAAATTCCATAGCAAGCGTTTTCAATTCTTTTCAAACAGCATATTTTTCATGACTTCGTTTTTTATCTGCAAGGATCGATCGCTGTTTCGATCACGTCCACAAACAAAAAGAAGACATCTTCTTGAAAAGAACAGATCTCTCCTGCAGATGCCTTGTTCTAAATGCTTGCGCAATCAAACGTCTTTGCACCTTTGTGATTTGTTTCTTTTAAAAGATATCTTCTTAATTTCATGTTCAAGCTTATTTTGTCTTCCGCTGCTGGATGAAATATGAAGCCGATAACTGGAGCCGGACCGGTGTGATCCTTGTCAATGCTCTTCCACACTTCATCAACCAGCCAGGAACAACGACACGCTGTTCATCAAACATGCCTCTGATTGCTTGTTCAGCCACTTTTTCCGTTTTCATACCCTTCAGGAAAAAATGAACATTTGCCACCTGATTGAACTCTGTCGGTACCGGACCAGGACACAGAGCTGTAATGTGAACATTACATTTTTTCCGCTTCAATTCGCCATAAATGGCCTCGCTCAAGCGAAGGACATATGCTTTCCCCGCATAGTAGGAAGCCATGAGCGGCCCAGGAACATAACCAGCCAAACTGGCCACATTTAAGATGTAACCATAATCACGTGCGATAAAATCACGCAAAAACAGTTTGGTGAGGATATGTACAGCTTTGACGTTGACATTGATCATCTCTAATTCTCTATCTAGATCCGTTTCATCGAAAAAGCCATAAACACCAAACCCTGCATCATTGACCAAAATGTCGATCTCCTCATCTTTTAAACGCTCATACAGCATCTTGCAGCTATTTTCATCACTGAGATCCATCGAAATGATCGACACATTGCCGTCCAATTCTTCTTTTAATTCCTGAAGGCGCGCCATCCGCCGTGCTACCAAGATCACATCGATTCCCATCGCAGACAACTGTCTGGCAATTTCTCTTCCGATCCCGCTGCTGGCGCCTGTAATCAACGCTTTCATAACAAGCCTCCTTTATGATCTGTTTAATTCCAGCGGCACATTTGGATACCGCCAGAAATGGTTCCGTCAACAAAGAAATGATACGTCTTTCCATCTTTATCAAATGTGAAATGAAATACAAATGCATCTTTTCCTTCTTCATTCAACGTGATCGAACGCAATACGATCTGCTCATTCACTTCTTTCTTTGTTAATCGTTTTCCTTTTTCCTGCTTTTCATTAAATGCTGGGACAAAGGCATCTGCGATTGTCTTCACTCCATCGCTCCGCCAACCAGCTTGACGCTTTTTCAATTTATAAAACAGGTGCATTGCTTCTTCATTATTCCCTTTTAACGTTACTTCTTCTTTTCCAAATGCAAATGTATCTGCAGGCTTTTCAACCGTATGATGTGTCTCTTCCTTTGCCATCCAAGGCCTCAGCAGCTCGTCATCATAAGGACACTGCAGCAATTCCAGCAGTTCAAACCCTTCTTCACAGGGCCGTACACGAGCTAAGAAGATCGTATTTCCCTTTAATTGCTGCTGCAGCTGATGAACACCTTCTTGATCACATTCTTTTTCTAATCGAATTTTCTCAACATGGACTTCTTCGCTGCCTTCTTCCCGCCATGCCGAAAGGATCACGCTTGCCGTCCAGTAATAGGCTTCTCCACTTTTATGCGCACCGACACCGATAGGGCCGCAAAGGCCACAGATGATCAACGGCTGGTACGTCTGTTGTTTTTTCCCAAATAACTTCCCGAGAAATCTCTTCATGTTCCCACCCCTGTACTTTTACATTTCTTATTATATCATGTCATTTTTCGTTGAGCCAATATGTTTAAAAAACTAGATTCCTTTGATCATATGAAATGCATGCTGTGCAGCATTCGCTCCATCGCTGGCTGCTGTAACGACCTGACGCAGCGGCTTTGCCACGACATCGCCTGCTCCATAAATGCCTTTTTCTTTCGTTTCATTGTTTTGATCGACCAGCAGATAACCATGCGTATCGCACACATCATATCTTTTCAAAAAGGAAGTGATCGGATCAGCACCGACGTATGGGAACACACCGGATACCGAAAGTGTCTGTTCTTCTTTTGAAGCTACATCTTGAATGACGATGCCGCTTACTTTCATGCCATCGTCCAAGATCTGCACCGGTATATGTTTTTTGATGATCTCAATTTTCGGATTTTGTTCTACCTGTTCCTGAATGTGTGCCTCTGCACGGAATACATCCCGGCGGATCACGATATACACCTTGCTGACAAACTGTGTCAGATATAACGCTTCTTCCAGGGCAGAATTTCCTCCGCCGATCACACATACCGCTTTCTCTTTGAAAAAAGCACCGTCACAGACCGCACAATAGGAAACGCCGCGTCCGATGTTCTCTGCTTCGCCCGGGATATGCAGCATGCGTTCGACCGTACCGCTGGCCACGATCAATGCGCGGCATGTATAAGCACTGCCATCACTGCAGATCACACGTTTCATGTCTCCATCATCCTGTACATCGATGACTTCGCCATATGCATATTCTGCGCCAAAGCTGGTCGCATGCGCAAACATCTCTGATGCCAGATCTGCCCCGTTGATTTTCTGGATCCCCGGCCAGTTGCTGATTTCATTGGTCTTGATCAATTTACCTCCTGGTGCACCCATCTCTAAGATCAAGGTCGTCAACCCGGCACGGCTTCCATAGATTGCAGCCGTCATGCCACCTGGTCCAGCACCGACAATAATTAAATCGTAAGATCGCTCCATTCGTGTTCCTCCTTTAACAATGGGATCAATTGTCCCAGATCATCTAATAACGCACAAGGCTTTGCTTCCTTTAACTGTTCTCTTCTCTTTTGATCATGGACGATCGCAACGCTGAATGCAGCCATTGCTTTCGCCGCATGAATATCACCGATCGAATCACCTACGTATACAACATCATCCTGACCACGCTCCAACAGCTTGCATACCTGGACTAACCCGCTTGGATCCGGTTTTGGTTTTTTTAGTTCATCCCCGCCAAGGATCACAGAAAAATAGGGAGCCAAGCCTGTATGTTCTACACCCATCATGACAACATTTTTCATCTTGTTGGATACGATCGCCAATTCATATCCATCCTGCTGCAACTGCGCTAATACTTCTTTTGCGTGGTCGAAAGCTTGCACATACCGGTCGTGGTTAGCGATATTGTGTTCCCGATATACACGGACAGCCTCTTCCACCATCTCCTCTGTTGAAAAATAGCGGCGAAAGCTCTCCACCAAAGGCGGTCCGAAAAAAGCATCTTTGTCTGCTTGTGTCACTTCATAATCCGGTTTCAAGACCTTCATCGCATGAACAAATGACGCATCGACTAGCGCGCGTGAATCAATCAGCGTCCCATCCAGATCAAAGATGATGACCGGTTTTTCTTTGCAAAACGGCCACATCTTCGCAAACAAGCGATTCCAGATGCCAAGGATCCCGCCGATACCAACAGCAACAAATAATAAGGATACCAATTGAGCTACCCGCAGGCCGCCTGCCATCAAAGCATCGGTACGCATCGATTCGATCACAAAGCGAACGATGCCATACCATGCAAAATATGCCCAAGCCAGATCACCGCGCTTTCTTTTCCCATAACGTCGATACACGAAAGTGATCAATACAAAACCAAGCAGATTCGCACAGCTTTCATACAAAAATGTCGGTTGTCGATAAGCCCCATTGATCAGCATACGTTCCTTGATAAAGGATGGCCAGTGATTATAATAAGACGGATCCACGATACCGCCAAACGCTTCCTGATTGACAAAGTTGCCCCAACGGCCAAGTGCCTGTGCGATCAACACATTCGGAAAAATCGCATCCATGACACGGAGCGCATTGATCTTTCGTCGATGGAAATACCATGCGCCAAAGGCAATGCCGGCCAACAAACCGCCATGAATAGCCAAACCGCCTTCCCAAATATAGAATATGCGGATCGGATCGCGTGCATAGATCTCGCTCCATTCAAAGATCACATAATAAATCCGGGCACCCAGGATACCAATGATCAGCATCGGTACGAAAAAATCTTCTAAGACATTTTCTTGATAGCCCATTTTTTTCATCATTCGTTCACTGAGCACATAAGCGATCAGTGCGCCTGTTAAGATCAAGACCGCATACCATGTGATATGAATGCCGCCAATGGATAACAGGATACGGCTAGTTGGAAATAGTTCCATCGCCTTCCTCCTTATTTTTCTCTATAAATTCCAATACACGCTGTTCGAACTCTTTGGCAGAGTCTAATCCATTTTTTGCTAATAAGTAATTCGTGACTGCACTCTCGATGATGACACCCATCGAACGGCCTTCCCGTACCGGAATCGTGATCTTTGGTATTTCAACATCCAAGATGTTCACACATTGCTTTTCTTCGATTCCTACACGATCATAGTTTGCCCGTGGATCAAAGGGCTCCAACGTGATCTGGATATCTACGTTGGCACGCCGTCCTACTGCGCCAACGCCATACATACGGGAAATATTGATGACACCTACGCCTCGCAATTCCAACATTCCTTCCAATAGTTGTGGTGATGTGCCGACGATCTGATTATGGATACGGGAACAGTCGACACGATCATCTGCGATCAGCTGATGGCCGCGGCGGATCAGCTCCAAAGCAATCTCGCTCTTACCCATACCGCTTTCCCCGCAGATCAATACGCCGGTCCCATAGATCATCAGCAATTCTCCATGGACAGAAACAGAACGTGCCAGCTTTTCATCCAGCCATGAGATAATGTTTACGATCGCATGATTCGTCTTTTCCTCACAGCGAAAGAGCGGAAAGTTTTTCTGCAAAGCGATCCCGCGTAAAATTTCCGGGCATTGATGGCCCCGCGTGATGATGATGGCCGGTGTTTCCTCTCCGGTCAAAAAATCAAAGCTGGCCGTCTGTGCCTTTTCGCTCATCGTTTCAATATATGCAATTTCTTTATCACCTAAGATAACAAGACGTTTCGATTGAGAATGGTTAAAATACCCGGCAAGTTCCAATCCCGGCCGATTTGTATCGGTCAATTTAATCACTCGCCGCAATGATTCTTCATCACCTGTCAGCTGTTCAAACTGAAAGTAGCTGGCAAGTTCTTTGACAGTCACACATTTTCCTTCCATGCTATTCCTCCAAAAGCCGCTTTAAATAACGGCCTGTATAACTCTGTTCATTTTTTGCGATCTGTTCCGGCGTCCCTTTCGCAACGATCGTTCCGCCTTCATCGCCGCCTTCTGGTCCTAAGTCGATGATATAGTCAGCGCTCTTGAGCACATCGAGATTGTGCTCGATCACGACGACAGTATCGCCATTATCGACAATGCGCTGTAAAACTTCCAGCAGTTTCTTCACGTCATGTGTATGCAGGCCTGTCGTTGGTTCATCCAATACGAACAATGTTTTTCCCGTCGCTTTTCGCTGCAGTTCGCTAGCCAATTTGACACGCTGAGCTTCTCCGCCGGATAACGTCGTAGCACTTTGTCCTAATTTTACATAGCCAAGCCCGACATCTTTTAACGTTTGCAGCTTATGACGGATCTTAGGCACGCTGGCAAAGAAATCAATGGCTTCCTCTACGCTCATCTCTAACACATCATAAATATTTTTTCCTTTGTAAGTTACCTGCAAGGTTTCTTCATTATAACGTTTGCCGCCGCATTCTTCACAAGGCACATAAACATCTGGCAAAAAATGCATCGAAATACGCAGGATGCCGTCTCCTTGACAAGCTTCACAGCGGCCGCCTTTTACATTGAAGGAAAAACGTCCTCGATCATAGCCGCGCATCCTTGCTTCCGGTGTTTGCGCATACAGCTCACGGATATCATCAAACACACCCGTATATGTAGCCGGATTGGAACGAGGAGTACGGCCGATCGGATCCTGGTCGATATTGATGATCTTATCAATATGTTCAATTCCTTTGATCTCTTTATGTGCGCCTGGTTTGATGCGTACTCGGCCAAGAGCGTGCTGGATGCCTTTGGTCAAAATTTCATTGACCAAGGAAGACTTTCCTGAGCCGCTGACTCCGCTAACACAGATAAAGGTTCCTAATGGAAAATCCACGGTCACATTTTTGAGGTTATTGCAGCTCGCTTTTACGACACGCAGCTTTGCCCCATTTCCTTTGCGGCGTGTCTTTGGCACTTCGATCCGCTTACGCCCGCTCAAATAAGCACCTGTGATCGAATGCTCATTTGCCATGACTTCCTGCGGTGTGCCTGCCGCCACGACCGTTCCGCCGTGGATACCTGCGCCCGGGCCGATATCAATGATGTAATCCGATGCCCGCATGGTATCTTCATCATGTTCAACAACAATCAATGAATTGCCCAGATCACGCATATCTTTCAATGTATTGATCAAGCGGTCATTATCCCGCTGATGCAAGCCGATGCTCGGTTCATCCAGCACATAGAGGACCCCGCTTAAATGGCTTCCGATCTGCGTTGCCAAGCGGATCCGCTGTGCCTCGCCTCCTGAAAGAGAGCCGGCAATACGATCCAAGGTCAGATAGCCTAGGCCTACATTATTCAAGAAGCCTAAACGGTCTTTGATTTCTTTCACGATCAAGCGGGCGATCTCTTCTTGTTGTTTGCTCAGCTTCAGTTCATCCATAAAGATGATGGCTTCTTTGACGCTCATCGTCGTCCATTCATAAATGTTCTTGCCACCCACATAAACACTCAGCGCTTGCTCATTGAGTCGTTTCCCGCCGCAAAGCGAGCAAGGCATCTCTGCCATGAAGGTCCCTAACCATTCTCGCGACATCGAACTGGTCGTTTCCATATACCGGCGTTCGATCTGTGTAACGATTCCCTCAATAAATTCATTTTTCTTTGTGACATTTCCGCTGCGTGAATACAGCGTATAGGCAATCGGCTCATCCGATCCATATAGCAGATGCTTCATCGATTCATCATCGATCTGTTTGATCGGCACATCCATAGGGATATGGTAATGATTTAACAGCGCCGCAAACCGCTGCCAATCCAAATTTTCGCTGCCTACGATATTTTTATAGTAAATGATGCCGCCTTCCGCAATGCTTTTGGAACGATCAGGAATCAAATAATCAATATCCACTTTCTGTGTGATCCCAAGGCCTTTGCATTGCGGGCAAGCACCAAAAGGTGCATTAAACGAAAACAGTTTTGGTTCAAGTTTCGGAATAGAAAAGCCGCAATACTTACATGCATAATTGCTGGAGAATAAGATTTCTTCCTCCCCGTATGCGACGACAGCGAGTCCATCGCTCAGTTTCAATGCGCTTTCCAATGAATCATGCAGACGTGAACGATCATCGCTTTTTACGATACGGTCGACGACCACATCAATATCATGCTTTTTATTTTTTTCCAACTGTTCCACTTCTTCTAAGATCCGTACTTCTCCATCGATCCGCACACGAACATAGCCTTCTCTGGTCAATTTAGCTAACAGATCTTTATGTGTTCCTTTTTTTCCTTTGATGATCGGTGCCAGGATCACCAAACGCGTACGATCCGGCAGTTCCATGATTCGTTCGATCATCTGTTTGATCGTTTGAGAAGTAATCGGTTCATGATGTGTCGGACAATAAGGAACACCGACCCGAGCATACAGCAGACGCAGATAATCATAGATCTCTGTCACGGTTCCCACTGTAGAACGCGGGTTATTGCTCGTTGTCTTCTGATCGATGGAAATTGCCGGGGACAGTCCTTCGATGCTGTCAACTTCCGGTTTCTCACTGTTTCCTAAAAACTGGCGGGCATACGCACTCAGCGACTCCACATAGCGGCGTTGACCCTCTGCATAAATCGTATCAAATGCCAAAGATGTCTTTCCCGAACCAGAAACACCAGTCATGATGACAAATTGATCTCTTGGTACAGTGACATCGATATTTTTTAAATTATTTTCACGGGCGCCTTTAATGACGATCCAATCCTTATTCATTCAACCACCTCATTCTAGCTTCTGCTAAAGCTGCAGAAATCATACATCCTTCTTCTTTCATTCTCGCTCTATTATATAACAGGTTCATCTATTTCGCACTTGATTCGCGCAAAAAAAGGCTCTTGTTATTATATCACAAAAGCCTTATTTTGTTTTATCGTAGAAAACGGGCAAATACCAGACGATCACATAACGCATATAACCCCTTTTGCAAGATGGGGATGAACGCTATGCCGATCCATACATAAATCAGCTGTACAGAGGTAAGATCGATCAACATAAACCAATTTTTCAATACCGGAATATTGATGCAAAGGAGATATGCAGCACACATGCAGACAAAAAGCAGCAGCCGATTTCGATTAAACGGATAACATACATGAAAGAGCACCGCTAAAGAGCTGCAGCCTGCCAACAACACACACATCGTAGAAATCACATCATGATTCATCGCTTCGATCGCTGTCAAAGCATATACATAAAATACGCTTAGGACGACACAAATCGCTCCTGGCAAAGCATTGCGGAACACATTGACCAAAAACTTGCCGCGAACGCGTTCACGATTCGGTTCCAATGCCAAGAAAAAGGACGGTATGCCGATAGCTACGGTCGAAATCAATGTCAGCTGGATCGGTTCAAAAGGATAGACCGGGATGAAAAACAAAGTGAACAAACTCAACAGCACAGAGAACGAAGTTTTTACCAAAAATAGCGATGCCGTGCGCTGGATGTTGTTGATGACCCGGCGTCCTTCATAAACAATTTGCGGCATATGTGAAAAATCTGAATCCAGCAATACAAGGTTAGCAATATTTTTTGCTGCTTCACTGCCTTGCGCCATGGCAATCGAACAATCTGCTTCTTTCAGCGCCATGACATCATTGACCCCATCTCCGCTCATCGCTGTGATATGTCCTTTTCGTTTCAAAGCAGCGACCATATTCTTTTTCTGCATCGGGGATACACGGCCAAATACAGTATAGCGTTCCATGGCTTCTTCTAACTGATCATCTGTCAACAAAGACGCATCTATACATGCCTGTGCATTGCGCACATGACTTTGCCGCGCAATTTCTTGGACCGTATGCACGTCATCCCCGCTGATGATCTTGATATCAACACC
>CASFOT010000087.1 GCA_949296305.1 uncultured Erysipelotrichaceae bacterium
GATTTAGACCAAACAAATCATACAAAGAAAGGATTTTTTTGTATAGAATTGACCACCCACATGAAAAATGAAAGGCGTACCGGTTACCACCCACACGATAATTTAAAGGTGGGGGTCAAATCCACGATAATTTAAATTACCTATAAAAACGATCCTTTCAAAAGCAAAGCAGCTGCTTTACATGGAAGGATCGTTTTTTCAATATAAGGATGTTTATAAGATGGTACTTTGCTATAATAAAGATATAGAAAAATTTTCGTATCATATGGGGGATAAAACATGGAACATTTTACTTTAGGACTTGATATAGGGGTAACTTCCATAGGATGGAGCGTTATCGATCTGGACCAAAAACGATTAAAAGAAATGGGTGTTCATTTATTTGAAGAAGCCAAATCGGCTGCAGAGGCAAGAACGAACCGATGTGCAAGAAGAACGCTGCGCCGTAGAAAATGGCGCAAGGAACAGATGCGAAAAGCTTTTGTTAACTTTGGCATCTTGACTGAAGATGAATTGAATCTTCCTGGTTTCTTGAGCTTTACTGCTAATACGGATCAAATACAACGTCCCATAGCAGAAACGATCTACCATTTACGCAAGGAAGCATTGAATAAAAAAGTCAGTCTTCGTGAATTGCTGTTAGCGTTATATCATATTTGCGGCACACGCGGTCATTTTTTGATGGAAACAGTGAATTTCGACTCTCAAGAAGGCATTACATTCTCCTTGTTTAAAGAACGTTTTTATGAAGCAACTTCTCCATATATTGAATTTCTGGATCAAGAAGGTTTCGAAACGCATATATTAAAACGGCTTTTTACAGAAGGAAAAATTCCAAAAAAAGAAATCACACAGCTGTTAAACAAGGGGTTTTCAGAAGACGATGACGCTTTATCCCATATATTGTTTTTACTTTCCGGTTTTAAAGCAAATCTTTCAAAGATCGATGAGTCCGTTGCATTAGAAGACGTTTCAGGAACGATTGATCTATTAGGATTGATCAAAAAGGATACGTTAAATCCATTCTTGGAAAGTGTCATTGAATTGCATGATATGATCGAAGTTTCAAAGATCTTGCAGCAATATCAATATATTTGTGAAATGGCTGTAGATAAATTGGATAACGTAAAGAAGATCTATGCATTAAAAAATCTGGATCCACAATTGTACAAGGAAAAAGCAAAAGATATCCAAAGCAAGATGAAGGTAGCTAACCCTGGCGATAAATTGCGAGTCATCAAAAATATAGAAAATAAGTATCCAAATGGACTATATGTAAAAGAGGCCAGAGCTATATTAAAAAAACAACAGACTTATTATCCTGATCAGATCACAGATGCTTTTATTGAAGTCTGCATCACGATCATCCAAGCGCGTATTCCTTATTTTATCGGACCGCTTTCTGAGCAGGCGAAAAATGCCTGGCTGGTCAAAAAAGGAAACTTTGAATATAGCTATGCCTATTCAGCTGAAAATGCAGTCGATGAGTATGAAAGCATCCGAAGATGGAAATTGGCAATGATCTCTCATTGTACCTTTTTGCCTGATGAATATGCTTTGCCAAAAGGCTCATTTATTGCAGAGACATTTAATATCTTAAATGAATTGAATGTTCTTCAGGCCACTGATCAAAATGAAGATCAATATTATCTGACGATGAAAGATAAATTGACGATCATCGATCAATTGTTTTTGAAAAAAACAAAAGTTACTTATCAAGATGTTGCAGAGCTCTTGCATTTGAAATATTTTGGCCAACGCAGAAAGAAAGAGAATAAAAAATTTAACGCACAATATACGTTATATCATGCACTTTGCCAAGCTTGTCCTCAGATGAGCGTTCACTCGATCACTGAATTATTTGAATACGATGAAAAGATCCAGAATCTAGAGGAAATAATCTTAAATATCAATCTGTTTGATGAAGAAATGTCAAAGTATATTTATTTTAAAGAACAAATGCAAATGGATGACAAAGCAGCGAAAAAACTGTCTAAGCTGAAATCTAATGGTTTTTATGCTTTTTCAAAAAAATTCTTAATGGATACCGTGATGAATGAACAGGGCCAGTCTTTGATGGATGAACTGATTGAAGATAATTGTGCAGAATATACGAATGAACAAATGACGCTGATTGCTCAGGCGACAGATCAAAATGGTCATCCAGTAAACTTTGATTCAAATAAATATATGGAGAAATTAAAGAAATCTAAGCAGTTATCCATTGATCTGCTTATTGAGGATGGTAAACCCTTCATTCCTATCTCACGCCCTGTCATTCGTGCATTGAATGAATGTTTTAAGCTGTATGAGGAGATCATTCATACCTATGGAATACCTACACGTGTTGTTATTGAAACTGCTAGAGATCTAAAAGACAGCTCGAGACAAGGGGAAATTCCAGCAAAGCACTTTGATGAAATGAAGCGATGCTATCATTATTTAGAAGAACAATTAAAACAGCCAGCCAGAAAATTGTATTCGCATAGCATTGAAGATTGGGATGAGATCAGTTCCTATCTTGTTCATAATAAACGAAAGATCGAATTATATATTCGACAAAATGGTTTAGACATGATTTCAGGAGATCCAATCGATCTGCAGCATTTGCAAGAGTATGAAATGGATCATGTATTGCCTAGAGGATTTGGGGATAACTCGATGGATAATATGATCTTGATCCATAAGACGTACAATACAGCGAAAGGAGATCGTGTTCCGTTAGAGTACATAGAAAATGATCAAGTAAAAAACAAAGCAGGAAAAGTCGTTACCAGCGGAGATTTTATCCGCAGGGTCAATGAGTTATTCGATTTGAAAATGATCTCTGAAAAAAAGGTGAAGCAGTTGATGTTATCTTCAACCGACGAGGTGTTTGGTTTCATCAATCGAAATTTAGTAGACACCCGTTATATCATACGTGAACTGATGGCAATATTAAAAGCGTATAACACGGTGAATGGATACGATACTCATTTTGTATCGCTGCGCTCTGCATTTACTTCTGTATACCGCCAAGCATTACGTTTTAAGAAAAACCGTGATATAGGTACACAGCATCATGCACATGATGCAGCGATCGTCAGCATTGCAGATCTGGTATTGTCTACGTATTATCCAAATTATGATCAAAGAGGTAATCAGAAAAATTATCAGAATTTTCTTCAGCTCATAAAAGAAAATACACGTCCGGATAAGAAGGAACGAAGCGAAAATTCGAAGTTGAATGAATTTATCGAGATCGCTTATTGGAAAACTTTTGGAGATTATCCGGCACATCCAGATTCTCTTGTATCACAAATCAAAGCAACAACGCCTCTGTATTCAATCAAAGTAGAAAAGAATACCCGTGGAGAACTGTTTAATGCAACTATTTTGAAGCCGTCTACGATCGATAAAAAAGCGCCTTTAAGCATCTTAGGCGTTAACAATCAAATTCATGCCTTTTCTTCGATCAACTGCGCCGCAGTAGATTTCTATAAATATACGACCAAAAAGGGTAAGAAGAAACATGTTGCTATTCACATACCAAAAGTGATCATTCATGCGGACGGCATGATCGATCAAGAAAAATACATTACGTTAATTCGGGATTATTATAAAGAAACTGAATTGTTGGACGAAAATGGAAATTTGAAAGAGTATTATTTCTGCATGCGTGTATTTAAGAATGATTTGATCTATAATACCGGAGATCAACAAATCCAAAAGTTTAATATTGGCTCCATTGCTCTAAAGAAATTAGAAATGAAACATATTTATCAATTCAGTTATGATGCGATTTATAAACAGGTATCATTGATGAGAAAATCGCTGTCCATTCATTATGATTTTAAGCTTTCTCATGTAAATCCATCTGGATCCAAACAATTTAAGGATATCAATATTTATGATATGATCGAATTCTGCATCGATAATTTGATGGATGTGCAAGATAAGGACCGCTATCGTAAGGGGATTATCCAATATTTGGAAAAAGAAACGAATTTTCAAACTTTTTTAGAAAAAGCTGCTTATCTTAGTTTGATCGTTAATCGGCCTTGCACTCCTCCAAAAATTATTGGACAATATCGACCTACAATTACTGTTGCAGATGAAGAAGCTCGTTATATCAAAATCAAAAGCAGCATCTTAGGCATTCGTTATTACCGCAATGAAAAAGGAAAATTGATCATCAATGGGCCAAACGGAGCTAGACAGAAATATTCTAAGATAAAAAAGGAAAGCTTTTCTTGGCGAATGGGTCAACCTATGGTATAATATCCATGTCAAAAAATACAACAGAATACA
>CASFOT010000088.1 GCA_949296305.1 uncultured Erysipelotrichaceae bacterium
GAGTTTTTTCTATGCCCTTTTAGGAACAAAATAGCATAAATTTCGTAGTTAAGAGAAAACAGAAAAAAAGGAGCCAACCTAAATCTTCTTAGGTTGACACCATTGACCTATAAACAAAGGGCCTATTATCTTGATAATAGGCCTCACATTTCGGAAAAGATGTCAAGTAAAAAAAGAGTGCATATCATAAAAATGTACACTCTTATTATTTCATCTTAACTTAATGACATTGGGAATGCCCTTCTTTTCTTTTAGGCAGAAGGTTATTTCATTCGTATATATGGATAGAGGTGATCCTATGAGAGAACAGATCTTATCGTATGCCTGCCGCTATGAGGGAAATTGGCAAAAGATCGCGGCTGCCATTCATCATGAAGAACCATGGAGAAAAAATAACTATACAGGGAATTATGTCACCATTGTGGATGAAACATATCCACAGTGTTTTCATCAGCTTCGTTATCCTCCTTGGATCATATTCTATCACGGTGATCTTTCATTACTGGACAAAAAAGGAATTGCGGTCATTGGTGCACGACATAATAGCGAGATGGGGAAAAAATGCTGTGAAGACATCGTTCGGATCCTGAAAGAAAAGTATGTGATCATATCTGGTCTTGCAAAAGGGATCGATGCGATTGCCCATCAAACGGCTTTGGATGAAAGGACGATCGGCGTCATCGGATGCGGCATCGATCAGGTGTATCCTAAAGAAAATTATTTTCTTTATGAGCAAATGGCTAGAAATCATCTGATCTTAAGCGAGTATCCAGCGCATACCAAACCGTTTGCTTCTCATTTCCCTTGGCGAAACCGATTGATTGCGGCTTTAGCGGAAAGTATCATTGTCGTAGAAGCTGCTCTTCGAAGCGGAACGATGCATACGGTCAATGAAGCCTTGGAACTGTCTAAGCCGGTTTATGTCGTTGTTCGTTCTTATTTGGAGAAAACCTATCTTGGCAATGCTCATCTGCTGCAACAAGGTGCGGAGCCGTTATTTAACAGCGAAGATGTAAAAGAACTATAAAAACATTTGACAAAAGCGCATTTTACGCAAATAATAAGATACGAATATTTTTAGAATGGAGGCACTCATCATGAAAAATCTAGTGATTGTGGAATCACCTTCAAAATCAAAAACCATAGAAAAATATCTTGGAAACGACTATCATGTTGTATCCAGTAAGGGGCATATACGTGATTTAGCTACAACAGGAAAAGGCGGATTAGGGATTGATGTAGAAAATGATTTTCAGCCCAATTATAAAATCAGTACAGATAAAAAAGAAGTGGTCAAAGAGTTGCAGAAGATGGCGAAAAACAGTGATCATGTTTATCTGGCAAGTGATCCTGACCGCGAAGGAGAAGCGATCGCATGGCATTTAGCTAGTGTGTTGGGGCTGGATATGAATGAAGATAATCGAATTGTCTTTCATGAAATTACCAAACAGGCAATTTTGGAAGCGATGAAGCATCCCCAGAAAATCGATCAGGATTTAGTGAAGTCGCAAGAAACGCGCAGAATGCTGGACCGAATCATCGGCTTTCGGCTATCAAAACTGCTGCAGAATAAGATACAGTCGAAATCTGCAGGCCGCGTTCAATCCGTTGCTTTGCGTTTGATCGTTGAAAGAGAAAATGAGATCCGTAATTTTAAAAAGGAAGAATATTGGACCTTGGATGCCTTGTGCCGAAAGGGGAAAGAAAAGTTTACGGCATCGTTGCTGAAGGTTGATGGCAAAAAAGCTAAGATCAAGGATAAAGATGCATGTGATGCATTGATCGAGCGTTGCAAAGATCACCCGTTTGTCGTCAGCAATATTGAGAAAAAAGTAAAAAAACGTGAACCAAAGATGCCTTTTATCACGTCGACCTTGCAGCAGGAAGCGAGTACGAAACTAGGCTTTGGCGCAAAGAAGACCATGCAGATCGCACAAAAACTATATGAAGGTATCGATCTGGGTGGAAGAACTGAAGGTTTGATCAGTTATATGCGTAGTGATTCCACACGTTTGTCTCCAGTTTTTTTGAATGATGCTTTTCACTATATTGAAACCATTTATGGTAAAGAATACAAAGGCCGTGCACGCCAAAAAAATGATGAGAATGCACAGGATGCACATGAAGCGATTCGTCCTACGAATATCATGAATACACCAGAAAATGTAAAACAGTATCTGACTAACGATCAATACAAGCTCTATCACCTGATTTATTGTCGTACGATGGCTTCGTTGATGGCGCCGAGCAAGAGTGATTCAGTTGCAGTGAAGATCGATTGTAATGGATGTCAATTTTCTGCCAATGGTTCAACGATGACTTTTGACGGATATTTAAAAGTGTATGGAAAATATGAACAAGTAAA
The DNA here is from genome assembly GCA_949296305.1 of uncultured Erysipelotrichaceae bacterium. GTDB lineage: Bacteria > Bacillota_I > Bacilli_A > Erysipelotrichales > Erysipelotrichaceae > Merdibacter. Next base: position 2,366 of record CASFOT010000088.1, read on the forward strand.
AGATGATGTGCTCCCTGTTTTAGAGACGAATGAAGAGCTGAAAGATGTGAAGCTGGATGGCAAACAGCATTTTACCGAACCGCCTCTGCGTTATAGTGAAGCGCGGCTGATCAAAGAATTGGAAGAAAAGGGAATCGGCCGTCCAAGCACATATGCAATGATCATTGACACATTGCAAGCACGTGGGTATGCAACATTAGAGAAATCAAGCGAAGGCAGCCGTACGAAAGTATTTGTACCTAGTGAACAAGGCGAATTGACTGATCAAAAGCTTCAGGAATTTTTCAGCAGCATCATCAATGTACTGTATACGGCAGAAATGGAATCTCACCTCGATGAGATTGCTAATGGGGAACGTAATAATATTGATGAATTAAAAACCTTTTGGCAGACATTTGATCCATTGGTACAAGATGCATATGATCACATGGAAAAGAAGGAACTGGAACGTACAGGAGATCTCTGCCCGGAATGTGGCAGTGAATTGGTCTATCGCAATGGACGTTATGGTAAATTTATTTCATGTATCAATTTTCCAAAGTGCCGCTATACAAAAAGTGAAGAGGAACCGCAAGAAAGCGATGAAATCTGCCCGAATTGTGGTGCGAAGATGGTCATGAAGAAAGGCCGCTATGGAAGCTTTCTTGCATGCAGCAATTATCCTGCATGCAAGACGATTAAAAGTTTAAAAGAGAGAGAAGAACCAAAACCTACTGGCGAAAAATGTCCAGAATGTGGACATGATCTTGTCCAGCGGAAATCTCGTTATGGAACGACATTTATCGGCTGCAGCAATTATCCGAAATGCCGTTATATCAAAAAAGAGCCAAAACAAAATAAAAAAGAAAAACAGGAGAAAGTGAAGGAGGAGAAGGCTTGATGGAGAAGGTAACGATCGTTGGTGCTGGATTAGCAGGGTGTGAGGCTTGTTGGCAGTTAGTAACTCGCGGCATTCCGGTCCGTTTGATCGAAATGCGACCTGTACATGCATCTCCTGCTCACCATAGTGACCAATTCAGCGAGCTAGTCTGTTCTAATTCTTTGCGCAGTGATTCTTTGCAAAATGCAGTGGGTATTTTGAAGGAAGAGATGCGGCAGTTGGATTCGTTGATCATGAAGAGTGCAGATCTGCACCGAGTACCGGCGGGCAGCGCATTGGCCGTTGATCGCGAAGGCTTTTCTGGTTGGATCACAGAAACGCTTAAACAGCATCCACTGGTCGAAGTGGTCAATGAGGAAGTTACGCAGATTCCTGAAGGAAAAGTCATCATTGCCAGCGGACCGCTGACAAGTGATGCGCTTTCAGCATCAATCCGTGATTATCTGCAGGCAGATTACTTTCATTTCTATGATGCCGCAGCACCGATCATTGAAAAAGATTCTATCGATTTTACTAAGGCATATCGCAAGTCTCGTTATGATAAAGGAGATGCTGATTATATCAACTGCCCGATGGATGAAACACAGTTCCATCAATTTTATGATGCCTTGATCCATGCGGAAACCGCACCATTGCATGATATTGATAAAGAGATTTATTTTGAAGGCTGCATGCCGATTGAAGAAATGGCACGCCGAGGCCGCAAGACATTGTTGTTTGGACCGATGAAACCAGTAGGATTGCAGCGCCCGGATGGGACACGTCCTTATGCAGTTGTCCAACTGCGGCAGGATAATGCAATTGATACGCTTTATAACATCGTTGGATTTCAAACTCATTTGAAATGGGGAGAACAAAAACGGGTGCTGTCCATGATTCCAGGATTGGAACATTGCCAGATCGTTCGTTATGGTGTGATGCACCGTAATTCCTATCTGTGCGCACCAAAAGTCTTGAAAGAAACTTATCAGTGTCAGACTCGATCAGATCTGTTTTTTGCCGGGCAGATGTGCGGAGTAGAAGGATATGTAGAGAGTGCGGCAAGCGGTTTGATCGCAGGGATCAATATGGCGAGACTTGTTCAAGGAAAAGAACCAATCGTTTTTCCAAATACCTGCATCATGGGATCGATGGCATATTATATTACGCATGCAGATGCCAATTATTTTCAGCCGATGAACGCTAATTTTGGCATCGTTACACTGAAGACAAAAGTCAAGAAACACGAGCGCAAAGACGCAATCTGCACACAGGCTTTGCAGGAAATCAAACAAATCAAGGATCAGTTGTGATGGAACAATATCTTGATCGTTTTCTGCAATATGTCAATCAGCGTAACAGCGGTTCGCTGCATACGAGAGATGCATATCAACGCGATATCGAGCAGTTTTTCTCATTTTTGAAAGAAGAGGGAATTTCTTCATTAGAAGATGTAGATCGCATCGTTTTGATGAATTTCATCGCTTCGATCAGCAAAGATGAATTGGGAAGAGACCGCAGCATGACCACGGTTGTTCGCAAGATCAGTTCGATTCGCAGTTTTTATCATTATTTGAATGAATATGTAGGGATCCTCAACGATCCCTTGCGTAATTTTACAGGTCCTAAATTGCCTAAACGGATTCCTGAATTTTTGTTTATTGAAGAAGTAGAAGCATTTTTGGATTCTTTCGATGAAAATACGGATGCGGGCATACGAGATCGTGCGATGTTTGAACTGATGTATGCCTGCGGCTTACGTGTGAGCGAAGTGGTTTCTCTTCATTTAGATCGTATCGATTATGAAGACGGGGTACTTCGTGTGATAGGTAAAGGGGATAAAGAACGCATTGTACCGTTTTACCATTCGATTGGTGAACGGCTGCAGCTATACATACGTGAGGTGCGTGCAAAATGGATCGATCAAGCAGATCATGGAGTCTTGTTCGTCAATCAAAGAGGGAAACCGCTCACTACTCGCGGCGTGCAGTATATCATGAGCAAACAATGTGACCAGTGTGGATTGAATATACGGGTCCATCCGCATATATTTCGACATAGCTTTGCGACCCATTTGCTGGACAATGGTGCAGATATCCGCGTTGTTCAGGAATTATTGGGACATTCATCACTGTCCACGACACAGATTTACGTTCACGTCAGCAAAGAAAGGCTGCGACAAGCATATGAACTGGCACATCCGCTTGCACATGCTGAAAAAAAGCAATAGGGAGTACTTGCAATTGAAAAATGCTATGTTATAATTAAAAAAGCGTGCCATGCACGTCAATAACACACATCATGGATTCATCCGCCCGTGCTTTGCCAGATCAGGCGTTAAAAGTTGCGGATGTTGGAAATGATGGAGGAATAACGGAAAGAGAGGAATATTAAAATGTCAGTTGTTTCAATGAGAAAGTTATTGGAAGCTGGAGTTCACTTCGGTCATCAGACACGTCGTTGGAATCCGAAGATGAAACCAAACATCTACGCTAGCCGCAACAATGTCTACATCATCAATTTAGAGAAGACGTTAGAACAGTTAGATGTCGCTTATGCTGCAATGAAAGATATTGCAGAAAAAGGTGGAAAAGTATTGTTTGTAGGAACAAAAAAACAGGCACAGACAATCGTAGTAGAAGAAGCTCTGCGCAGCGGTTCATTCTTTGTAAACCAGAGATGGTTAGGAGGTCTGCTGACAAACTTCCGTACGATCCAGAAACGTGTAAAACGTCTGGTTGAAATTGAAGAAATGGAAGCAAGCGGAAAGCTTGATCTGTATCCAAAAAAAGAAGTTGCTCAGATCAAGAAAGAAAAAGCACGTTTGGAAAACTTCTTAGGCGGAATCAAAGAAATGAAGAAGCTGCCAAATGCATTGTTTGTGATCGACCCAAAAGAAGAGCACAATGCAGTTGCAGAAGCTAAAAAATTAGGTATCCCTGTTTTTGCTATGGTAGATACTAACTGCGATCCTGAAATGGTAGATTATCCAATTGCTTCTAATGATGATGCAATGCGTTCAGTTAAACTGATCACGACATTGATGGCAGATGCAATTGTTGAAGCAAAAGGTGGATTGCTGGCCGTTGCTCACAGCCAAGATGAGAACGAGACAGATGTTACGATGAAAGACGTTATTGTAAACGTTGAAGAACAGATTGCTGAAAATGAGCGTCGTCGTCGTCAGCGCAATGAAGAACGTCGTAACCGTCGTCCTTTTGACCGCAACAAACGTCGTGATGGCAGAGCTCCATTCCAGAAACGTGAAGGAGCAAAACCTGAAGCAGAAGCAAAAAACGAAGAAACTGCAAAAGCTGCTGAAGAAACAGCTGCTGAATAATAAAGGAGGATACGGGAATGATCACTGCTAGTTTAGTAAAAGAATTACGCGAAAAAACCGGCGCAGGTATGATGGACTGCAAAAAAGCTTTGACAGAATGTGAAGGCAGCATTGAAAAAGCAATCGACTGGCTGCGTGAAAAAGGAATCGCGAAAGCAGCTAAAAAATCTGGCCGTATCGCTGCAGAAGGATTGAGCCGTGTTGCTGTTGAGGGTAATACAGGTGTAATCTTCGAAGTTAACTCTGAGACTGATTTCGTTGCTAAAAACGATCAGTTCTTGGCATTGTTGGATACGATCCAAGGTGCATTGCTTGCAAATAAACCTGCAGATCTTGCAGCAGCATTGGCTTGCAATACAGCTGAAGGAACTTTAGAACAAGTAATCACAAATGCAACAGCTACGATTGGTGAAAAAATTACGCTTCGCCGTTTCAGCGTTGTAGAAAAAGCAGATGATGAGTTCTTTGGCGCCTATATGCATATGGGCGGAAAGATTTCTGTACTTTCTATCCTGAGCGGAAAAGAAGATGCTACAGTTGCTAAAAACATGGCTATGCAGATTGCAAGCATGTCACCGGCATACATCAATCGTGATGAAATTCCAGCTGAAGTTGTTGAACATGAACGCGGCGTTCAGCTGAACATCATGAAAGAAGATCCAAAAATGGCAGGTAAACCAGAACAGATGCTTGCTAAGATCATCGAAGGAAAGATTTCTAAGCATTTCAAAGATCAGTGCTTGATGGATCAGGAATTCTTCTTGAATCCAGACCAAAAAGTTTCTCAGTTCTTGAAAGAGAACGGTGCTGATGTAAAGAGCTTCATCCGTTATGCTGTAGGTGAAGGTATCGAAAAACGCGAAGAAAACTTTGCTGAAGAAGTAATGAGCCAGATCAAAGGTTAATATTGAATGTAGGGAAAGCGGCAAAATCTGCCGCTTTTTTCATGTTACAGGCGTAATGTTCATTGTCATGAAATGTAAAAACAGGTAGAAATCTGCAGCAATTTATTGTATAATCTCTATGATCTAACATGTATGTTAAAATACGGAAAGGATAATGCAAACATGTATAAACGAGTTCTTTTGAAATTAAGTGGTGAGGCACTTTCTTCACCAGAATATGCTTTTGATCCTACAGTGCTTTCTAAGCTGGCAGATGAACTGAAAGAAGTGCATGCACTTGGGGTAGATCTGGCAATCGTTGTAGGCGGCGGCAATTTTGTCCGCGGTAAGATGATCGAACAGATGGGTGTTGATCGTGTCCAGGCAGATTATATGGGAATGCTGGGAACGGTAATCAATGCGTTAGCTGTTCAAAATGCGTTGGAACAAAAAGAAGTGCCTACTAGAGTACAGACAGCAATCGAAATGCAGAAAATTGCAGAACCTTTTATTCAGCGCAGAGCTATTCGTCATTTGGAAAAGGGGCGTGTCGTTATCTTTGGAGCAGGTACGGGAAGTCCATATTTTTCAACTGATACAACTGCAGCACTACGAGCAAGTGAAATAGGGGCAGATGTAATCTTGATGGCGAAAAATGGTGTAGATGGTGTATATGATAGTGATCCAAAGAAGAACCCGGATGCTAAAAAGTTTGATAAATTATCATATATGGAATTATTGCAGCGCGAGTTGCAGGTGATGGATTCTACAGCAACAAGCATGTGCATGGATAATAATATTGACCTGGTTGTGTTTAACATGAATGAGCGTGGCAATATTATAAAAGCAGTAAAAGGAGAAGTGAATGGTACGGTCATTTCTCGAACAATGATGGAGGAATAAAACAAATGAAACAAATTTTAGATAATGTTCAAAACAAGATGGACAAAGCACTTAGCAATCTAGAAGCAAATTTACGCACGATTCGTACAGGTCGCGCAAATGCGAATATGTTAGAGCGTGTCAGCGTAGAGTATTATGGAAGTCCGACACCTATCAATCAGATTTCTTCTATTCAGGTTGTTGAAGGACGTCAACTGGTGGTAAAACCTTATGACCGTTCGATCTTAAAAGATATCGATCATGCAATTTCTGCAGCAAACTTAGGACTTGTCCCACAAAATGACGGCGAAGTGATTCGCATCAATGTACCACCTTTGACAGAAGACCGTCGTAAAGAACTTGCCAAAGAAGCTCATAAATTTGGCGAGGAATGTAAAGTGGCGATTCGCAATGCTCGTCGTGACGGCAATGATCTTGTGAAAAAAGATAAAGAACTTAGCGAAGATATGAAAAAGGATGCACAAGACAAAATTCAGAAGATGACTGATAATTTTGTTAAAAAGATCGATACGACGGTAAAAGCAAAATCAGATGAAATCATGTCAGTTTAATAACAACAAGTGAATAACCCACAGCATTGTGGGTTTTGCTTTATGAAGAATCAACGAATGTGTTCGATGGAGGTTATCATGGAAAGAAAGATACCACAGCATATCGCTATTATCATGGATGGAAATGGCCGTTGGGCAAAAGCGCAAGGATTACCAAGAACGGCAGGACATAAGAGAGGTGCAGACACGATTCGCACCATTGCCATAGAGTGCAATCGTATTGGTGTTCAGGTTTTGACGCTTTATGCATTTTCTACTGAAAACTGGAAACGACCACAAGACGAGGTGGACTATCTTTGCAAACTGCCCAAGCTGTTCTTTAACCGATATATACGTGAATTAAATGAAAGAAATATCCGCGTATGTTTTATTGGAGAATTGGAGCGTTTTCCAAAAGAAACACAAAAAGTGATCCAAGATGCTGTAGATATCACCTCTGGCAACACAGGACTGATTTTGAACATTGCGATCAATTATGGCGCACAAAGAGAAATCATCTTGGCTGCGCAAGCTTATGCGAAAACGGTGCTTGAACATGGAGAAATGCTGCCACTAAATGAAGAAATTTTTGCGTCTTATTTGATGACAAAGAACTACCCACCGGTAGATCTGATGATCCGTACAAGCGGAGAATTACGAATATCGAATTTTTTATTGTGGCAGATCGCTTATGCTGAATTGATTTTTACACCGGTTGCTTGGCCAGATTTTGATGAAAGCGCCTTAGCCGAATGTATTGATGAATTTAATCATCGAGATCGGCGGTTTGGGGGGTTAAGCAAATGAAGACACGGGTCATAACCGCACTTGTTTTAGTATTAGTGCTGTTTCCAATCATCGCATATGGCGGGTGGCCTTTCCGCCTGCTTGAATTATTTGTTGTGATCGTTGGCGGGATTGAAATGCTTAATCTGTCTAAGAATCGTTCTTCATGGCCATTCTTGATCGTGCCGATTAGCTTGTGCAGTGTAGTTTCTGCTTATTTGTTGTCGATGTATCTGCCAGAATTTCTATTTGCATTTTTAACGGCAGTCATTTTGTTTTATCTGGTTCTTCCGGTATTCTCAGAGCATTTTACATCAAATGATTCTTTCCTTTGCTTGTCTTATATCATGTTATTTTTCTTTGCTTTACATGCATTGGAACAGGTTTTAGCGGAAGATCTTTATATCTGGCTGATTTTGGTCGCAACGTATGGTTGTGATACTGGAGCTTATTTTGGAGGACGTTTCTTTGGCAAGCATAAGATGAATGAACGGGTATCGCCAAAGAAAACATGGGAAGGAGCAATTGCGGGCTGGATCAGTGGTTTTATCCTGTCTGCGGTCATCGGAAAATCGCTATTGTGTGTCCTTCCAGCAGTGGACGGGCGTATTTTCTGGCTGACTTGTGCCATCATGCCATTAAGCGGACAATATGGCGATCTGACATTCAGTTCGATGAAACGTTGTTATCAAATTAAAGATTTTGGCAACTTGCTTCCTGGACATGGAGGCATTTTGGATCGTCTGGATTCGTTATTGTTTAATTTTATGATGTTTGGTATATTGTCAATGGTGGTGATGGCTTTATGAAACGAATCGTATTAGCTGGCTCTACGGGTTCGATCGGTACACAATGCATCGATGTCGTAGAGCATCATAAAGAAGAATTTATGATCATTGCGGTAAGCGCTGGTCATAACCTGGCACGGCTTCGATCACAGATCGAGACTTTACCGTATTTACAAATGGTATGTGTGGCTAATGAAGAAGATGCTAAACAGTTAAGCAAAGAATATCCATCTTTGCGCTTCTGCCATGGCGAAGAGGGACTGTTGCAGCTAGCATCCATGCAAGACTGTGACCTGTTCGTTAATGCATTAGTGGGTTTTCGTGGTTTACATCCTACACTGTGTGCGATTGAACACGGTATTGATGTTGCATTGGCAAACAAAGAAAGTTTGGTTGCTGGTGGAGAATTGGTAAAGAAAGCATTACAGGATCATCAGGTACGTCTTTATCCAATTGATTCGGAACATAGTGCCATTTTTCAATGCTTGCAAGGCAATGAACTTAAAGAAGTTCATCGATTGATCGTTACTGCCAGCGGAGGCAGCTTTCGCGATCGAACACGCGATCAGTTAGAAGATGTGAGCGTTGATCAGGCACTTGCTCATCCAAATTGGAAAATGGGCGGACGTATTACGATTGATAGTGCAACAATGATGAATAAAGGTTTTGAAGTGATCGAAGCACATTATTTATTTGATCTGCCTTTCGATCAGATCGATGTGATCTTGCATCGAGAAAGTGTGATCCATTCCATGGTGGAATATCAGGATCATGCAATCATTGCGCAAATGGGAACAGCTGATATGCGATTGCCGATCCAATATGCACTCAGCTATCCACAAAGGTTACAGATGTATAACGCTACGCCATTTTCTTTTTTAGATTATCCTGCTTTGCATTTTGAGCCGGTGAGCTTTGTACGTTATCCCTTGTTAAAACTCGCTTATGAAGTAGGTAGAAAAAAAGGAAATTTAGGAGCGGTGATGAACGGAGCAGATGAACGTGCTGTTGAATTGTTCTTAGATCATCAGATACGTTTCTTAGATATTGAACGTTTGGTAATCGATGCAGTACATGCGGCTGACTATATTGAACATCCAACATTAGAAGATCTGAAGAACAGTGATCGTTGGGCACGTTCATATGTTGAATCTCGACAGGAAGGAGCGCACTAATGGACTTTGGTTCAGTTTTATTAGGAATACTGGCTTTTATTGTTTTATTGAGCATTATTATCATCATTCATGAATTAGGCCATTTGATGACTGCAAAAAAATTTGGAGTTTATTGCCACGAATTTTCCATCGGAATGGGTCCTTGTCTGTGGTCTCATAAATTTACAGAAACAACGCTATCATTGCGTGCGATTCCTTTTGGCGGCTATGTGATGATGGCTGGTGAGGATGACGGAAGCGAAGAAATAGAAGAAATGAAAAATATACCAGCTGAGCGGCGATTGAATGGTCTGCGTGCATGGAAGCAGATCATCATCATGGCTGCCGGAGCTGCTATGAATATCTTGTTGGCGTGGTTGTTATTTATCGGCATCAGCCTGGCACAAGGGACAGCTGTCAATGATAATGATCCGATCATCTATTCGATCCATGCAGATTCACCAGCGGAGAAGGCTGGTCTGCAAGCAGGTGATGAGATTCTTTCTTTAGAATGCGGCGGCGAACTGCTGGAAGATGTCAGTGTTACCCGTTTGAGCGAGCAAGTACAATATTATCATGATGAACCAGCAATATTAACGGTATTGCGAGATGGTCAGGAAGTCCGTGTGACATTAACTCCTGCATATGATGAGGATTCAAATATGTGGCTGTTTGGCTTTGAACTTACTTCAAAAGTGGTAGAAATTACACCGTTGGAATCTATTTCAGTCGGCACTCAGCAATTAGGTGAGTATTCGACGATGATCATCCGAAGTGTATCGAAACTAGTTCAAGGCATTGGTTTGAATAGTGTAAGTGGACCGGTCGGCATCTATCAGGTAACCGCACAGACCGCAGCTTTAGGTGTCTTGCCATTCTTATCATTGTTGGCAATTTTCTCGTTGAATATCGGGATCTTTAATCTTTTGCCGATTCCGGTGCTTGATGGCGGACGCATCGTGATCGTTGTTTTGGAGAAGATCTTCCGTCATAAATTGAGTGAGCGTGCTTTAAATGCATTGATGGTTGGTAGTTTTGCGCTAGTGATCGGTCTGATGCTTTTTGCAACATTTAATGATGTGACACGTTTATTTTAATTATCAAGTGAATGTTGATCTGCTCGAACGAAGGAGATATGAAAATAACCCAGTCAGCCGGATGCTGATTGGGTTTTTAGGTTGACAGATTATCCGTGAGCCATCGGATGGATCCGTTGGCCAGTAAATAAAGAGAATGTTATATATTCGCAAAAAACTTAAAATTTATGGTTTTAATAAAACCTATTTGTTTTGATTTCATGAAAAAACCATCAAAATAGATACGTGTGATTTAATTTGCTATGATCTTGATGGGGTATTTTTGCTTGGATCATAAAAAGAAGATCAATGCGATAAAATGACAAATGCTGGCTAAGTTAATGAATAGATGCCAGATAAAATGAAAATAAGCATGCTTTGGTTGTGCATAAAAAATGACGCCCAGACTGTACATCAATCCGCCTAAGATGATGAAAACTAAAAACGGAATGCTCGCTTTCGAAATTAAAGTAGGCAAAAACAGGATCGCACACCATCCCATGATCATATAAATGGTCACTGTTAATTTTGGATAACTTTTTTTTGCGATTGCTTTTAGAAGTATTCCGCTGAATACCATTGTCCATTCGATGATCAGGATCAGTATGCCCATGCTGCCTTGAATCACGGTCAGACAAACGGGCGTATAACTTCCTGCAATGGCAAATAGAATAGCGATATGGTCCAGTTTGCGAAATACATATTTTTGCTGTGAACCATAAGGCATGCTGTGATAGATCGTTGAAATCAAAAACATGAAAAACATGCTGATCAGATAGATCGCAGTGCCGATTGCCCGTGTAATACCTGCAGCTGCATAGGAATATATAGAAAAAATAGGTAAAGAAAATAAACATAGTATTGCCATGACGCCATGAGAGATGGCATTTCCTACTTCTTCACCAAATGAAAGACGAAAAGTTTCGCGCATAAGTTTTTCTGCCATTACGCATCACCTGACCTTTTGAACATTATACGCCAGTTCTTTTTAAAACGCAAAATTTATGATATAATCTAAACTGGTTTTATATGTGATTGGAGGGCAGCGGATGTTTTTAAAACGAATTGAGCTGCAAGGATTTAAATCTTTCGCGGATAAGTCCATTATTTCTTTTGAATCTGATGTGACCGGAATCGTTGGTCCAAATGGATGTGGAAAAAGTAATATAAATGACGCGATCCGCTGGGTGTTAGGGGAACAAAGCGTAAAATCACTGCGTGGCGGGAACAGCATGAGCGATATCATTTTCAGCGGAAGTGCACAACGGAAAGCTGTAAATATGGCTGAAGTGACGCTGGTGTTTGATAACACCAAACGATTTTTTGATATCGCCTACGATGAAGTTGAGATTACTCGTCGTTTGCGCCGTGCAAACAGCGAAGCAGAATATCTTATCAATAAAACACCATGTCGATTGAAAGATATTACCGATTTAGTGATGGATACCGGGTTAGGAAGAGATTCGCTATCTATCATCACACAGGGAAACATCTCTTCATTTGCAGAGGCAAAGCCTGAGGAGCGAAGAGCCTTGTTTGAAGAAGCTGCTGGTGTAGCTAAATATAAAAAACGGAAAAACGTGTCTTTGCAGAAGCTGAAGAATACACAGGATAATCTGGCGCGATTAGAAGACATCATTTTAGAACTGGAACGTCAAGTGAATCCATTAAGGCGTCAGGCAAAGAAAGCAAAACAATATCTGGCATATAAAGAAGAATTATCTAAGATTGAGATCAATGTTTTGGTTGATGAAATCGAACAGTTGCAAAATGAAATTGAATCATTAGAAAAAAGACGATTTGATCTAGATTCAAAATGTGCACTGCATGAGACGACGATTCAGGTTCAAGATGTTGAAAATGAAGAACTTCGTAAAGAAATGTATGCACTGGATCGAGAGGTAAATCAATTACAGGGTGATTATTCGGCAGCTATGGAAGAAAGCGCTCGATTGGAGCGCCGCAAGGTAGAATTGAACGAAAAACGTAAATATGCTTTGGAGCATGCGAATAGCAAGGAACGTGCGAAAGAGTTAAAAACAATGCTGGAAGAAGCTAAGTTTGAATATGACGATCGTAAAAAACGCAAAGAAGATATGGAGAGCAATCTTGCTTTAGCTAAGCAGCAGATTTCACAGTTGGACAACGAAATCAGTTCGGCACGCATCGAATTGGAACAAGCACAGGAAATGTACCAGCGTTTGTTGAATCGCCGTGATGTGCTCAATAATCTGATGAAAGAACCTTTTAATCATCAGCAAGGTGTTCGCGCAGTGGTTGCTGCGAAAGCAAGCTTGGCAGGGATCGAAGGCGTGATCAGTGAACTGCTCATTCCTGTTCTGAACTATGAAAATGCATTATCAAATGCATTGGGCGGTGCAATGTATCATATCGTGGCGAGCGATGAAAAAGCTGCACGTAATGCAATTGCTTTTTTAAAGAAAAATCGAAGCGGGCGTGCAACATTCTTGCCATTGACTGTTTTAAAACCACGAGCGATCAATAAAGAACATTTATTTGTTGCCCAGCATTGTGAAGGCTTTTTAGGATGTTGTGACCAATTTGTTGAGTGTGATGATCGATATCGGCTGGTCGCAAAGGCCTTGCTTGGAAATGTTTTGGTTGCCGATCAGCTTGAACATGCCAATGAAATTGCTAAACGGTTGCAATACGGCTATAAGATCGTTACCTTGGATGGAGACATCGTTCATCGCGGCGGCAGTATGACAGGTGGAACGACAAGAAATGCGACGACGCCAATGAATGTTCAAAGAGAATTGCGCCAAGTAAGTGAAAGCTTGGCAGGTCAGTATCAAAGAGCGAATGAATTGCGCGCGCAATTTCAGACATTGAACAGCAAGAAAGAAAATCAGAGTTCCCAGATGGTGCAGCTTCGCATTGCTATGGCTCAATTAGATTCAGTTTTACAGGTGAAACGAGGAAAATACGAAAGCCTATTAGCAGATTATGAACAATTGCCGCCTGAAGATAAAGGAGAAGAGCAAGAAACTCAATTAGCGGATGAGTTGGTCGTTGCCATCAGCAACATTCATTCTTTGATCGATGATATGACTACGCAGATTCGCATGAAACGAGAACGAAGAAGTGCGGCTGGCAGCGAAATGGAGCGAAGGGAACAGACGATCCGCATGACCAGACGAGAATTATCGGCTTTGAAACAGGAAATGCAGACCATAGAGATTTCGGTAGCCAAGGCACAGACGCGTTTAGAAAATTGCATTGAACGCTTAAATACCGATTATGAGATGACTGTTGAGTACGCTATGACCAAACGCAGCGATATTTCTATGGAAGGTGCCAGAGAGCGCGTAAGAGAACTTCGATCATTGATCGCGGCTTTAGGCAATGTGAATTTAGATGCACCGGCAGAATTTGAAGAAATCAATACACGTTATGAATTTTTGAACGGTCAGCGTAAAGAACTGCAAGAAGCCAGTGAAAAGATCTTAAAAGCAATTGATGAGATGGATGAAACCATGATCAAACAATTCAGCGAAATGTTCCATAAGATCAATCAAGAGCTGGATGGTGTTTTTAAATCTTTGTTTGGCGGAGGAAGAGCATCTTTGGTGATGGTAGATCCGCAGGATGTTTTAAATACAGGCATTGATATTGATGTTCAGCCGCCCGGAAAGCTGGTTAAAAATATTCGTACTTTCTCTGGTGGGGAAAAAGCACTGATTGCGATCAGCGTATTGTTTTCGATCTTAAAAGCGAGAACGATGCCGTTATGCGTTTTCGATGAAGTCGAAGCCGCATTGGATCAAGCAAATGTGGAACGATTTGCAAAATATTTAAGTCAGTTCCGAGGAGAAAGCCAATTTATCGTCGTTACACATCGCCCAGGGACGATGGAACAATGTGATGAACTTTATGGTGTGACCATGCAGCAGGATGGTGTATCTACGCTATTAAAGGTGAAATTGGCAGATGCCATGCAAATAGCAGAAAAAGATGAGGTGAAAGCATAATGGGAATCTTTGCAAAATTAAAAGCAACTTTTCAAGGACGAGATGACGCTGATTGTTATCTGAAAGGGTTAGATAAGTCAAAACGGTCATTTGGCGATCGCTTACGCCGTTTAGCTAGTGGTTTTCGTGGTGTTGATGAAGATTTTTTAGAAGAGGTCATGATTATTTTGCTGGAGGCAGATGTCGGGATCCATACAGCCCAAAAAATTACGTCCCGTTTGGAAAGTGAGGCAGCTAAACAACATCTAAAGACTTTCGATGAAATCAGCGAGTGTCTGGTAAGCGTCATGCTGGAAATGTACGAAGAACACGAAGATGCACCCATTCAGAAAAATGATGATGGGACGACCGTAATTTTATTGGTCGGCGTCAATGGCAGCGGGAAAACGACGACTGCAGCAAAATTGACAAAAGCATTGACTGATGATGGAAAGAGTGTTGTACTTGCCGCTGCGGATACTTTCCGTGCTGGAGCCATTGATCAGTTGGCGCGTTGGGGCGAACGTCTACAAGTGCCTTGCGTCAAAGGAAGAGAAAATGGTGATCCTAGTGCAGTCTTGGTTGATGGCTGTCGTTATGCTTGTGAACATCATTGTGATTATTTGATTGGTGATACGGCAGGACGTTTGCAGAATAAGGTGAATCTGATGAATGAGCTCAGCAAGATGCGCCGTGTGATCGAACGAGAGATTCCTAATGCTCCGCATGAGGTCTGGCTAGTGCTTGATGCGACGACCGGACAAAATGGGATCCAGCAGGCAAAAGTATTTTTGGAGGCTACACAAGTCAGCGGCATCATCCTTACGAAGATGGATGGTACTGCAAAAGGGGGAATCGTGCTTGCGATTCGTGATCAATTAGGATTGCCTGTTCGTTACATTGGTTTAGGTGAGCGGCCAGAAGATCTGCGTCCATTTGATATTGAGAGTTATCTGTATGGTATTTGTGAGGGCATGAGCTCACATGAATAAGGATCCGTTCATGATAAACTTGTTGTTGGATATGTATGAAAGCTTATTAACAGAAAAACAACGTTGGATCATGCAATTACATTACCGCGAAGATCTTTCACTTGCGGAGATCAGTGAAGAAGTAAATATATCTAGAGCTGGTGTGTTGGACCACATCCAGCGAGCAAGCAAAACATTGTATGAATATGAGGATCATTTGCATCTTTTAAAGAAAAATGAGGAACTTAAAGAGCTGGTAACGCTTTTGAAGCCTTATGTAAATGAAGCAGGATCCACATATATCAATAAATTAGAAGATCTACTGTCTTAGGAGGAAAAGGAAATGACAAAGATTATTTCAGTAAATGCCGGAAGTTCTTCATTAAAGTTCCAGCTGTTTGAGATGCCGCAAGAAGAAGTGTTGACCAGTGGCGTATTTGAGCGAATCGGGTTAGATGAGGGTATCTTTACCATTAAAGTGAATGGAGAGAAAAAAGTGATCAAAGAGCCGATTCCAGATCATACCAAGGCTGTTTCTATGTTATTGAAAGCATTGGTCGATTACAAAATCGTTGATCATCTGGATGAAATTAAAGGAGCAGGACATCGTGCAGTACATGGTGGAGAATTGTTTACTGAATCAGTGAAAGTGGATGAAGAAGTCGTAAAGAAATTTGAATCTCTGAACGATTTGGCACCATTGCATAATCCAGCAGGGTTAGTCGGATATCGAGCTTTTAAGGAAGCATTGCCAAACTGTGTGCATACCTTTGTTTTTGATACTGCATTCCACTCTACAATGCAGCCAGATACCTATTTATATGCGCTTCCATATGAACATTATGAAAAATATCAAGTACGTCGTTATGGTTTTCACGGAACCAGCCATAAATATGTTGCACAGCGTTGCGCACAGTTGATGAATAAAAAGCCTGAAGAATTGAAGATCATCACTTGCCATTTAGGTAATGGGGGAAGCATTACAGCAGTTGATGGTGGAAAATCCATCAATACGTCTATGGGATTTACTCCATTGGCAGGTGTGATGATGGGTACACGCTGCGGAGATATCGATCCAGCAATCGTTACATTCCTGCAGAAAAAAGAAAATTTGAGTGCATCTGAAGTTGAAGATATTTTGAATAAACATTCTGGTATGTTAGGTGTCAGCGGTGTATCAAGTGATGGCCGTGACGTTGAAGATGCCGCAAAAGCAGGTAATGAACGTGCCATCTTGACTGAAAGTATATTTGCAAATCGTGTAGCTAGTTATATCGGCTCTTACTATGTGCAATTAGGCGGACTTGATGCGATCGTCTTCACTGGAGGAATCGGGGAAAATGATGGAAATATGCGTAAGCGCATCATTGAGCGAGTAAAAGTTTTAGGTGTCAAAGTGGAAGATGAAAATAACATCGGTATTCGTGGCGTTGAAAAACGTTTATCTTCGGATGATAGCAAAGTAGCAGTTTGGTTGATTCCTACGAATGAGGAATTGATGATCGCGCGCGATGCATATCAATTTGTTGAATAGTTATGAAGGAACAAGCAAAATGGTTGATTGAAACGATTGAATCGTTTGATACGATCATTATTTTTCGCCATATTTTGGCAGATGCGGATGCCTTGGGTTCACAGTTTGGTTTGAAAACGTGGATTCAAGATCGTTTTCCACAAAAGAAAGTATTTGCTGTTGGCAATGATGCAGGGGCTTGTGCTTCTTATTATCCTGCGATTGACGAAGTAAGCGAGGATCTGTTTGCTGGTGCGTTAGCCATTATTCTAGATACATCTACTGCAGCCCGCATTGATGATGATCGCTGGAAATTAGCAAAAAAAATTATTCGGATCGACCATCATATCCTTACCGAACACTATTGCGAAGAGGAAATAATTGATGAAAAGGCAGCAGCTACTTGCGAGATTCTTGCTCTTTTACTTAAAGAGAATAACGAGATTTTGAGCAGCACATGTGCGAATTATCTATATAGCGGGCTGATTGCTGACACGATCAATTTTACGATTTCTTCAACAACTTCGCAAACGTTAAAGGCAGCTGCGTATTTGTTGGATTTTGACATCGATATCGTTGCTCGAAATATGGAACACTTTGGTACGCATTATAGAGATTTTGAATATGAAAGCTGGCTGCGTACATGTTTGAATTTTGAGGATGGTGTAGGCCATGCCATTGTGGATCAATCAGATTTTGAGCGTTTTCACATGAGTTTTAAAGAAGCAAAAGAAAAAGTGTTTGTCTTTAGCGGAATATATGAAGTGGAGATTTGGGCTTTATTTACCCAAATGGATACTACATCTACCGGGGAGCCGCTATATACGGCTTCTCTGCGTTCACGCACTATTCAAATTGACGATATCGCAAATTCATATGGCGGTGGAGGGCATCGTTGTGCGTGTGGGATCAAACAGATGACGCGTGTACAAATTTCAGATTTGTTAATGGACTTAAGAGAACGTTTGAAAAATCGTCAAGCATAAAAGATAGCTAAACTAGAGCAATATTCTTATATTGCTCTGTTTTTGAAATCAGTCATAGAAGAACGGAGAGGCTATGTTTTATAAAGTGGGTTACCTATAGATGCTGAAACATATTTATCAAATATAGATGAGGTAAATAAGGATATCGATAATAAGGGGAGGGTATACATGAATATTCAGAAAAGTGCTGAGGCTGTTGTGAAAGCTATGGGAGGAAATGAAAACATCCTTCATGTAACACATTGCATCACGAGGCTGCGTTTTAAGCTCAAGGATGACAGTATTGCAGACCGTGCATCTTTGCAAAAGATCGAAGGTGTCTTAGGCAGTGTCAATGCTGCAGGCAGCTATCAGGTCATCGTAGGAAAATATGTAGATTCTTTTTATAAGGAAATTTCAAAGCAATTAGGGAATCAACAGATATCAGAAATCCAAGAAAAGAAAAAAGGAATCTTTTCACAATTACTGGAATTGATCAGTTCAGCGTTGTCTCCTTTGATCCCAGCAATTTTAGGCGCTGGATTTTTATCGATTCTGTTGGCATTAGCTACTCAGTTTGGCATTTTAAGCACCGAATCAAATACGTATTTGATCATCAATGGCATTGCGAATTGTGTGTATTATTTCTTTCCGGTCTTGATCGCATATTCATTTGCACAGCGGTTAAAAGTAAATTCGGTTTTTGCAATCGTTTCAGCATGTTTTCTATTGTATCCGGATTTTATCAATCTATTTCAGAATGGAGAAGTACAGGTTCATTTTTTAGGTATCCCGGTGATGTATGTCAGTTATTCAAAACAGATCATTCCGATCTTTTTCATGGTTTATTGTCAAAAACGGATCGAATCTTTCGTTTATCGCTGGATTCCTCGATCAATCAAAGCCATGATCGGATCTGCTTTGATCCTCACTTTGACCATTGTCATTACCATTGTCGTTTTAGGTCCAATCGGCAATCTGATGACCGAAGGATTGAATGCACTTGTATATTTTGTGGTTGATCGATGCGGCTGGGTAGCGATACCGATCATGAGCTTCTTGAATCCGTTCTTTTTAGCAACTGGTCTTGGCTCTGCTAATTTTCCGATCATGCTGATGAGCTATGTGAATAATGGATATGAAGCATTGATCCTTCCTGCCGCTTTAGCGGGGAATGCCGTACAAGCAGGCTGTGGTTTTGCACTGTTCTTGAAAAGCAAAAATAAGGAATTCAAATCCGTTTCGCTTGAATGTGCCATCACGGCTTTGATGGGCATTACGGAACCAATCATCTTTTCTGTTCATTATCGGTTGAAGAAGACCTTTTTGATCGTGATGGCCGGCAGTGCTGTTGCAGCTATCTTGCCAGGCATTACCGGGGTAGCCTGCTATGCTTTAGCAACCGGGATCTTGTCGATTCCTGCGTATCTTCCTGGCGGGATCATGAATATGGTCTGGGCAATCGCTTCGCTGCTGCTTGGCCTGTTCGTTGGCTTTATATTCACTTATTTTGCATCGTTGGATGAACCGGAAGATGATGCAAATGCATGTATGACGGAAACGAATTAAATGAGAGGAGATGGATATAGATGAACATTGAAAATTGCTTGTTTGGGGTTGCTTTATCCGCTGGGCAGTGTGAAGGTGCATATTTGGAAGATGGCAAAGGATTGTCCATCATCGATACGATGGATCAATCAAAAGACCGTTGCTATCGACGTCATCCATATCCGAAAGAAGGAGTATACTATCCTAGCCATGAAGCAAGTGATTTCTATCATTATATGGAAGCCGATCTTGAGATGATGCATGAGTTAGGTGCGCAATGTTTTCGCACATCATTTGCTTGGACACGTATTTTTCCTCATGGTGATGATGCACAGATCAATAAAAAGGGAATTGCTTTTTATGATCGATTGATCGATCGCTGTATCGCTTATCAGATCGAGCCGATCATCACATTGAGCCATTTAGAGATTCCATATGATTTATATGAACGTTATGGCGGTTGGGAAGACCGTCGCTTTGCAGATTGTTTCGTGCGTTATGCAAAAGTGATCTTAGATCATTTTCATGATCGGGTAACCTACTTCATCACCTTTAATGAAATAAACTGTGCGATCCACTTTCCTTATGTGGTAGGGGTGGGCGTGGATCGCAGCATTGAGCCATCGACGACGATGTATCAGGCGATGCATCATATGTTTGTGGCGAATGCAGAGATAATCGCTTATGCGAAACAACGGTATCCACATTTGGAAATTGGATGTATGAGCGCAGTCGGACCAATTTATCCACTGACACCTCATCCGCAGGATGTGTTGAAAGCAAAACGGAAAGAGCGCGAAAATTTATTTGCTTCTGATGTGCTAGTGAATGGAAAGTATCCTTACTATACAGATGCAATGTTTCAAGATCTAGATGTTACGCTGACAGTCAGCGCAGAAGATCGGCAGCTGCTTGAAGAGAACCGAATCGATTTTTTAGCTGTATCTTATTACAATACCAATTGTGAGACCGCTAGTGAAAATAGAGAAACATCCAGCGGCAATCTGTTTGGCGGGGTTAAGAATCCTTATCTTCATGCAACTCAATGGGGATGGCAGATCGATCCGACGGGATTGCGTATCTTGCTAAATGATCTCTCAGAGCGTTATCAGGGATTTCCTTTGATGATCGTAGAAAATG
This sequence comes from uncultured Erysipelotrichaceae bacterium, assembly GCA_949296305.1. Lineage (GTDB taxonomy): Bacteria > Bacillota_I > Bacilli_A > Erysipelotrichales > Erysipelotrichaceae > Merdibacter. The sequence goes on from CASFOT010000088.1 coordinate 22,794, forward strand.
GGATCGGCGCAAATGATTCGTTTGAAGACGGGAAGATCCATGATCAATATCGAATCGATTATTTAAAAGCCCATTTAGATGAAGTGGAAAAGGCAATCGAAGATGGTGCAGAGCTATGGGCTTATACCATGTGGAGCTTCATCGATATCATCTCAGCGAGCGGCGGGCAGATGTCAAAGCGTTATGGCCTTGTCTATGTAGACCGCGATGATGAAGGGAATGGGACAAATCAGCGCTATCGGAAAGATAGTTTCTACTTTTATCAAGAATATCTAAAGAATATAAAAAAAAGAAAAGATACTTTGTAGTATAATGAGGACAGGAGAGTGATGAAATGGCAACACAGTTGATGATACGCAGTGCATATACATTATTGAAGTCTACGATGCGCATCGACGATATTGCGCGTATCGCAAAAGACTATGGTTATAGCAGTGCAGCCCTGTGTGATATGAATGTGCTTCATGGCGCAATGGCCTTTCGTCATGCTTGTGAAAAATATGGTGTGAAGCCTATTTATGGAATGGAAGTTTATTGTTCGCTGGAAGAACAGAATGAACAGGCAGGATTTCTAGTGCTTGCTAAAAATGATGATGGTTTTCAGCAATTGCTGCGTTTAAGCACTTGGCTCAATACCCAGCATCAATCACTGACATTGGAACAATTGGCTGTATATACAAATGATTGTGTCGTTATCGCTTATGCTCAAGAAGACTTCTTGTATGGCTTGCTGGTACATGAAGATGAAGCGGGGATCCGCCGTTATCTCCAATTGATGCAGAGGACCTTTCTTCATTTCGTTTGCGGGATCGCCCGCAATGATTCTCGATTTATGGCACAGCGGAATCAGCTGCTTCATAAAGCAGCCGATGAAATGGGGATCGCCTGTGCCGCTGTAGGCTGCGTCTATTATGCCAGAGAAGAAGATGAAGAAGCTTATCGGGTATTATGTGCGATCGATCAAGGCGTGAGCATAGAAGACAAGACATTGCAAAGCGGCAGTGGACGTTGGTTCCGAACCATTGCGGAGATGAAACAATTATATTCGATGGATGACCTGGCAATGAGCGATCAGATTGCGGATCAATGTAATGTGACGATGGATTTTCCAAAAGTACATCTTCCTGTTTTTGAAAATCGTGATGGGGTGCCTTCGGTACAATATCTGAATGCATTGTGCAAAAAAGGCCTTGCTAAACGATTGGGTACGACAAAAGTTCCAAAAACGTATGTTCAACGATTGCAATATGAGCTGGAAGTCATTAACTCGATGGGATTTACAGATTATTTTTTGATCGTTTGGGATTTTATTCGTTTTGCACGAACACAAAAGATCTATATTGGTCCAGGACGAGGCAGTGCAGCCGGTTCTCTAGTATCTTATTGCTTAGGAATCACGCATATTGACCCTATTCATTATGACTTGTTATTTGAACGTTTTTTAAATCCACAGCGTGTTTCCATGCCGGATATTGATACAGATTTTCCTGACGACCGCCGTCAGGAAGTTATTGACTATGTCTATCATCGTTATGGTGCCCAGCACGTTGCTCATATCATCACTTTTAATACATTAGGGGCTAAGCAAGTACTGCGTGATGTTGGAAAGGCGCTGGGAATCCTTCCGCGCAAAATTGATACACTATGTAAAATGGTGCCAAATACACCGAGAATCACACTGGCACAGACCATGGAAAGTGTGCCGCGTTTTAAACAAACAATCGCGCTGTCAAAAGAATTGACGTATCTTTATCAGATTTCTTTACAGCTTGAGGGGCTTCCTCGCCATGCTTCTTTGCATGCTGCGGGCATTTTGTTGAGCCGTGAACCAATCGAGACCGTTTGTCCGCTGATTCGATTAGATGAGGATATGTATGCGACTCAATACACGATGGAATATCTGGAAGAACTTGGATTGATCAAAATGGATTTTTTAGGACTTCGCAATTTGACGATCATCAATGAAATTGTCGAACAGATCAAAAATGTCAGTGGAAAGCAGTTGGATATGATGAAGATTCCTTTGGATGATGAACGTACATTTCAATTGATTCGAAGAGTAGATACGATGGGCGTGTTTCAATTAGAATCTGAAGGGATGAAAAATTTGATCCGTCGGATCCAGCCAAAAACATTTGAAGATATCGCGGCAACCATCGCTTTATTTCGACCCGGTCCGATGGAAAATATTCCTGAATATTTGCGTTGCCGTGAAAATCCGGCATTGGTTCATTACCCTCATCCCAGCTTAGAGCCAATCTTGAAGAATACGTATGGCATCATGATCTATCAAGAGCAGGTCATGCAGGTTTGTGTAGTGATGGGTGGATTTTCTTTGGCAGAAGCTGACAGCATGCGCAAAGCCATCTCTAAGAAAAAAGGAGAAGCGCTGGCGCATTATGAAAAGATGTTCGTCGAAGGTGCGCAACGAAAAGGTTATAAAAAAGAACTAGCTCAAGAAGTCTATGGACTCATCATGAAATTTGCTCGTTATGGATTTAATCGATCTCATTCGATTGCTTATGGAATGACCGCTTATCAGATGGCCTATTTGAAGGCGAATGCACCGCTCTATTTTTATACAGCGTTGTTGAACAGCGTGATCGGCGCAGAGAAGAAAACCAGCGAATACATCTTTGAATTAAAAAGGCGCCATATCAAAATTTTGCCGCCTTGTGTCAATCATTCTGCTGATCAATATCAAATCGAGCAGCAGGCGCTTCGCTTTCCTTTATCTGCAATCAAAGGTGTAGGACCAGCGGTTTATCCACAGATCATAGAAGAGCGTGAACAAAATGGAGCATATGAAGATCCTTACGATTTTATCGCTCGAATGAGTTTGCGTAAGATCAATCGCAAAGCGTTGGAAGCCTTGATCAATGCAGGTGCTTTGGATGTGTTTGGCTATAATCGTGCAACGTTATTGAATGCCCTGGATAATCTTTTGCGCTATGCGAATATCATTAAAGTAGAAAATGATGAAAGAGCGCGATTAGATTTTTCTTTAGCTTCAAAGATTCCGATTACCCGTATTCACGAGAAGAAAAGCATCCGAGCAGAAAAAGAGAAAGAAGCCTTCGGCTTTTATCTAAGTACTCATCCGATTGCTGAAATTCGCAATGCTGTTGACCCGAATATGCCTTATCTGCTAAAGCTGCAAAACTATCGAGGTCCGGTTCGTTTTGTGTGTATGATTATGTTTACGCGTCAGCATCGAACAAAACGTGGAGATCTTATGATGTTTGTTGAAGTCAGCGATGACAGTGCCCGTTTTGATGTGGTCGTCATGCCAAATTTATATGAGCGTACAAAAGATTTTCTGAAAAAAGGAGCGGTAATCTTGGTCGAAGGAAACGTTGATCGGGAGGAGAGCTGTTTAGCACGCTCGATTCAATCCATTGAATTACCTCAATAAAGCAAAATTTGAAAAGATCATTGACATAAAGATGTTCTTTTGATAATATACTCATGTTGTATGTCCTTTAATGGCTTACAACCGCTCAGATAAGGTAATAAGTATGGAAACATCACCTTAAATGGCGAGTCTTGAGAAAAGTTTAAAGGAGGTGCGAGTATGTACGCAATTATTGAAACAGGCGGAAAACAGATCCGCGTTGAAGAAGGAGCTGTTATCTTTGTTGAAAAGTTAGCTGCTGCAGAAGGTGATGCTGTTGTATTTGACAAAGTGTTACTGGTAGGTGGCGACGAGACAAAGGTAGGTGTGCCTTACGTAGAAGGTGCAAAAGTAAACGGAAAAGTTGAAAAACAGGGTAAAGGAAAGAAGATCACAATCGTCAAGTACAAAGCTAAAAAAGGTAGCACACGTCGTAAACAAGGACACCGTCAGCCATATACAAAGGTTGTAATCGAATCTATCGAGGCATAATATGGTCTTCGTAGATGTTCGTAAGCACGACTCACGCATAGTAGAGTTGAACGTGCATGGACATGCAGATCAGGCGCCACATGGTGAAGATCTCGTCTGTGCTGGTGTCAGCTGTATTATGATCGGGGCATTAAATGCCATCGATCAGCTTGCGAATGAAACCTGTGTTCTTTCTATGAAGGAAGGACATGTAAATATCAGAGAAATTGAAGCAGATGAACGCACGCAGCTATTGTTGGCAAGTACGTTGATCTCACTTCAGACAATGGAAGAAACATATTCCAACTATATCAAGATCACAGTACAGGAGGTGTAGATATGAAATTCGTTTTAGATATCCAGCTATTCGCTTCTAAAAAGGGTGTTGGTTCCACAAAGAACGGACGTGATTCCCATTCTAAGCGTTTAGGCGCAAAATTAGCCGATGGCCAGTTTGCTCATGCCGGTTCAATCATCTACCGTCAGCGCGGAACGAAGATCCATCCAGGTACAAACGTAGGCAAGGGTGGAGATGACACTTTATTTGCTATGGTAAACGGTGTCGTTAAATACGAGCGTTTAGGAAAAGACAGAAAGAAAGTTTCTGTATATCCACAGGCATAATAAAAGATCCCCTTGATTGGGGATTTTCTTTTGGTAATTGGAGGTGAACGCATGTTCGTAGATCGTGTAAGAGTTCATGTGAAAGCAGGAAAAGGCGGAGACGGTATCGTCGCGTTTCGACGAGAGAAATATGTCGCTTATGGCGGTCCTTATGGGGGCGACGGTGGAAATGGCGGCAATGTAATCTTTCGGGTAGATACCGGTCGCACCACTTTGTTGGATCTTCGATATAATCGACGCATGGAGGCAAAACCAGGTGGTAATGGCAAAACAAAAAAAATGCATGGAGCCAACGGAGAAGACTATGTAATCAAAGTTCCTTTGGGAACTATTGTTAAAAATTTAAAGACGGGTCGTATCATCGCGGATCTGACACATGCGGATCAAGAAGCGATCATTGCGAGAGGCGGAAAAGGCGGTCGAGGAAATTATCATTTTAAATCGAGTCGTAATACAGCTCCTCAATACAGCGAACTTGGTGAACCAGGAGAAGAGTTTGATGTAGAAGTTGAATTGAAGGTGTTGGCTGACGTGGGTCTGGTTGGTTTTCCTTCCGTTGGGAAATCGACATTATTATCTGTCGTATCAAAGGCGAAACCAGAGATCGCTGACTATCATTTTACGACGATTGCCCCTAATCTGGGGATGGTGCAGGTTCCGGATGGACGTAGCTTCATCATGGCAGATTTACCAGGGCTTATTGAAGGAGCCAGCCAAGGAAAAGGATTAGGGCATCAGTTTTTGCGTCATATCGAGCGTTGCCGTGTCATCATTCATGTGGTAGATATGGGTGCTCATGATGGACGTGACCCCGTTGAGGATTATCGGATCATCAATGAGGAGTTGGCCAGCTACACCTATCGATTGGTGGAACGTCCGCAGATCGTATTGGCAAATAAGATGGATCTGGAGCCAGCACAGGAAAATTTGAAACGCTTTAAGGCCGCTTATCCCGATGTCGAAGTCTTTGAAACGACGACTATCATTGCGGAAGGTCTTGATGCGGTGCTTTATCGTGCAGCTGATCTCCTAGAGACGACACCACAGTTTCCTCTCTTTGAGAATGATGAAGAAGAGAGTGAAGGCGTTCTTTATAAATTCGAACCAGAAAAACCGCTGTTTGAAATTCTTAATCGCGGGAATGGTTTATGGGAATTGACCGGAGAAGGTCTGGAACATACTTTCCAGATGAGCAAGATGAACAATGAGGAAGATTTTATGCGATTTGCGCGTAAGATGCGAACATTGGGAATTGATGAGGCACTTCGAAAAGCGGGATGTGAGGATGGAGATACCGTCATTATCT
>CASFOT010000089.1 GCA_949296305.1 uncultured Erysipelotrichaceae bacterium
GTTTGAATATTACACATTGGAATCGAAGAGCGAGGGGATCACTGTCAAAAAAACAGGAAATAAACTGACCATCACAGCAAGTGAAAAAGCACCTGAACAGGCAAAGATCACTTATCGATTGGTGAAGGATGGTTATGTCGGCACATCAATGCTATATTCATCGGGAACATCACAGGATGTGGTTGCTTTCAAAGAGAGTGATCCTCGATCGATAACGATCGATCTTCGAATCAATAAATATGGGGCTTTAAAAATTACCAAACAAGATGAAGACGGCAATTTTGTTGCGGGTGCTTCATTCAAGCTGTCTTCCAACAGGGATATGAGCGATCCGATCGCTACGTATACGACAGGAAGTGATGGAACCGTGATGATCAATGATCTGATGCCGGCGACTTATTATGTGCAGGAAACAGCAGTTCCAGAGCATTTGGTATTAGATCCATCCATTCATTCGATTACCGTACAGGCAGATCAAACTGCAGGCTTCATTGCAAAAAATAATTGGAAACAAGGAAAGGTGCTGATCCGTAAAATAGATAAAGATTCTGAAAAACAAACGGCCGGAGCGGTCTACGCAGTCTATAGGGCAGACGATGATCAAGAAGTGACGAGGCTGACGACCTTGGCAAAGGGGTATGCAGCCAGTGAATATCTTCGTTTTGGTGATTATTATGTAAAGGAAGTCATCGCACCAAATGGTTATCTTTTGAATGATACCAAATATCCGGTAACGATCAGTGAAAATGAACAAAAGATCGAAATAACCGGCGTTGATGAACGTGTGCGAGGAACAATCAGGATTGAAAAGCAAGATCATATAACAGGCAATACGGCGCAAGGTGAAGCAACGTTAGCTGGTGCCAAATATGGCCTTTATGCCAGAGAGAATATTTTGGATCCTGCTGATCAGTCGATCATCTATCATGTCGGGGATCTTGTTTCTGAATTAACGATCAACGATCAACGAGAAGCAAGTATTTCTGATCTGTATTTAGGTGCTTATTATGTAAAAGAAATAGAAGCAAGCGAAGGTTATAGCTTGGATGAAACAGAATATGATGTCCTTTTATCTTATCAAGGACCAACAACGGCAACGGTAACAGTCAATCAGATCGTAAAAGAGAGAGTGAATGCACAAGCATTTCAGATCATTAAGATTTCCGATAATGATAATGGTGAAACCGATCCATTAAAAGGGGTTGAATTTACGATCAAAGCACAAAAAGATATTGATCAGTATGGAAGCTGGGAAAAAGCTCCAATTGCCAAAAATGCCCAAGGAAAAGAAGCATCGGTACTGGTAACGGATGAAAAAGGGTATGCAGTTTCAGATGAATTGCCATATGGAACCTATATCGTTCGTGAAACCAAAGTGCCAGAGGATCATTATGCAGTTCCAGATTTTACGGTCACTATCGATGAAGACTGCAGAGACCCTCAGCCTTGGCGAATTTTTAATGATGAAAAGTTCCGTGCAGTGGTCGCAATCGTGAAGCAGGATGCAGAAACAGGAAAGACCGTACAGATCGAAGGATCGACCTTTAAAATTCGAAATCTCTCAACAAATGAATATGTGGGGTATTGGGGATTCAATCCATTTCCTGCCTATATAACGGAGTGGAAAACGGATGTTCACGGAACGGTGATGACAGGAACAGCACTGGAACCTGGTGAGTATCAAATCGAAGAAATAAAAGCTCCAAAAGGGTATGTGCTGAATACAGAACCTGTGCAATTTAAGGTGTCAAGCAATATGGCTTATGAGACTTTACCGGATGGGTCAACACCATTGATCACGGTGGAAATGAGCGATCAAGCAGTTAAAGGGAAGCTTCAGATCGAAAAACGCGGGGAAGTATTAACCGATTTTAAAGAAGGTCAATTTGTTTATGAAGATCGTGGATTAAAAGGAATGACGGCAGAGATCATTGCCAGTGAAGATATTCTTGATCCTTGTAATGATGGTACGATCTTGTACCCGGCAGGAATGATCGTGGATACGATCACGACGGATCAAGATGGAAAAGGTCTTTCAAAAGAACTGCCATTGGGGAAATATGAAATTCATGAAATCACAGCACCAGAAGGGTATTTATTAACTGATGAAACAAAGCATGTGGAATTGACTTATGAGGATCAGTATACGACCGTAGTATTAGGAGAACTGCAATGTTTTTATGATGAACGTCAAAAAATCAGCGTAATGGCAAAGAAATTTGATGCAGAAACAAATGAATGCATTGCAGGAGCTGAATTCAGTTTGAATGCGAACCGAAAAGTATACAATGTTGATGGAGAAGTGATCTTAGAGCCGAATGCATTGATTGCGCGTGCGATCAGCGATGAAAATGGAGTGGCGGTATTTGCGGTTGATCTTCCGTTTGATCTGACTCCAGAATATGCAGCAGACCTTTTGGTAGACGAAGGATTTGGCATTGCTTATGGCGATGGTATCCGTTATGAAGGGAATCTGAATGCATTATGGTATGTGCAGGAAACAGCTGCACCGAAAGGGTATGCAAATGAAGGGACCGTTCATATGCTGTTTGATCCTGTATATGAAGAGGCGTCATCTGCTGTTCAGACATTTGCCTTTGATTTTTATAATGAAAAGACGAAAGTGACGATCTCTAAGACGGACATGAGCGGAGAAAATGAATTGGCTGGTGCACATTTGCAGGTGCTGGATGAAGAAGGGATGATCGTTGATGAATGGATCTCGGATGGAGAGCCTCATCTGATCGAAGGACTGGAAGTTCATCACATCTATCAGCTGATCGAAATACAACCTCCGCAAGGCTATACGATCATGGAGGCCATTGAATTTACTGTAGAGGATACATCTAAAGAACAGCAGATCGTTGCAAAAGATGAGAAGACACATGTAGAGATCCTGAAAGTAGATGAACGAGGAAATCCGTTAGCTGGGTGTGAATTAGCAATCCAGGATGAAAACGGCAATGTCATCGAACGATGGATAACGGGTGAAGAGAAGAAGATGATCGATGGCCTGAGGGCAGATACTGTATATACTTTACGTGAATTAACACCTGTGCAAGGGTATGGGAAAGCGATGGATCAAACGTTTGTCGTTTCATCAAAACAGGGAGAAACCACATCGGTCGTCATGGAAAACTTTCCGCTGACGGATATCGTGATCAATAAGATCGATGCAGAAACAAAGGAAAACATCCTTGATGAAGATTTTGTGTTTGCAATTTATCGTGACCGCTCCTGCTTGGAAGAAATTCAGACTGCACACGCGAATAAGAAAGAAGGAACTGTTCAATTTACCTCTTTGCCTTATGGAACCTATTTCATCAAAGAAATCCAGGCACCACAAGGATATCAAAAAAGTCAAGAAGTAAAAGAAGTGATCTTGGATGCAAAGACAAGTCAGAAAGGAGTACCTTATAGCATCACTTATGAAAATCTGCCTCTGCCAAAGACAGTGAAGACTTCAGCTGCACAAGCTCATAACATTTGGGTGTCATTCTTGTTATCGATTGCAGCTGCAGTGGCGCTTTTTATCAAAAAGAAGAACCAAAACCTAGGTGATCAATAAACGAAGAAGGATGATTGTGTCTATGTGTTTAGGATAAAGATTGTATTTTGCCGTGTTCGTTGTATAATATTAAATCAGAGAAAGAGAGGCAATGAACATGAGTGAAATTGCAAAACGAGTGGAACAGCTTCGTGATCAGATGAAACAACACCAGGTAGATGCTTATATCGTGCCTACATCTGATTTTCATGAGACAGAATATGTATGTGAGTACTTTAAGGCTCGTGCGTTTATGAGCGGATTTACAGGTTCTGCAGGTACGTGTGTCTTTACTGCAGAAGAAGGAAAGCTGTGGACAGATGGCCGATATTTCATCCAGGCGCAAAAGCAATTGGAAGGCAGCGGCATCGATCTGATGCGCATGGGAGAAGAAGGTGTTTCGACCATTGAAGAATATTTGGCAGATGTATTGCCGAAGAATGCAGTCCTTGGTTTTGATGGCCGTGTAATGAATACAGCGATGGTAGAAAAGCTGCAGGAAAAACTGAAAGAAAAGAACATTACGATCCAATGTGACATGGATCTGGTCGGAGCCATTTGGAAGGATCGTCCGGCACTTCCGGCAAGCCAGACATTTGCGCTGGAAGAAAAGTATGCAGGCAAAAGTGCTGCGGACAAATTAACAGCACTGCGTGAAGAGATGAAACGATTCGGCGCGGATGCACATATCATCACACGTGTCGATGATATAGCGTGGCTGTTAAATATGCGCGGACATGACATCCCTTGTTTTCCAGTAGTGTTGTGTTATGCGCTGATCAAAGCAGACACAGCTGTTCTTTATATGAATGCAAAGCGTTTGAGCGAGGATCTGAAAGCAGAGTTTGAGCAGATCAATCTGACTGTAAAAGGATATGAGGAGATCTATGAAGATGTAAAATATCTTGAGGAAGGCTGTCATGTATTGCTGGATAAAGCAAATACGAACTTTAAGATTGTTTCTTCCTTGCCTGCAGGGGTGCAGATCATCAATCAGCCAAACCCGATCGTTTTGATGAAAGCAAAGAAAAATTCGGTAGAATTAGAGAATATCCGCCGTTGCCATATCCGTGATGGTGTAGCAATGACCAAATTCATGTACTGGCTGAAACATACGGTTGGGAAAGAAACGATCACAGAGATCTCAGCGAGCGAAAAATTATTGGCTTTCAGAAAAGAACAAGATTATTTTATCGAAGAAAGCTTTAATACGATTGCTGCTTATAAAGATCATGCGGCCATGATGCATTACAGCGCAACAAAGGAAAGCGACGTTGAATTAAAACAAGAAGGCATGTTGTTAGTTGACAGCGGTGGCCAATATTACGAAGGAACGACGGACATCACGCGTACCTTTGTCTTAGGACCAATCTCCGAAGAGTGCCGTTTCCACTTTACGACGGCTTTGCGTTCGATGATTGCTTTAGCAAAAGCCCGTTTCTTATATGGCTGCCGAGGGATGAATCTGGATATTTTGGCTAGAGGACCGTTTTGGGATCTGGATCTAGACTATAAGTGCGGCACAGGCCATGGCATTGGTCATGTGCTTAATGTGCATGAATCACCAAACGGATTCCGCTGGCGTGTCGTGCCTGAACGAAACGACAGCTGTGTATTGGAAGAAGGCATGGTGCAAAGCGATGAACCAGGCGTTTATCTAGAAGGTCAATACGGCATTCGTCATGAAAATGAAACGGTGGTACGCAAAGGCGAGAAAAATGAATATGGACAGTTCATGTATTTAGAAACGATCACATTTGTACCATTTGATCTGGATGGGATCGATGCTTCTTTGTTTACTCAGTATGAACGCCAATGGCTGAATGATTATCATGCGGAAGTGTATGCAAAGATCTCGCCATATCTGAATAAAGAAGAATGCGAGTGGCTGAAAGAAGCAACGAGAGCAATCTAGTTCTTTTGTATGAAAAGCAGATTGGTGCCTGTGAATTGTCCGTCTTGCGGATATACAACCTTATTAAAAAAAGAAACGTATGCAGTTGCTTCTTTTGATGATTCACTGACCAAACGGTTATATGATGGCAGTTACTTTAAGTTTCGCTGTCCTCGTTGTCAAAGGGTGAGCACATATGCACATCCGATGTTGTATTATGATGCAAGCAAACGATTCGTGTTAATGTTGAATGAGCAGGAACAAGAAACGAATTTTCAACCGGACATTTTGTGCGTGCAGGTACATACGAGCGAAGATTTTGTTGAACACCTGCATATGCTGAAGGATGGGCTGCAGCCTTTACAAATCAGTAAGATCAAGCAACAGCTGAAAAAACGATATCCGCACGCTCAGATTTATTATGACAGCGATGAAAATGGAGTACTCTGGTTTTTGCGCAAAGAACAATCAGGCAGTGAATTGGTCGGTGTAGAAAAGAGCCAGCTCACATTTGCAATCGAGCGAAAACCATAAGAAATCAAATTTTTCCTTGACAAAGGAAGCTCTCATCAGTATTATAATAAATGCTGATGGGGTGTTAGCTCAGCTGGGAGAGCACCTGCTTTGCACGCAGGGGGTCAGGAGTTCGATCCTCCTACGCTCCACCATAGAAGCTAAGACGCAACGAAAAGTTTCATTCGTTGCGTTTTTTTTTTGTACAATTCTTAGTAATATGAATAAATGACTTCTGTCAGTTGAGCATCAAAGATGTGAAATAAACAAACCACGTGTGTGTGAAAAAATGTTCTACAAAGAAATTACCTTTCTCTCTATAATGAAAGTTGTTCAGGCTATCCAACAAGAAGGAAAGGTGATAAAAATATGGCTAAAAAAGCAAATTCTCTAGCCTATACGAAATGGATGTGTAAATATCATGTCGTGTTTGCACCTAAGTATAGACGAAAACTGATGTATAATCAATATTGCGAGATTTAGGAGAAATATTGAGGCAATTGTGCAGATACGAGGGAGTTGAAATCATAGAAGGGCATCGGATGAGAGATCATGTACACCTATTGATGATGTTTGATCCGCATATGAACTTAAAATATAAATATGGAAATCAGCGGTTTTGGTCAGAAGGGCACTATATAAGCACAGCAGGATTGAATTCAGAAACGATTACAAAATACATACGAGAGCAAGAAGTGCACGATATCATGATAGATAAATTGAGTGTAAAAGATTATAGAGATCCGTTTGAAGAAAAAGGAAGAATGAAAGAACACAAAAGAAAAAAGAAGCAAATAAAAACTCCCTTTGAGG
>CASFOT010000090.1 GCA_949296305.1 uncultured Erysipelotrichaceae bacterium
CATCTGGCGCTTTGCTTTTGTCATATGACCTGGAAACCATTGGATATTTAATTTGCTTTGCTTTTCTTCCATTATCCGATATACCCCATTTCATTCAGCGGCCAAAACACAAAAACGCCATTCGCAATAATATCATCTCTATGAAAGGCTCCAATACGCGTATTGCGGCTATCAAGAGATTCCGGCCGATTATCTCCAATCAAAAAATACTCGTCTTCACCTAATGTAACCTCCAACGTATCACCATTAAATTCATCGATTGATAATCGCTCACAGGTCTCTTTCATATACGTTTCATCTAAAAAAGTTTCTTCGATCATTTCACCATCTATATACAGTTTCCCATCTTTATAGGAAAGCGTTTCATTTGGCAGCCCAATTACACGTTTTACCCACATTTCATCCGCATGTTTTACCACAACGATATCAAATCGATCTGGTTCAGATATTAAATTGTGTATGATATTGATCATAACATGCTCTCCGTCTAACAAAGCAGGTGTCATCGATGTGCCTGAAATCTGCATTGGACGGAAAAAGAATGCGACAAACAGAAAAGCCAGCAATATATACCATGCAATTGAACGAATAAACTCTAAAATGCCATACAAGCGGTTTTCTTGTCTCATGCTCATCCTCCCCTCTTTTATTGATTGTGATAACCAATTTGGTCTAAAGGAGAAATCACAAAAACACCTTTTCCGACGATCTGACTTCTTTTAAAAGGGCCAACGATACGTGAATCTGCTGAGACGACACGATTATCTCCCATAACAAAATATTCATCATCTTTTAATGTCACTTCATCAAAATCACTCGTAAAATATTTCTGCTGTTTCTCAATATCCTGCGCATAAGCATTATCCAGATATGGCTCTTCCAATGCCTCTCCATTGATGTAAACGACATTATCCTGACATTTAATTTTTTCACCTGGCATTCCGATCACGCGTTTTACCCAATATTCATTATCGTGGGATACGATCACGATATCTCCACGATTGATTCCTTCGATTGAAAGACCTAATAAATTCGTGAAACCAAACTCACCATCTTCTAGTGTAGGATACATGCTGCTGCCTTCCACAAAAACAGGCTGAGCAATAAAAGTTTTGATACCAAGTGCAGCTATAAAACAGATTAGGAGTATTTTCACAAAATCGAAGAGTTCCCATCGCAGTCCTTTTTTCTTTTGTGTATTTTCTTCCATCTTCATCACTCTCATTCTAAAAAGTTGTCCTTATTATATCGCAATTTCAATCACTTGAACACAATAAAAAAGAAAAACCGGAAATATCCGGTTTTCTTAGCGAATTTCTTTGATACGAGCTGATTTTCCTGAACGTCCGCGCAAGTAAGTCAACTTGTTTCTTCTTACTTTACCTTTACGTACAACTTCGATCTTATCAATGATTGGAGAATGCAACGGGAATGTTCTCTCTACACCGATCTGGTTTGAAATTTTACGTACTGTAAATGTTTCAGCAATTCCTCCGCCTTTTTTTGCAACGACAACACCTTCAAAAACCTGGATACGTGACTTGTCACCTTCTTTGATTTTTACGTGAACACGTACCGTGCTTCCTGATTTGAAGAAAGGCACATTTGGATTCAACTGTGATTTTGTTACTTCATTTACTAAATTTAAATTCATCTTCTGGCGCTCCTTTTCTATCTTTTTTATATTCGTTGGGTTCATTCATCAAACGATCAGCGGAACCACGGTCTGTAAAGACTTACATATATTATCACACTTTTCATATTGATGCAAATAAATTTTTCTTTTAATGTTCTTTTTGTTGTTCTTCAGCAATTTCTGCCAGCAGCTTTTCTTCTTCTTTGGTAAACATCCTTCCTTTTAAGAGATCTGGACGTCTTTGCTGAGTCTTTCGCAAAGATTCTTTTAACCGCCACTGACGAATATTCGCATGATGGCCGCTCAGCAAGACTTCTGGAACTTTCTTCCCTTCAAAATCTGCAGGTTTTGTATATTGAGGATATTCTAATAATCCGTCCGAAAAAGAATCATCCTCATGAGAATCTTCCAAAATGACGCCATCCAACAATCGGATGACCGCATCGCTGATGACCAAAGCTGCAGGTTCCCCTCCTGTCAGAACATAATCACCTATACTGATCTCTTCATCCACATAAGAGCGAATTCGTTCATCAAATCCTTCATAGTGCCCGCACAGCAAGATCAGATGCTCATATTGTGACAGCTCTACTGCCTTTTTTTGAACAAAACTGCTGCCTTGCGGTGTCAGCATCACCACATGTGATTTTTCGGTTTGGATGGAACGAAGTGCATCAATGATCGGCTGACAAGCTAAGACCATACCTTGACCTCCTCCATATGGAGTATCATCGACATGACGGTGTTTATCCAAAGTAAAATTGCGGAAATCGATCGTTTCAAATTCAACCCGATTATTTTCAATTGCCCGCTTAATGATGCTCGTCATTTGAAACGAATCAAAAAACTCAGGAAAAATCGTTATCACACTGATTTTCATAATAGACCTTCCATTTCTTCGATGATGATCTTTTTATCATCGATGTCAACAGAAACGACAATGGCACGAACAAAAGGGATCAGCACCGTTCCTTCATTCCGCTTTATGCGCAAGACCGCATTTGCTCTTGTTTCCAGCACATCGATCACACGCCCGACATAGATTTTTTCATTCGTATATACATCACAATCCATCAGATCACTATACAACACTTCATCCTCTTCTAGCACTAAAGGAGCATTTTCGTCCGCAAAAAGTTCCATTCCTTTCCACTGTTCTACCAAATTGATATCTTCTAATCCATCAAACACTGCATAAACCATTCCCTTTTCATAACGGGATCGAAGAATTGTTGCTTTTTGCAGATCTTTTCCTACATAGAGCACTGCACCTTTTCCATAGCGCTCTTCAATAAAATGCGTATTGGGAATAATCTTAACTTCTCCTTTTAATCCCCGCGTATTTACGATCTTACCAATTTGAATTGTTTTCATATAGGACCTCTCTTTAAAAAAGGGATGTCATCCATCCCTTAATATGCTTCAAACTTGATTGTTACATGTGCATGTTCATTACGAGCCGCTACTGACATCATCTGACGGATAGAGGAAGCCATAATGCCTTTACGTCCGATCAAACGAGCGACATCATCGTCGTTTGCATAAACATATAACAAGATTTCATCCTCATCCAGACTTTCCATCTGTTTTACAGATACCGTTTCCTTATCATCTACGATGGGCTTGATCAGATCAAGTAATACTTTTTCGTAATCCATAGGCTATTTAGCATTCTTTTCTTCGTGCAGACGTTTCAAAATACCTTCTTTTGAAAGGATGCTGCGTACTGTATCTGAAGGCTGTGCACCATTTTTCAACCATTTTACTGCCAATTCTTCATCTAATTTAATCTCAGCTGGTTTAGTCATAGGGTTGTAAGTACCAATTGTTTCAATAAAACGTCCATCGCGTGGTGAACGGCTGTCTGCCGCAACGATACGGTAGAAAGGAGCACCCTTTTTACCCATTCTTTTTAATCTTAATTTTACTGCCATATCTATTTTCCTCCTAGTTTTTTTCATTTGACACGTTGATAGTATACCACAGAAAAATATAGTGTCAAGTATTTTTACTTAACACCATAAAATTATCTTTTCTTCTTTTTCTTTTTTTGTTTTTTAGAACCGGCATGCTTTCCTGCACCAGGAACACCGCCCATTCCGTTCATCGCTTTCAATTGAGCCATATTTGGCATACGTCCGCCCATACTGCCCATCATTTTCATCATCTGCTGCATTTTTTCATATTGAGATAATAAACGATTGACGTCTGCAACGCTCGTACCGCTTCCTTTTGCAATGCGATTTTTACGAGAAGCTTTCAAACAGCTAGGATTTTCTCGTTCAAATTCAGTCATGCTCTGAATGATCGCTTCGCTTTTCTTTATCGTTCCTTCTGCACGGACATCATCAATTTGCCCTGCCATTTTATTCATTCCTGGAATCAGCTTCATCATGCCGCCTAATGATCCCATCTTTTTGATCTGCTGGAACTGCACAAGCATATCCGTTAAAGTAAAGCTTCCTTGCATCAATCGCTGAGCACTTTTTTGAGAAGCCTCCATATCCATCTTCTCCTGTGCCTGTTCGATCAGCGTCAGCATATCGCCCATGCCTAATATACGATCCGCCATACGGCTAGGATGGAAGATATCCAGATCATCGATCTTTTCACCAAGTCCGACAAACATTACCGGTACGTGAGTAATCGAACGTACAGATAGAATACCACCGCCTCGAGAATCACCATCTAGTTTCGTAAGTACCAGCCCTGTGACGGACAACTGTTCATGGAAGCTCTGCGCGACATTCACGATATCCTGCCCCGTCATAGCATCGACAGTAAGCAAAATCTCATCTGGGTGGATCATTTCTTTGATATCGCTCAACTCTTGCATTAATTCTTCATCGATATGCAAACGCCCTGCCGTATCAAAGAGTACAGTATCATAGCCATGTTCTTGCGCATAAACCATCGCTTGTTTTGCCGTTTCGAGCGCTTTGGTCTCCACACCTAAAGTGAACACTTCGACACCAATGCTTTCTCCCAACGTCTGCAACTGCTCGATGGCAGCAGGACGAACCACGTCACAAGCAACCAAAAGCGGTTTTCGTGACTGTTTCTTTTTCATCAAGTTGGCAATCTTTGCACTGGCAGTTGTTTTACCTGTACCTTGAAGGCCAACCATCATCAAGGTTGTGATGCCATCTTTTTTATAATGAATTTCTACTTCTTCGCTTCCAAGCAGATCCGTAATTTCTTCATGAACGATCTTCACGACCATCTGACTCGGATTCAATGCGCTGAGCACCTCTTCGCCCAATGCCTTTTCTTTTACACGGGCGATAAATTCTTTTACGACCGTATAATTTACGTCAGCTTCCAAAAGTGACATACGCACTTCTTTCAGCATGTCGTTCATATTCTTTTCAGTAAGTTTTCCTTGACCGGTCAAATTTTTGAACGCTTTGCTCATACGTTCGGTTAAGGATTCAAATGCCATAATCAGAACACCTCATTTCATGCCAATCCATTATAGCATTAAGTTATTTTTTTTCCAAACGGTTTTGTTCATTCGCCTTTAAAATACGCTGTATTTCTTTATGAATCTTTTACTTGATATAGTTCGATATGAAACTGAATGGTCGTTGTCAGCTGATCCAAAGCTCGTAAACGTAAAATTCCGTCCTTTGGTGAACGATAATAATATGGCGTCATTTGGAATAAGGCTTCGATCATCTCCTTGCCTATTACTGTGATCTGATCTTCGATCACCCATTCTTTCACCAGCGTAAATTCGTCATAAAGAATAGCTGCTTCCTCATTTTCTATGACATCTGCATACAGCTGTTTTTTTAACTCATAAAGATGATGTTCTCCAGGCTCTACTTTTATCACATATCCATCCTTTTTCAAAATGCGAGCAAACTCTTTATGGGCAAAAGGGGCAAAAACACTCAATACAAGATCAACACTTTGAGAACGCAAAGGCAGATCAAAGACACTGGCAATAAAACAATGCAGATGGTTATTGCGTTTCGCACACTTCATCACCGCATATTTGCTCATATCAAAAGCAAATACTTCTCTATTCTCATCAGAAAGAACACTCGTATAATAACCTTCGCCACACCCGGCATCGACCATCACTTTAGGAGACAAACCGGCAATGATATCAAGCAAAGCATTTCGTAAACATGCATAATAGCCGCTTTCTAAAAAAGCACTGCGTGCACGTACCATTTCTTTATTATCACCACTTGCTTTTTGTTTATGAATGAGCAAATGCGCATATCCTTGTTTTGCGACATCATAACAATGTCCATTTACACATCGATAACTTTTATCTTGCAAGATCAGTGCTTCTTTACATTTAGGGCACAACAGCATCTTGATAGCTCCTTTCCTATTAAAAACATAGGGATTCGATCCCTATGCTTTCCTGTTGGTGTGAATACCGCCAAAATGATCTGGCATTGATGGTGTCCGATGTTGTTCTCCTTTATGGTCTTTTACTGCGCGTTCTTTTTGATATTCATGAAGACGGCGGCTCTTTTCCACTTCGATCTCAGCACCTAGATCAATGCCCATCTCATATTGATACAGATCTTCCTGTATCTTGGGATTTTGGTAATGTTTCTTTCGATCCACGCTATCACCTCGCTCCTAGTATGTGAACAGGTGATCATTTTATACGTATTTGAAAGAACGATCGTTAAAACAGATCTTCAGTCACTTCATCCTTCTTTTTCGTTGGATACACATGGACAACTTCGCATTTTTCAATACATTCATCTAACAGCTGTTCAAAGTCAAAACGGCTCTCTAGATATTCTGCTTTACGAATGGTAGGCTTGGTCACAGGATTTTTTGGAGTAAAAATCGTACAACAGTCTTCCCATGGCAAAATGCTCGTCTCATAAGTACCGATCTTGCGTGCAAGATCAATGATCTCGACTTTGTCCATCGTTGCTACCGGGCGAATGACAGGCAGCGAAATCACATCATTGATCGTCCGCATGCTCTCTAACGTCTGGCTGGCAACCTGACCAATACTTTCTCCATTGACGATTGCCAAACAATTTTGTTTTTCTGCCAGCCGTTGAGCAATCCGATACATCATACGACGCATGATCGTAATCGCATAACTTTCGTCACAGTGTTCATAAATTGCTAGCTGCAAGTCTGTAAAAGGAACGATATGCACTAAGATATGCCCTTGATAAGGTGCCAGCAATCGAGCAAGTTCCAATACCTTTTCTTGTGCTTGGGCAGAAGTATATGGAGGAGATGCATAATGTACACATTCAATGGCCACACCGCGTTTCATGGTCAAATAGGAAGCAATTGGCGAATCGATTCCTCCTGATAACATGACCATTGCTTTTCCTCCGACGCCAACCGGATATCCTCCGGCTCCAGGATATTTATCACTCATGATATATGTATCTTGCTCATGGACCTCGATCTGAATCTTAACTTGCGGTTCCTTAACATTCACTTTCCATTCCGTATTTTTCAGAACAACAGATGCCACCGCCCGATTGATTTCATCAGAAATCATCGGAAACTGCTTATAGCTTCTTCGAGCAACAACCTTGAAAGTTTTAGGCGCCTGCGACTGGGCAAATGCCAAAACAGCTGCTTTGATAGCTTCAATATCGCTGTCAACGCGAAGCGCAAATGAAAAAGAACTAATGCCAAACACTTTTTCTAAATAAGGTTTGATGGCAAAAGGGTCGGTCTGATGTAAATGGATGTACATACGGTCATGCGTTTTCTCAATTTCAATATCTTCAAACATCATCAACGCATGTTTTACATTCGTATGGAGACGGCGAATAAAATCTTTTCGATTTTTCCCTTTTGTAGAAAGTTCCCCATAACGGATCAATATATGGTCATAAACAAATTTATCTTGTTGCATATTCTTCTATAATCTCCTTTAATGCTTGTAAAAAGAAAACAATTTCCTCCTTAGTTGTTAAATGTGAAAAAGACAAACGAACAGCATGCGTTGCCCGCAACTCATCTTTTCCCATAGCCAAAAGCACATGCGATATTGCTTTCCCTTTCGAGTTACAAGTACTTTGTGCACTAACGCAGATCCCTTTGGCATCTAAAGCATTCAACATAATTTCACTGCCTATGCTTAAACAGGAAAAATTCAAAATAAATGGCAAGGCCTCAGGCGGAGAATTGATTTCGATATCTTTGATCTTAGACAATTCTTTTCGAACATACTGATTTAATTGAGTAACATGATGAATGTGTGCTTCTTGTTCCTGCAATGCCAGCCGAATTGTTTTTGCCAAAACAATTTCCACCGGTGCATTGCTCGTGCCGCCACGCAATCCCCATTCCTGCTGACCTGCTGAGATCAACGGCAATAAGCGCAAATGCTTTTTATGAAAGAGCAAAGCACTACCTTTCAGGCCAAAGATCTTATGTGCCGAAAAAGTTGCCATATCGACAGAAGATAACGGGAGTTCCATCTTCCCAAGCGCTTGCACCATATCACAATGCACCACTGCACGCGAGTGTTCATGTACATAATCAGCGATTGCGGTTATTGGATTGATGCAGCCGGTTTCATTATTTACCAGCATGCAGGAAACCAAGATTGTATCTTTCCGCAAT
Source organism: uncultured Erysipelotrichaceae bacterium (assembly GCA_949296305.1). Lineage (GTDB taxonomy): Bacteria > Bacillota_I > Bacilli_A > Erysipelotrichales > Erysipelotrichaceae > Merdibacter. The sequence goes on from CASFOT010000090.1 coordinate 8,216, forward strand.
GCTTTTGCGACATCTTCCACATGTACACGGCCATCTGCGCGAAGCGGAAGATATGTAATTTCAAAACCAAACACCTCTTCTAATTGTTTGGCACTGCTCATGATGCTGGAATGTTCCACCGCACTGACAATGATATGACGGCCCCTGTTTTGATTGGCAAAAGCGAATCCCTTTAAAGCATAATTATTTGATTCACTCGCACAAGAGGTAAACAAAAGTTCTTCTGCCTGTACATGGAAAAGCTGTGCGATATTCGCACGGCTTTGTTCCAAAAGCATATTTACTTTTCTTCCTTCTTGATGCAATGAATCAGCATTGGCAAAATAAGTATGCAATACTTTCTCATAAGCCTCCAACACTTCTTTACGAATGGGTGTTGTGGAAGCATAATCTAAATAAACCATGATTATCCCACCTGATTCATAATGCTTGGATCATTTGTCTTGATCAATTTTTCATAAATACCCGGATGCATTTTTTCGATACATTGAATAGCAATTTTCAATGCCTTCGTATATTCACCGTTTTGGAAAGACAGCTCTGCACGTGTAAGTTCAGAATCAATCTCTGGATAGCTTGAGCGGTAACGATTACCAAATACGATGGCATTTTCCACCATGATTGCTATTCCGACAAGCTTATTCGCATTATTGTATAATTTATACACAAAATCAATTGCTTCTTGCAAATCAGCATTCAGTTCCTGCACATCTAACGGTGAATGTTCTAATACACTCTTTACACGGCGGATCAATTTTTCACCTTCCGCTAGATCTGACTGATATTGAGATGAAATGCTCGGCAAACGATGACAAGCCGTTTTCAATCGCACTTCATTGAGGATCAACTGTAACTTCACCAACTGTTTTTTCGCGCGTTCCTCATCACTGCAAGCATTAGACAACAGCTCTTTCATCTTATGGACATCCTTATCAAAGAGCTCACAAGCTTTATTCAGCTCCCGATAATCCATCAGCTGTGTAGAAGCAGCAAGTACATTTTCGATAGCAGCTTTCTCAACCTTTCGCTTCAACACATTCATCTGTTCAAGCTGATCTTCTGCTTTCTTTAATCTTGCGCCCCAATCTTCAAAGCCAAAACGTTCATTTACTCGTTGGTATAATTGCACGATCATCTCAAATTCTTCATTGATCTGACGAATATTCTGAAACAGCAGTTCCATTCCATCATGGATCTCTGTATACGCTTCATCTTCCCGTACGATCAGATCCTGTAAATTCAACAAACGCTCACCTAATGCGTTGAGATTTTCCTTTACATCCAAAATGATGCCTCCACGCAGTTTAGCGATATTCTCTTTTAACTGGTCAGAGATGATATCCAGATTCTTCTGCACTTCTAAATGTTCAAGAAATACCCCTTTGTTTTTTGTCTGGGCATAACGCAAGCCGATCTCATCAATCGCTTTAGGTAAAATACCGCGTGCTTGTTCATACAGATTGGGCAGTGCATGCAGCTGATCACCAAGCGCTTGTACATCTTTTGCAATCTCCTGTTGCTGTTCATGAGCCTTATCAAATTCAGAAGCAAACATCCATTCTTCAAATAATGAAAATTTCTTTTCGATCGCATCGATTCGCTGCTCAATATATTCTGCGCTTTGATGATATGCATTTCGGTTTTCACTAAATACTTTTTTGATTGAACGGAAACGTTCCTTCAATACATTGATCTGAGAACGCTGCTCACTTTCTTGTTCTAAGATTTCATCCAACGCTTGATTGACCACTTCAGCTTTTTGGCGACTAATTTCCAAGTTCTTTTGCAGTTGATTCATCTTTTTGGTTGCAGCTTTATTTTTCCGCACATACAAAAGATCATCTGCTTCTGCCAATAAGACACCGCATTCTTTCAAAGATTCTTGAACTGCATCAAAATCTGGCTGGCATTCATTTACACGTGCCAACATAGCTTCATTCACTCTGGAAAGTGCGACTGCTTTATTAAACTTAAATGCTAATGGGATCCCTTTGACTTCATTATACTGTGTTTCCAGATCCACCAAGTTTCCTTTTAAATTACGTTTGCGCATTCCTTTCAAAATAATGGTCAAAAGAATCACAACAAATAATGCAATTACGATATACAACACTAGCTGAGGTGTCATAACATTAAATAACTTATTGATCAAAGTGTCCATGCCACTCCTCCTGACTGCAAAATAACTATTTATATTCTATCACACTTCTGTACAATAAAAAACGATATCTTTCAGTTTACCACTTTTTTTCAAAACGAATTTTATCAAAAATTTTCACTTTTTTTGTACAAAAATAAGAAATAATTTGACATAAGCCCTCGTATTTTGTTATTATATTTAGGCGTAAAATAGATAGCAGCATACAAAGTCATGCAGAAGGCGTTGATGACATGGCAAACATGGAGTACTGCGTAGCCCTGCTGTTAGCGGTGAAGGTATTGTAAGCATCAACACCCTGAATGAAGATTTGTACTGTTATTGTTTTATGGCCAATAAAACAATAAGGAGGAAATTATGGCAAGAATTAAAGGACCAGTTTGGAAAAAGTCTCGCCGCTTAGGTTTCTCAGTATTAGAAACAGGTGAAGAGCTCCAAAAACGTCAGTACGCACCAGGTCAGCATGGACCAACAAAACGAGTTAAATTAACAAACTACGGATTACAGTTACGTGAAAAACAAAGAATCCGCTATATGTATGGTGTTAACGAGCGTCAGTTCGTAAACCTGTTCAAAAAAGCCGCTAAATCAAAAGGTGTTACTGGTGAGACATTCTTGTTCTTACTGGAATCACGTTTGGATAACTTGGTTTATCGTATGGGATTTGCCCGCACACGTCGTGCTGCACGTCAGTTGGTAAACCACGGACATATCTTGGTAAACGGTAAAAAAGTAGATATCCCTAGCTACACTGTAAAACCAGGTACTGTAATTGAAGTAAAAGAAAAATCAAAGAACATGACTGCGATCAACGAAGCTTTAGAGGCAAACCTTAACACTGTTGCTTTCGTCGATGTAGATAAAGATGCAAAGAAAGGTACTTATTTGCGTCTGCCTGAGCGCAGTGAACTGAACAGCGAAATCAATGAACTGTTAGTTGTCGAATTCTACAACAGATAATTATTAAAAAGTGTCAACAAGCCATTGGCACTTTTTTTATGGATGGGCAGTTCAATATGCTATATGAAATGAAAAGGTTTCATTTTCCAAAACAATCTTTATTGCAAATTTCTATACAAGCAGAGCGCGAAGAAAAAAGTTCAATACCCAATCTCAGATACCGAACTTTTACATATATAGGCCCTTGTAACTTCTGTCCGCAGCAAAAGTCTATTTTTATTTCAATCTCTTTTATTTGCAAGTATACCCTTCTTCTTCTAAAGCTTTGATTGACAGATCTAAACTGATATTTGACGTATCCGTATCAATCACACCTAGATCAGCAAGTATAGAAGAATCAGCTTTAGAAAAATCGACAGTCAGCACAATGACCCCTTTCGTGCCCTCCAGTTCATATTCAACGGCAATCCCATCCATATCTTCTCCAAGCTGAGGCACTTCCTCTTCAAACATTACTTTAAGATCATCTTCAGTAATATCTGCCATATCTTCCTCTGTTGCACCGAATTGGCCAAAATCCATCTCGATTCGTTCTTCCAATTGAGTAACTTTACCATCTACCGACGTAATCAGTTGCTCATCATAAATTCCATCTTGATCATAAGAACAGGTCGTTGTTCTTGATTCAGATGAAGAACAGCCCCCTAACATAAGAAAGACTGCCATGATACCACAGCCAAATATTCCTTTTCTCATACTTTTTCTCCTCCTAAATATCTACAGTTTACTTTCTTTCATTATACTATATGCAGGAATCGCAGACTACCTATTTCAAATAAAACGATAAAAAGGAAGTTGAATCCTCTTCAAATGAATAGAAAAAAAACAGATGCGTACTGCACCTGTTTATAAGATAACACATTCTTCTCCCTGAGGGCGAATCTGAATTCGTTTGATCGATATTGCTTGGCGGGTTTGCTCATCGATTTCAACAATTGCTCCGCAGAACATTCCGGGTCCTTCTGCGATCGTATACCGGGTTTTCTCATCCGTCGTAAATCGTGTGACTATTTCTTTGACATCCCTGCCTAAAACACTCGTATAAGCCCCGCACATTCCCAGATCAGAAATCGCTGCTGTACCATTTACGATCCGTTCATCCGCTGTCTGCACATGGGTATGCGTTCCGACAACCACTTGCACCCGGCCACTGAAAGCATATGTGAATGCAATTTTTTCACTGGTTGCTTCCGCATGCAGATCAACAAGATACAAATCAGCACTCGTCTCATTTAAGATACGCTCCATGCTTTGAAAAGGTGATTCGATAACATCATGCATGAATACTTCTCCACAAAGATTTACAACAGCAACATTCAGACCCTTTACACGAAAGATCCGAACACCTTTTCCAACATCATTCGGATTCAAATTCAACGGCCGTACCATTCGATGTGCTTCATCAATAAAATTAAATAGATCGTTTTTTGCGAACGTATGGTTTCCCATGGTCATCGAATCAATGCCATAGCTGATCAGCTGATTATAAATCCGACGGGTAATCCCTTTTCCGTGTGCTGCATTCTCACCATTCGCAACAACAAAATCCAATGCATATTTAGATTTTAAAAGAGGGAGATGGTGCTGAACCATTTCCCTGCCTACACTGCCTACGATATCACCGATAAAAAGTATCTTCATGTTATTTAGCCAGCTCACTAGCTCTTACTTCACGAATGACGGTAACTTTGATCTGTCCCGGATAGGTCAGTTCCGCCTCGATCTTATCGCGGATATCACGTGCTAAACGATGACATGCCAAATCGTCCAATTTATCCGGAACGACCATGACACGAACTTCACGACCTGCCTGAATCGCATAGGAAGATTCGACACCATCAAAGCTCTTAGAAATCTTTTCAAGTTCCTCTAATCGATTGATATAATTCTGTAAAGCCTCGTAACGAGCTCCCGGACGAGCTGCACTGATCGTATCAGCAGCAATGACCAGATTACTGATCAGGTACTTCGTCTCTACTTCACCGTGATGAGATTGGATCGCGTTCAATACTACTTCACGTTCACCATGTTTTTTACAGAATTTGTAACCCAACTCTATATGACTTCCTTCTACTTCATAATCTAAAGCTTTACCGATGTCATGAAGCAATCCCGCACGTTTTGCCAACTGCTGATTTAACCCCAATTCTGCTGCCATCATGCCAGTCAGGTTAGCAACTTCAATACTGTGCTGCAATGCATTTTGTCCATACGAATAACGATATTTTAAACGGCCGATCAATTTGATGATTTCTCGATCGATCTTACCGATTCCCAATTTAAATACCGTTTCTTCACCAACTTTCATGATATTATTATCAATTTCGCGGCGAACTTTATTAACAACTTCTTCAATGCGGCCAGGTTGGATTCGTCCGTCTTTGATCAGATATTCCAATGACAGACGTGCAATCTCACGACGGATCGGATTAAAACATGATACCGTAATTGTCTCAGGTGTATCATCAATGATCAGATCCACGCCTGTTGCTTGTTCGATTGCTTTGATATTACGGCCTTCACGCCCAATGATGCGTCCTTTCATTTCTTCACTAGGTAAAGATACGACCGATACGGTCCGTTCAGCAGACTCGTCTTGTGACAAGCGCTGTACAGCCAATGCAATGATATTACGAGCAATATCATCTGCTTTTGCTTTTGCGTCCTCTTCTTTGTCCTTGATATAAGCGATGGTTTCCTGTTCCATGCGTTTTTCTACAACGGAAAACAGTTCCGCTTTCGCTTCTGTCGAACTCATTGCGGCAACTCGTTCCAATTCGGTAATCTGAATATCGATTTTTGCCTGCAATTCTTTCTCTTTTTCATCCAGAGATGCTAATTTGTCAGACAGCTGTGTACTTTTTTGATCAATTTGCTTTTCTTTTGCAGTTAAAGCTTCATCTCGGAAATTCAAGTTATCCTCTCTGCGCAACAGTTTGTTTTCCATTTTGGTCACTTCCTGTTTACGTTCCTTGATTTCTTTCTCTGCTTCAATCTTAAGTTCATGTACCTGTGTACGGCCATCCAGTATTGCCTGTTTGATCGTAGCATCCGCTTTGATCGATGCTTGATCCAACAACTGAGCAGCCTTCTGCTGATCCTTATTTAAGCCTGCTTTGGAATAGATAATCATAATAATGATTCCAATAACAAGACCTACCAACCCTCCAGACAAAATAGAAACTACATCCATTTCAGTTCCTCCTTCGTCTATGATTTTTGGTTGTAAGCGCAATGCTTAACCTACATTATAATAGCATAATATTCACATACTTAACAAGTATGATTGCCCATTTTATCACATAATGTATGATTATTACGGAAAATGAAAACGTTTCTGTTTATTTCAACCTATGAACATAAATACCAAACAAGTTGGACTCCTTGATAGATCAAACAAGACATCACATAAGGAAAAACCGTCATCAACAGGATGGAATACAATAATATCTTTTTACCATAAAGCGTTCGGATTGCCGATAAAGTCATCACACAAGGAATGCTCAACAAGACAAACACTAGAAAGCTGTATGCCTTTAATGCCGCTTCTTTCCCGGTCCATAAAAGAAGAGCTGGTTGGCTTTGTTGTGTATTCCGTTGGAGAAAAAATGATTCTTTTGCACTTTTGATGCCTTGATCGATCAAATCTGAAAGATTGCTAAGGTCAAATGGCCGTACCTCATTTTCGATTGGTGGATACAGGTATGCTAAAATGCTTTCTTTGGCAACGATCCCGCCTGGTAAAGCAGCAACACACTCCCATCGATCACCAAATCCTAAAGGTTCGAAGAGAAAAGAAGCCTGCTGCGCAGCATGCGCCAAATAACTTTCATCTTTATCTCCTGTTGGAAAATAACTGAATGTCCAAAGTGCGATCATCACCAAAAGCACGACGCTGAATGCTTTTTTTAAATAATTCCAGCATTCTTTTGCGGCGCTCTTCCCCAATACCCGTAATGAAGGAATTCGATAGGGCGGTAATTCAAACAACTGAATGGCATCTTCTTGGAAATCCGTTGTTTTACTTAGGATTGCTGCACAAAAGAAAGCAACCAATAAGCCAATACCATATAATGATGCAACTACAGCTGCCTCTTTTCCTTTAAAAAAACTTGTACAAAATAACAGATAGATCGGTAAGCGTGCCCCACACGAAATAAAAGGAACCAGCAAAGCTGTCAACATCCGCTGCTTTTGTGTTTCCAATGAACGAGATGCAATTACACCAGGTACATTGCAGCCTGCTCCTAAAACAAGAGCTAAAAACGCTTTGCCACTTAAATGAAAATAGGACATGATCCGGTCACATAAAAATGCAATTCGTGCATAATAACCGCTTTCTTCTAAAAATGCGATCCAAAAATACAAGGAACCCATCAAAGGAACAAAGCTGATCACCCCGCTCATCCCAGATATAACACCATCACACAAAAAATCAGCGAGCATGGTCGGAAAAGGTTGTAACCAGTAACGTACATAAGGTATTAGATACTCCTGTGTGATCATTTGAATATAATTGCTCCATGGTGTGCTGCCATAAAAGATCATTTGCAAAAACCAATAAAAAAATAAAATACAAAATGGATATGCTAACAACGGATGCAATAAAAGCCGATCAATGATAGTATATCCTTTTACCGCAACCTTCTGTTTATAAGCAGCGACCATTATCTGATCGATCACTTCATCATAACGAGTCCAAACTTCTTCCATTTTTAAATGATCTTGCCATTGCTGTGCATCGGTTGGTAGACCTTCTATTTTTTCTTTTCGGAAATATGCATAAATTTGTTGATAGCAGAGACGCTCATCTTTAATTTTTAATGAAAGCTGACGTTTAATCCGATGAAGCTGGTCTTCCATACTGGAACCAAAGATCGGTGGATAGACAACCGGTTTTTGCAAATTTGCTTGGATGAGCTTCCATAAATGATCACGATGATCATGTCGATGAGCACTTAGAAAACACGCATCAGCTCCTAAGACCGCACGCAGACAGGAACAATCGATTTCGATTCCCTTGCGCTTAGCAAGATCTGCATATCCACATACGATGACCATAGGCAGCTGCAGTTCTCTCAACTGCATCGTTAACCGCAAACTTCTTTTCAGGCTCATGCTGTCACATACATTCACGATCAAATCGATTGGATGCTCTTGCAGAAAACGTGCTGTGATCCTACCTTCATCTCGGTATTCTTGTAATGAATATGTTCCTGGAAGATCAACTAAATGGTAACAACATCCCCCCTCGATAAGCATAGCTTCTTTTTTTTCTACAGTCACGCCTGGCCAATTGCCAACTTTAAAATTTGTTTTTGCCAATTGATTGATCCAAGCGCTTTTCCCTACATTAGGGTTGCCAACAAAAGCGATCGTGTATGGTTTCATATTTGTTCAACCTCAATTGCATAAGCATCTTTCTTGCGAATGGCCAATAATCGTCCTTCAACCTCAAACAGCAATGGATCAAAAAACAATGTGGTCGTATGATACGTCAACATTGCATTTTTATAAATGCCTAAAGCTGTCAATCGTTCTTGATGCTTAATTGGATGATGCAAAGCAACCACACGAGCGCTTTCCCCTTTTTTCAATTGTGCTGCATTCATTTGTTCACCCAATAGGATTGTAACGAAACAATCATTCAAGAATTGTCAGTTTATTTTGTGCAATAATCGTTCTATTACATCTTTCAACGCATATCTATGCTTCTAAAAAGCGGATAATGTCATTTCCTTTCCAACAATCAAATGAAAATATATTTCATTTTCTGAAAAAAATTTGCATTACTATTTCAATTTTCTTTCTTATGCGCTATAATAAATCTGTTTTTATGAGGAGGGAATATCAATGAACGTATTACAAAGTACTTTGGATCATGTGATTCAGCGTAATCCAAACGACAAAGAATTCATTCAAGCAGTAACGGAAGTCTTAACTTCATTGGAGCCGGTTGCAAAAAAACATCCGGAATACATTGAAAATGGGATCTTCGATCGCATCGTAGAACCAGAACGTCAGATCATCTTCCGTGTACCTTGGGTAGATGACAATGGAAAAGTTCAAGTAAACCGTGGTTATCGTATTGAATTCAATTCCGCGATCGGACCTTACAAAGGTGGTCTACGTTTCCATCCATCTGTGAATGTCAGCATCATCAAATTCTTGGGATTTGAACAAATTTTCAAAAACGCTTTAACGACACTGCCGATGGGTGGCGGCAAAGGTGGAAGTGACTTCGACCCGAAAGGTAAAAGCGATGGTGAGGTCATGCGTTTCTGCCAAAGTTTCATGACTGAGCTTTCACGTCATATCGGTCCAGATACTGATGTTCCTGCAGGAGATATCGGTGTCGGAGCTCGTGAAATTGGTTATATGTTTGGCCAATATAAACGTTTGCGCAATGAATTTACAGGTACGCTTACAGGAAAAGGATTAAAATGGGGCGGTTCGCTTGTTCGTACAGAAGCAACCGGTTATGGCCTTTGCTATTTCACTGACGCTTTGTTAAAAGAACACGGCACTTCTTTTGACGGCAAAACCGTGGTGATCAGTGGTAGTGGAAATGTAGCTATCTACGCTTGCGAAAAAGCAACACAACTAGGTGCAAAAGTTGTATCTATGTCTGATTCAAATGGCTATGTATATGATCCAAATGGAATTCAGCTTGATATCGTAAAAGAAATCAAGGAAGTAAAACGTGGACGTATCAAAGAATATGCAGATCGTGTAGCGAGTGCAGAATATCATGAAGGAAAAGGTGTTTGGAGTATTCCTTGCGACATCGCATTGCCATGTGCAACACAAAATGAATTAAATGGCGAAGATGCAAAAACATTAGCCGCAAACGGTGTGATTGCTGTATGCGAAGGTGCAAACATGCCATGTACACCAGAAGCAATCGATGTTTTCGTAGAAAAAGGCATTTGGTATGCACCAGGTAAAGCAAGTAATGCAGGTGGTGTTGCAACCAGCGGATTAGAGATGTCTCAGAACTCTTTACGTTTGTCCTGGACATTTGAAGAAGTAGATGCTCGTTTAAAAGCAATCATGGAAGAAATCTTCAAGACTTGCAGTGAAACTGCAAAAGAATATGGCATGGAAGGCAACTATATGGCTGGCGCAAATATCGCTGGTTTCATCAAAGTTGCAGACAGCATGTTGGCACAGGGTATCGTATAATACAAGTAAGCGGTCAGTCTGACCGCTTTTTTTGTTTGCACCGTTTAAATACATAACTGCATCGAAAAAAAGAACGTCTCCAATAGACGTTCTAAACATTCTCTTCAACATACATATGGCGTTTAATGATCGAGCTGATCAATTCAGCAGCTAATTGTGGGTCTTCATTGCATACGATGTATTTATAATTGCTCACCATTTTCATCTCATTCTCTGCTTTAGCTAAACGTTGCTGAACGATTTCTTCTGGTTCGCTGCGACGACCGCGAATGCGTTTTTCCAATTCTTCCATGCTTGGGGGGATGATAAAAATCGACAGAGCATCCGGACATTTTTTACGTACCTGATCGGCTCCTTGCACTTCGATTTCTAAAAGGACATTTTTTCCTTCTTCCCGTAACTTTTCAACTTGCGATAATGGTGTCCCATAATAATTTCCAACGAACTCAGCCCATTCTAACAACTGGCCTTCCGCAATTGCTTCTTCAAACTTCTCACGGCTCGTAAATATGTAATCAATGCCATCCTTCTCTCCCTCCCGGGGCTTGCGGGTTGTCATTGAAATCGAATAGGCCAGACGAAGGCTATCATCATTCATAAAAAATTTACGAACGGTCCCCTTCCCTACACCACTAGGACCACTGATAATGATCAGCAAACCTTTTTTCATGCGTACATCCTCCCATGTATTTACTGCATATTTTACCAGTGCAAAAACATTCTGTCAAACTTTTTTTCAACTGTGCTATAATCATTAAGCAAGGAGTGATACCATGGCTTTAGATGGTCTTTTATTACATCAAATCAATCAAGAATTGCAGGAAATATTGCCCTGTCGAATCAATAAGATTCAAAATGTCTCAGATGTAGAAGTTCTTTGGACGCTTCGTTCTTCCCGATATACACATCGTTTGCTGATTTCATTACACAGTACATATAACCGCATTCATTTAACAAATGCCAGCTATACTACATTAGAATCGCCAACTAATTTTGTGATGCAGCTCAGGAAACAGATAGAAGGCGGATTCATCCGTAACATCCAACAGATCGGCCTAGACCGGATCTTACGCTTTGAAATAGAAGCACGTGATGAATTAGGGGATCTTCATAAACATTTTCTCTATGCAGAACTGATGGGAAAATATGCAAATTTGATCTTAGTGAATGAACAAGAAATTATCACCGATGCCTTAAAGCGCATTCCTGTTTTTGAAAACAATAAACGCCTTATTCATCCTGGTGCACGTTATACGCTTCCAAAACAAGATGAAACGAAACTGGATCCATTCACTTGTTCACAAGCACAGCTGAACGAAGATCGTTCGCTTGCTGCACAACTACACGGTTGTTCCCCTCTATTTGCACGTGAGCTTCAACATCGTTTAAAAGAAAAACAAACGTTAAAGTCGATCATGGAAGCAGTAAAAAACAGTCATACATTATATTTGCATCAAGATCAAGGAAAAACACAATTTCACTGTATTCCATTGACGCACCTAGGCGAACCTACAAGCAGCTATTCTTTGATGGAAGGCATGGATGTTCTCTTTTATGACAAAGAAGAACAGGTACGCATCAAACAGCAAAGCGGAGACATAGCCAAGGTCATTCGACGTGAGTTGAATAAAAATCGAAATAAGCTGCCAAAATTATTACAGGCTCTTGATGATGCTATGGACTGTGACCGATATCGAGAATATGGGGATCTTTTATTTGCTTATCAGTCACAGCTTCAAAAGCAGCCGATGATCACGCTGCCCTCTTTTGAGCGGGATGAAAATGTAAATATCCCGATCGATATGCGTTTTGACCTGGCACGCAACGCAAACCGTTATTATCAGAAATATCACAAACAGCGACGAGCGCAAACGATCTTACAAGAACAAATACAGCTTTGCGAAGATCAAATACGTTATTTTGAGCAATTAGAAGCACAGTTGGAAATTGCCACAGTGCCAGACGCAATTGAAATACGGGAAGAACTTGTCCGTCAAGGTCATATGAAAGCAAAGAAAGCAGGGATCCAACGACATAACAAAGGAAAACAGATTCCTCACTTTACAACATTCGATATCAATGGTACTTTCGTTTATCTCGGAAAAAATAACTTGCAAAATGAATATTTGACTAGAACATTAGCTCGCAAAAATGATCTGTGGTTTCATGCAAAAGGGTATCATGGTGCACATGTCATCTGTTGTTGCAGCGAGCCGGATGAACAGTTGTTACGCACATGTGCGATGCTAGCTGCTTATTATTCCAAAGGCCGTTATTCGAGCAGCGTCCCTGTCAACTATTGCCAAGTTCGGCAATTAAAAAAAGTGCCAGGTTCAAAAGCCGGCATGGTAACAATGCAAAGCTATCGGACCATTTATATTGATCCGGATACAAAACAGATCAATGAGATATATCAAACTTATCAAAAGAAAAAATAGGTGGTGGAACACATTTGTTCCACCACCTTTTTAACAACCTGAGCAGCCGCCGTCACAACCGCCGCCACAAGAAGAGCAGCCACTCTGCTGTGCAGCCATCTGCTGTTCATATACCAATGTGTCAATAGCTAAGCACTCGATTTCTACCTTTGCACCTGCTGGAATATCTGCTACAGCAATACAGCTGCGTGCTGGATATTGACCATCAAAATAGCTGGCATAAATCTCATTAAATGCCTGAAAATCTGCTAGATCTTTCAAGAAAACCGTTGTCTTCATGATGTGGTCATAACGGAGACCTAATTCTGCTAAGATCGCACCAATATTCTTCATCACTTGATGCGTCTGTTCTTCAATGCTCTCTCCAGCCAATTTTCCCGTTTCGGGATTCAATGGTACTTGTCCTGAAAGATAGACAAAATCCCCTAATTTTGTAGCTTGTGAATAAGGTCCAATTGCCTTTGGAGCCTTATCAGTCTGTACATTTTTAACAAAAACATTCATATTGATTCCTCCTGCTTATTCATTCATCTACTGCATGCAGCACATGTATGTACCTATTATAAAACTTTCTTTAAAAAATGCAATGATTGTGCTTTTTAATAATCATTTAAGCCCTCTCCACTGCCTTTTGCATAGACTTCTCTCGGTTTTGAACCACGGGCAGGGCCAATAATACCACGTTCTTCTAACACATCGATCAAGCGGGCTGCCCTTGCATATCCAATGCTGAATTTACGTTGAATCAGCGATGTACTTGCTTTTTGTGAACGAATCACGAATTCGCGGACTTCTTCATACAATGGATCTTCTTGTACTTCGCTGTTCTTTGACTGAAAACTTTGATCAACTTCTTCAAGACGTAAGAATGCATCTTCGTAACGCGGGCGGCCTTGTTTCTTGCAGAACTCACTGATTCGTGCTACTTCATTGTCATCCACAAAAACTCCTTGAATACGTTTTGCTCCCGTTTCACCAACCGGCAAATATAACATATCTCCATATCCTAACAATTTTTCAGCACCCATCTGATCCAAGATTGTTCTCGAATCTACTGCACTAGATACAGCAAATGCAATTCGAGAAGGAATATTCGCCTTGATGACACCTGTAATAACATCTACACTTGGACGTTGTGTTGCTACGATCAGATGAATTCCTGCTGCACGTGCTAATTGCGTAATTCGTTGAATACTGCCTTCTACTTCCTTTGCTGCGACAAGCATTAAATCAGCTAACTCATCAATGATGACCACGATGCTTGCAAGCTTTTCATGTCCCTCTTGCGGATGAGCATCTACATTAGCATTATACGATTGTATATTCCGCACACCAGCCTTTGCAAACATTTCATAACGATTATCCATCATCTCTACGATGACCTTCAAAGCACGGTTTGCTTCTTCACCATCTGTAATGACCGGTCCTATCAGATGCGGTACTTCATGATAAGGCGTAAATTCCACTTTCTTTGGATCAATCAGCAGCATCTTCACTTCATTCGGCTTTGCCCGCATCAGGATCGTACAAATGATCGAATTGATACATACAGACTTTCCGCTGCCGGTTGCACCAGCCACTAACAAATGAGGCATCTTGTTCAGTTCTCCATAGACCGCATTTCCCATCAGATCCATACCTAAACAAAACAAGAGACGGCGATCTGCCATGCTGTCTGGAATTGAACGCATCATATCTTTAAAATGAACCGTTGTTTTCTCCTCATTTGGCACTTCGATCCCTACAGCACTCTTCCCCGGGATCGGTGCTTCAATGCGAATATCTTTTGCCGCTAAAGCCATTTTGATATCATATTGCAAATTACTGATCTTATTTACACGCACTCCTAAATCCGGTTTGATTTCAAATTTTGTAATACTCGGTCCAATATGCGTAGCAACCAAAGTAGCTTTCACACCAAACTGTTCCAAAATATCAATCAACTGCTTTCCTTTAAATTTGGCAGCCTGTAAATTCGCATTTGATTTCCCTTTTTTTCCCGGCTCATTCAGCAATGAGATCCTTGGCAATTTATATTTGCTGTAATCAATATCAAATTTTGAAACAAAGTCATCTTTCTTACCGATAATTTCTTCCACTGTTGTTTTCAGCGGTGGCTGGATTTCATCTTTCTGCGGTGATTGGTCCGTGCTCATAAAAATCGGGACTTGCGTTTGGTCTTGTTGAGAAGAACGATTGTACTCATCCTCAAATAGCTGCGGTTGGGTAAGGACCGCATGTCCGCTTACCTCATCCACATCCATAAATACATTTGAAGACTTATCTGCCAATTTAAATTGAGCAGGATCATCTGCGCGAATATCAGCCATCTTTGCTTCTTTTTTCTCTTTTTGACGCTGTTGTTTTTGTTCTTTTCTTTCTTTTTTCCGCTTGGCTGCTATTTCATGATGACTAGCAAAAGAGGCGCTCATCGCCTCTTTTGCAGACTTCATACGCATGGATAACGCTCCATGAATCGTCAATGCAGCCGCCATCAAGAACAAAGCAGCAACGACGATCTTTGTTCCTGTATAGTCAAAGAGAAATGTCAGTACAGCAGTCAATGCAATACCTAGCAACCCGCCTCCTTGAGCAATCTCACCTTTGAAAATCAATACAGAATTTTGTAAATAATTACCTAATAATGCACTTCCCGTAATGCTTTCGTTTGCAGGAATGCTCGCCAGGATCAACCAACCGCTTAAGAATAAGATGACTGCAAGCATATATTGCATCGGTAATTCTTTCCACGATTTCCGAAAGATTGCTAACAAAGAAATCAAGATGATGACACCATAAAATACACCATACAGAGTTCCGATCATATACTGAATGATCGAAGTCAGCATTTCTCCAACAAAACCGATCTTTAAGCATCCGATCAATGAGATTGCAATCGCGGTATAAGCATAAATATAGACAAGGACGTCACTTTGCAGCCCATTTTTTTTCTTTTGTGTCTTTCTGCTTTTTGTCTTTGCCATATGGTCCCCCCTTTTTGACCTAGATGTTAATTTCTAAGATAACCGGAAGCACCATCGGCCGTTTCCCTAATTTTTTGACAAGATAACGTGTAATACGGTCTTTCGCTTCATTTCGAACTTCCATATTATCATAGCGTTTTTCTTTCACTGCATCACGGATACATTCTTCCAACATGACGCCAGCTTCTTTGATCACGCTTTCTGCATCTTTTAAATATACAACGCCGCGTGTCTGTACATCAGGACCATTGATGATCTCCTTATTTTTCGCATTGATTCCGACCGCAACGATCATGACACCATCTGTTGATAATATTTCACGATCCTTCAATACAACACCGGTCACATCCCAATTTTCTTTTCCATCGATCATCGTATCGCTCAGTGGCAGATGTTCTGCTGTACTCTTCACTTCGCCATTTTCAAATTCTGCAACTTGGCCATTGTCCAACACTAAAATGTTATTGCTGGAATTTCCCATATCCATGGCCAAAGTAGCATTCATATATAGATGACGATACTCCCCTTTGACAGGAATGTAATATTTCGGTTTGAACAGATAAAGCATCATTTTCAGGTCTTCTCTGCTTGGGTGCATTGAAAGGACTTGACGAGAATCCAACGTAAAGATCGTGCCGCCCTCTTTATAGATTTCATTTTCCATGGAATTTGCTTCCATTTGTGTTCCGCTGACGATCGGGGAAGCAATGATGATCGTATCCGTGTTGCGGAATTGAACAATTGGATCTTCTTTATTAGCGATATTATTCATCGTGCGGAATAAATTCTTTCCTTGCCCGCTGATGATCACGATGACATCTTCCATCGCATTATCAAAATTATTGCGCAAGATCAAAAGTTCTCTAGGAACCTGATAATATTTCATTTCTTCCATCAATTTTAATACATGCAGCAACCCATCATCGTGAATATAGATTTTCTTACGATATTTAATTGCGATATCTAAAATTTCCTGAATACGGAATAAGCTCTGGAAATAAGTAGAAATCAAGATGCGGCCTTCCTGATGTGCTTCAATGATCGGTTCGATCAAATTCGTAATACGATGATTTGGCGAAGTATGCCCATTTCGTTCGACCCCCTGCGATTCACACATCAATGCAAGCACACCCTTTTTGCCAAATTCACTAAGCAAATTCAGATCACAATTATACTCATCCTGCATCATGTCATAGTCAATGATGAATTCCCCTGTATAAACGATATACCCTTGATCGCTCTCGATGGCAATACCAAAATTGTCTGGGAATGAATGCGTCATCGGGAACGTATGAACCTTAACTCCATCAATGCGAATGGTATCATTGCGCTTGATTCGATGCACTTTTGCATTACGTACACCTTCTTTTTTCAATAGTTCGCGGATCATCAATGCAGTCATTCCACCCGTATACACTGGTACATTGATCTGTTTCAACAAATATGGCAATGCCGCATCCACATCATCATGCGCATGTGTGATAAAAATCCCTTTGACACGCTCTTTATTTTGGATCAAATAAGAAAAGTCAGGAATGATGAATTCCACACCCAGCGTTTCACTATCAGGGTATTTTAAACCTGCTTCAATGATAAATATTTTTTCGTCTACTTCAACAACGAGCATATTCTTGCCGTCCTCATCGAGTCCGCCTAACGCAAAAATACGAACTTTACTCATAATTATCCTCCATTATCTTTTTTTACAAAAGAAAGCTCTTTTGTCCATTTGATAAAATCCCACACTTATTATACTTCAAACATGAAGAAAAAGCCATCAACAACGGCTTCTCCTTTTCATTTATTTATCCTTTTCTTCCACTAGCTCACCATGTAGTGACCATGTTCGTGCCTGTGTAATACGTACATTTACGATATCTCCGCTATGAATTCCATTTGCTTCAAAGTTGACTAGTTTATTCGTATCGGTATAACCACTGTACGCCGACTCATTTTTCTTGCTTGGTCCATCCACCAGCACTTGAACGACTCTGCCTTCATATGCTTTATTCTTTTCCAGCGCATATTGATTCCAACGTTCATTTAAACGTGCCAAACGCTTTTGCTTTACGTCCATCGCTACATTATCATCCATCCGTGCAGCAGGCGTTCCTTCTCGAGGAGAATAGATGAATGTAAAGGCATTATCAAATTTGCAATGATCGACGATATCCATTGTATGTTCAAATTGTTCATCCGTTTCATTTGGAAATCCAACGATGATGTCAGTCGAAACTGCACAATTTGGAATTTTTGCCATGATCTTATCAAACAATCGTTTATAGTCCTCGATGGTGTAACGGCGCCCCATGATTCTTAAAATATCACTGTCTCCGCTTTGGACCGGAAGATGTATAAATGGCATGATGTTGTCATAAGCTGCGATGACTTCGATCATTGCATCACTGAAATCCCAGGGATGAGAAGTCGTAAAACGAATTCGATCAATTCCGGTCTTTGCAGTTTCTTCCAACAATTTAGCAAAACCGCCTTCAATGCCCAGATCTTTGCCATATGCATTGACATTTTGCCCAAGTAAAGTGATCTCTCGATACCCTTCTTCCTTCAATGTACGAACTTCTTCTAAAATATCTTCCATTTGTCGGCTTCGTTCTTTTCCGCGTGTATAAGGAACGATGCAATACGTACAGAATTTATCGCAGCCATACATGATGTTTACCCAGGCTTTATGTTTTCCGAAACGACGTACGGGCAAGTTTTCGATTACGTCACCTTCCTTAGAATAAACTTCTACACATTTCTCTTTTGTGATCATGACCTTGTACAATAATTCCGGCAAACGATGTAAATTATGCGTACCAAAGATCAAATTCACATGGCGATAGGTCGTCAACAGTGCTTGCACGATACTTTCTTCCTGTGCCATGCATCCACATAAACCGATGACCAGATCTTTATTTTGTTCTGCCAGCTGTTTAAAATGACCGATTTCTCCGAGCACCTTATCTTCTGCATTTTTACGCACAGCACATGTGTTCATTAAAATGACATCCGCTTTTGCCGGATCGCTGACCGGCTGAAATTGTAAGGCTTCAAAAATACCTGCCAGCGTTTCAGAATCCCGTTCGTTTGCTTGGCAGCCATATGTGCGTAAATAATAATATTTTCCTCTACCAAGATCCTGACACTGTACAGGAATCGAAAAAAGCGCCTTTTCTATTTTACTGTCTTGATGAGTTCGTTTCTGAGCTTCCCGCAAATCAGGCAATACCCATCCAGGCTGTTTTTTTATCATTGATCTTACCTCCGTAAAAATGGCTTTTAAACCTTAAAAAAACCAAGCATATTGCTCGGTTTACTGAGAAATTGCAGATACTGGACAAGTTGATACGCAAGTGCCACAGTCGATGCAAGTACCCTCATCGCAAACGGATTTACCCTCATCATCCATAGATAATGCTGATACTGGGCAAACGCCAACGCAAGCACCACATCCGATGCAAGTATCTCTATCAATATTTACAGCCATCTTAAAGCTCCTCCTTTACAACCGAAATCATTATAGCATTTCCAACATTCAAAATCAACTGAAAAATATGTTACAGCATCATTGAGATCAGCTGCTTGTTTTTTCGTTTTATCCAGCCAGATCAAAGACGGTACTGTTGATATATCACTAGGATACAGAATCATTTTTCTGTACGTTTAATTCTTTTTCTTCCCGTTTTTTCATCAATTCCTGTTCTTTTTCGATCCGTTCATTCACATCTGTTTTTAACAAAGTGTAAATGATCGAACAAATTGGTATAAATATGATCATTCCAACAATTCCAAGCAAAGAACCACCTATGGAGATTGCAACGATCACATATAACGCTGGCAACCCAACGGAATTACCAACGACATGCGGATAAATGAGATTCCCTTCCACTTGCTGTATACAAACAACCATAATGATAAAATAGACCGCTTGCATCGGATCGACCATTGCAATGAACAAAGCTGAGGTCAAACATCCGAAAAATGCACCAAACATAGGCACCAGAGCGGTAACACCAACGATCACACCGCCTAAAAATGCATACTGAATCTTCAAGATAACTCCGCCAATCGTTACCAGCGATCCTAAAATCAAACATTCGGTACAAGATCCGCCAATATAATTAGTAAACGTTGTTTTAGTCAAATTCAACACATACAACGTCTTCTTATAAATTTGATCATTTGTATAAACACGCAACAATTTCTTACTGCCAATGGCCAGACGTTCTTTATTAAACAACAACAAAATCGCAAAAACAAAGGCAACAATACTCGTTACTGCCCAAGAAAGCGTTGTTGAGATCAAGCTGACAGTAGTCGCAAAAATATTGCTTGCACCACCGCTGATCAACCAATCAGACAGATTAGCCAGCATTTCCTCATAATTAAGATCAGCCAGGCCCGAGATACTGGCACTTTCCACGATAGCTGTCCATTTAGGATTATCTTGGGCCAAACGATTGAGCCAATTAACAAAATCATTTGTTACGCTAGGCAGCTGCATAAAGATATTTTCGATCGAGGCTGATATATGAGGAATAACGACAAATAAGAAACAGACGATCACCAAAAAAAAGACAAATAATGCACCGATGACAGAAAGCATACGTTTGATACTGGCACGAAGCGATGTAAAATTTAACAATTCTTCAATTTTATTCACCAGTATATTTAAAACGAAAGCCAATCCACCACCAATCAAAAACGGTGTTAAGATCGACAAAATATATTTGACTATATCCCATAATAATGATATATTCTGTAATCCAAAATACACAAGCAATCCAAACAGGATCAGATTGCGATACATCTTCATTTTTTCTCGATAATTAGCATCAGGTCGCATGGAACTCCTCCTCGCACTAATGGAATACTAACACATTTTTTATTATTCTTCAACCACTCTCACTTTACAAGACCAGCTATATATCCTTTATCTAAAAACGTTTTTTCAACAAGCAAAAAGCCTGCATTTCTCAAAATAGAAAGCAAGCTTTTCTTATATTTACCAATTAGACTTCAATGATCTTCATCGTATTTGTTGCTCCGCATCCAGTAGGGTAACCAGCGACGATAATAATCGTTTCACCTTTATGGATTCCAAAGCTCATTGCGATATTACGCGCTAATGAAGCTTCATTTTCTCTCGTATTTACAGTTTCTGAACAAATCGCAGTCACACCAAAGTTTGCTGCTAATGAACGCTGTGTACGTTCATCAAAAGTCACTGCCAAGATTGGTGCTTGCGGACGGAATTTTGCAATACGGCGTGCTGTTGTTCCACTTTGTGTAAATGCGATGATTCCTGCCACATTCAAAGCTGCAGAAGTATCTGCAACTGAAATACCGATTGCATCATTCTTCGTACGTCGGCATGATTTGATTGCTTTCTTCAAGCGATCATGATAAGGGATGATCGGTTCGATCGCTTTTGCAATCTTCACCATAGTTGCTACCGCTTCAATCGGATATAAACCTGCAGCTGACTCTCCAGATAACATGATTGCATCTGTACCATCCAAAATTGCATTTGCAACATCGCTTGCCTCTGCACGAGTTGGGCGAGGATTTCCCTGCATGCTTTCCAACATATGCGTTGCAGTTACTACAGGTTTTCCCATTTCATTAGCGACAGCAATAATGCGTTTTTGATAAATTGGAACTAATTCCAGTGAAACGTCTACACCTAAATCACCACGGGCAACCATGACACCATCAGCAACTTCCAAGATCTCCCGCAGGTTGTCAAAACCTTCCTGGTTTTCGATCTTTGGAATGATCTGGATATCTTCACAGCCTTCTTCGATCAAAATACGACGAATAGCAAGCACATCCTCTTTACGACGTGTAAAACTTGCTGCAATGTAATCAACGCCCTGACGGCATCCAAAACGAATGTCTGCTTCATCTTTTTCAGAGATAAAAGGCATGCTCAATTTAACACCAGGGACATTGCATCCTTTGCGGCTCTTTAAAGTGTGTGGATTTTCAACACGGCATTTCAATACGCCATCTCCCTTTTCGAGAATGGTCACGCGCATCTTGCCATCATCCATCAAGATTGTTCCGCCTACTTCAACATCGTTGAATACTTCTGGACATTGAATATGGAATTGCTCATGTGTTCCCAGCATCTTTTCACGCACGATCGTTACGATCTCGCCTTTTTCATATGTTTCCTGTCCATTTTCAAAGTCGCCAAGGCGAATTTCAGGACCTTTTGTATCTAATAAGATTGCAATGCTTCTACCAGTTTCTTTTACGACTTCACGAATCGTTTTAATACGATTTCCCTGTTCTTCATAATCACCATGAGAAAAATTCAGTCGGATGATATCCATACCTGTTTCTACCAGTTTACGCATCATTTCTTTGCTTTCTGATGCTGGACCGATCGTACAGATAATTTTTGTTTTTCTATCCATATAACCTTATCCTTTCCAATAACCTATCTTTTTACATTCGTTTATACTAATCGCTCGAACAGATTCTGCAATGGCTTACGTGATGTTCTAGGCATTACGAGCGCTTCTTCGATCGGTACAGAAATAATCTGATTTTCACGAATGCTGATGCATTGTCCGCCGATGCCCTGCATCAATAGATCGACCGCTTTTTCTCCCATACGGGATGCTAAGATTCGATCAGACGGTGTCGGTGCACCTCCTCGTTGAACATGTCCCAGTATTGTGGCTCTTCCAGAAAAACCAGTATTCAAGCTGACCTTTTTGGCAAACTGGTGCACATCCGTTATCTTCTCAGAAATCACGACGATCGCATGGCGTTTCTTTTTAATGAGATCCAAATCGCGTAAACGTTCCAAAACTTCACTTTCTTCAAATCCCGTATCGCTCGTAATGACAATTTCAGCACCGCAGGCGATTCCCGACCATAAAGCCAGATCCCCACAGCGATTACCCATTACTTCAACGATCGAGCAACGGTGATGTGAGTTTGAAGTGTCACGTAATTTATCGATTGCTTCAACGATCGTAGTCAGTGCAGTATCAAAACCAATCGTATAATCTGTGCAGACGATATCGTTATCAATGGTTCCTGGCAATCCAATGCAGTTAATGCCCATTTCGGTCAAAGCAAGTGCCCCGCGATAAGAACCGTCTCCGCCGATGACAACCACGGCTTCGATTCCACGTTTTTTCAACTGCGTTACTGCTTTGCTGCGAACTTCGATATCTTTAAATTCTGGTAAGCGCGCAGACCCTAAAATGGTACCGCCACGGTCGACAATTTCGCCAACGCTAGCTTTTGTCAACGGCTCAATATAGCCTTCTACCATACCTTTGTATCCATCATAGATACCAAAGACCTCAATGCCGCTGTTCAAAGCGACGCGTGTGACGGCACGGATAGCTGCATTCATTCCCGGAGCATCGCCGCCGGAAGTCAAAACACCAATACGTTTCACCATACTACTTTCCTCCATTCACGAACATAATCATAGCACTATGTTCTGCTTTATTTCAAGAAAAAATTACCTTCTTGAACGCCCTTTTAATATTTTTTCCTCACTAAGCGCTTTCACCCTTTCAAGCAGGCGAAGCGCTGCTACCGGTTCACTGCCTTTTGATGAAAAAGAACGATATTTTTCTTGCAATTCCTCCATTGTGTAATTGCTTGTAAAATAGGTCAATAGATGTCTATTCATCCGCTCATCCAGCAGCGGAAGCAGCACATCATCTCGGGACCAGGCTGTTACGCTCTCTCCGCCAATATCATCAAAAACTGCTACATCTGCGGAAACGATTCTCTGATACAAGTTTTCCATCGCTTCATTATCTTGAAACAGACGTTTTAACGAAGAAATGAGATGTGCTACATTAACAAAGACACAGTTTTTCCCTTGTTTTGCATAGTAATTCGTTATACCGATGGATAAATAGGTCTTTCCAACTCCCGGAGGACCACTGAGATAGATTCCTTTCTCTTGTCTTTCTTTTCCTAAATGTGAAAGAACATGCATGACAACTTCTCGATATTCTTTCGATTCATTCTGCAGGGAAAGTCTGCCTAGATCGATACATAGATCTTCGAGGGCAAAATCCATCACGCGGTAACGTTTCTGATGTGCATAACGTAAACGCTCATCCTTATAATATGCACATGGTTTTGAACCATACGTCAAAATTCCATCATAAGTCAAATCTAGAAAATATCCTTTCGGGTGAAAGGGGCAAAACGATAGACCTTTGCAATGTTCACATTGTTCGACCGTCTGCAGCCATTGCTGAAAGGTTCCGCTATGCGTATGAACAAACGCATCTGGTAATCCATGTGTTTTTAAAAAAGAGCGTACATGCGCATCATGTAAAAGACGCTCGATCAAGGCTGTCTTTTTAGCCTTTGCTTCCTCACTCATTGCATAATCAAATGACACTGCTTCCATTCGCCTATCTCACCTCTTTATTTGTCTGCTCGGATCGTTCCATCTTTTCATTTAATTTCTGCTGCAGATCTGCAATGACCTGATCATCGATATCGGCTACATTGTCATCTTCTGTCTGTGCATACCAGTCTGGCAATTCTTTCTTTGTTTTCACATAAGAACGAGCAGCTGTCATTTCTTTTTCTGCCTGTTCTTTTGCTTTTTCTAACGTATCGATACCCAAACGTGCCCACGTTCCAGCTACTTTTTCTACATACGTGCGGCCAAAACTTTGATTGCTTCGCTTGAGTACATGCTCGATCAATACATTGACCACTTCTTTCGGCAGATGATAATCCACCAGCAGCGATTCGATCAATCGGCTGTCGCTTGCGCTGATCGGTATATTGGGCTGCAAGTTCTTGAAAAATTGAATCGGAGCAGCTTGATACGGGTCATCCCACCCGCTCTCTTTGATCTTGCTTTTTGCCCGAGCTTTCTTTTTTAACAATTCACTGTTAAAAACTTTCGTTCGCGGATTGATGCACTGGTTGACCAGCTTCCGCATTTCCATTTCATCAAGACCGTGGACCGTCGCCAATTCTGCAATTAACGACAAATTTTCTTGTGTCTGTAATGGATAAGGAAAGCGGCGTTCGAAACCTTTTAAAAATTTGCCAAAATCAAAATCCAATGTGTCCGTGTGATCAACCTCTTTTGTCGGACGAAGCGAGATAAACGCCTCTGATGGTGACTGCAGCCATTGCGGATCATCCAAAGAAAATGGAGCCGTCAGTTCGACAAACGTTTGTGTATCTGCTTGATCGCTTGCAAAATATAATTTCGCATATTCGTAAGCATCTTTGCCAAATTGGCGTAAATACAGCCGCCCAAACACTTCGTGGCGAAGAAAGGCATTCCCGTTCTTCGGCAATTCGATGCGGTATAAATATTCATTATTTTTAGGATCCAAAAACGTTTTCAGCAACAGAAAGCGTTCCAAGACCTGTCGTTCTTTTTCTATTCGTTCGATGCTCATCTCGCTGAGTTTACAGATCAAACGGTGATTGGTTATCGGACGGCGGGCATTTGACAAAGCACAGAGCAGCTGATACAGCTGAGCAGCGGATTGCCCGATCAAAGGCGCATATAACAGCTGAAAAACAGAAGCACTTCTTTCATCCAGCTTCACAGCCATTTCAATTTTACAGCTATCCTCTGCTTTCATCCATTTTCTCACCCGCACTTTTTATCTTCGCGGCCACTTGTTTCCGCAAGGTTTCTCTATCAAAATTATTGTATAACACGACATCGCATAAAGCAATTTTTTCTTTTTGTGAAAGCTGTGCTGATAGACGACGTAAAGCTTCCTTTTTATCGATCTGTCTGCCTTCTTTTAAGCGTCTCAGCAGGATTTCTTCCTCACACGCAACGACCCATGTCTCATCAAAGACATCTTGCCAGCCAATTTCAAACAGCAAAGGAACCTCGGCAACTACCAAGGGCTGTTTGCAGGCATTCATGCGAACCAACAGTTCTTCTTTGATCAATGGGTGCAGGATTTGTTCCACTTGTTCTCGCTCTCCATGATCAAACATTCGATCACTGAGCACTTGTTTATCTATTTCTTGATTCTCATCTAAGATCTGGGAACCAAAATGTGCTGCTAATGATCGATAACCAGCATTTCCTTTCATCAACAGCTCACGATTGATCGCATCACAGTCAAATACCGGAATCCCCATTTCTTTCAAGATCTGGATGACGCTGGATTTTCCTGCCCCCATCACACCGCTCAACCCGATCTTGATCATCTTTTTTTCTGACATTGTTCACAATAGTAGGTCCCTCTTCCGCCAACAATGATCTTCTTGATCGGCTGTTGACATAAAGGGCACGCTTCTCCTTTCTTTGCATGCACTTTTAACTGCAGCTGAAACCGTCCATCCACGCCAAGGGAAGCGGTATAGCTGCGGATTGTCGTCCCTCCTGCACGGATCGCGCCGCCTAAGATGCGACGCATTTCAATGATCAGCAGTTCAAAGTCTTTCTTTCGCATCCGATTTACCCGTGTTTGAGGATGCAGGCCCAAAGCGAAACAGATTTCATCTGCATAAATGTTGCCAATACCTGCAATAATCTTTTGATCCAGTAACGCTTGTTTTAAATAAACTTTCTTTGAATGCAGCTTCTGATACAGCCATGCTGCATCTAATCGATCATCAAACGCATCCAACCCAACATGTTCAAAACAAGGATAATCAGATAACTGCTCTTGATGAGGATACAGATACATCCGGCCAAACTTACGGGTATCATGATAGCGCAGTTCCCTTCCATCCTTTAGATGGAAGACCACATGCACATGTTTGTGATCATAAGGTTCATGCGGTTGCTGCAAATAAAACTTTCCTTCCATGCGCAGATGCGTGATCCACATCACATCTCCGCAATCAAAACAAAGATATTTTCCTAATCGTTGATAGCTTTTGATCTGATGGCCAGGCAGCACACGCAAAAATTCGTTCGTATCCCCATGAATGATCGAATCCCAAAACACTTCAATATGTTCAATGACCGGATTGCCCATTTGATAAGCAAGCGTATCCAGTACTGTCTGCACTTCAGGTAACTCTGGCATATCGATCTCCTACTTTGCTTCATACCAAGTCTTGCCGAATGTTGCGTTAGCAATCAATGGTACCTTTAAAGCGATAACATTCTGCATGCCCGCTTCAACGATCTCCAGCATCTTTTCACGTTCCTCTTCGACCACATCAAAGATTAGTTCATCATGAATCTGTAAGATCATGCGGGAGTGTACTTTTTCTTTCTTCATCCGCTGATCGATTTCGATCATAGCCAGTTTGATTAGATCAGCTGCGCTGCCTTGGATCGGCGCATTCATCGCTGCCCGCTTTCCAAACTCACGCATCATATAGTTCTTATCATTGATCTCTGGAATATACCGCCGGCGGTCAAACATCGTTTTCACATACCCATGTTCTTCACAGAAAGCGATCGTATCGTTCATAAAGGCGTGGATCTTTGGATAAGAAGCAAAATATTTTTCGATAAAGTTATGCGCTTCTTTCCGAGTGATCCCTAATTGTTCCGCCAAACCAAAATCTGACTGTCCATAGACGATCCCAAAATTGACAGTCTTTGCACTTCGCCGCATAGAAGCATCCACTTCCTCTTGCGGAACATCAAAGATCTGCATTGCCGTTTTCGTATGGATATCAATCCCATGATTAAATGCATCGATCATCTGTGTTTCATTCGCCATATGCGCTAACATGCGAAGTTCGATCTGTGAATAATCGGCAGAGAGAAACAAATGCCCTTCTTCAGCCACAAACGCTTTTCGAATCTCTCGTCCTTCTTCATCACGTACGCTGATATTTTGCAGATTTGGCTCACTGCTGGATAAACGTCCGGTCTGCGCAAGTGCCTGATTGAAGATCGTGTGAATCTTATGATCCTCCCCGATATGTTTTTTTAGTCCTTGCACATAGGTTGAATACAATTTTGCATATTTTCGATATTCCAACAGACAAGGAATGATCGGATGCACTTCCCTCAATTTTTCCAACACTTCCACTGCTGTACTGCGTTTCTTTCCGGATTTTAATCCTAATTCATCAAAGAGAATCGCTGCCAGCTGTTTTGGTGAATTGATATTAAACTGCATTCCTGCATATTCGTATACCTTTGCTGCATATTCTTCCATTCGTGCGCTGGTCACTTTGCCGATTTCATCTAATACTTGTTCACTGATGCAGATTCCTTCTTTTTCCATCTGAAATAAGATCCTTGACAACGGCAATTCAACTTCGCTCAGCAATTTCCACAATTGCTGTTCTTTCAGCTGTTTTTTCATCTCAGGAAGAATACGCACATAACCTTGCAGCTGCGCCTGCATATGAGCCAGCTGTTGCTCAAAATCAGGAAGGATCGCCTTTCCTCTTTTTCCGTATACCGCATCAATCGTAACTGGCATCGCAATCTGATAACGGTCCAAAAAGCGTTCGTAACTAGTTACTGAACTGTCAAGCAAAAAAGCACCTAACATCAAATCAAAGGCAAAATCACTGCATGCAATCTGATTCCGCTCACAAATATGATAGAATTCTTTGGCATGATATGTATTTTTCTTTGTGCTGTTAGCGATATACGATAATAAGCGTTCATCTTTTCGTGCATCGTCCAGCGTGATATAAAAGAAGTTTCCATTGCAGGCAATCGCAAAACCATACAAGTTTCTATGCATGTAATGTTCGTTATCATAATCAGCCAAGATGATCGTATCATCGCTTTCCAGAGCAACATCGATATGATCGACGCAACAAATTTTCTGGCTTTGCAAAACCGCTGAAGATGTCTCCATCTGTAAAAATGACTTCATTTCATACTTCTGATAAAAAGCATTCACTTGGGAATCAAAACCGTGAAATGCAACATCATCTAAAGTAAAAGGAATTTGTGCATCAATGCAGATCGTAGCCAAAAATTTCGACATCTTTGCACTCTCTCTGCCATTCTCCAATTTTTCCTTCATCTTTCCTTTCATTTCATCCAGATGCTCATACACGCCCTCTACGCTGTGATAACTATTTAACAATTTGATAGCTGTCTTCTCCCCGATTCCTTTAACCCCCGGGATATTATCTGCACTATCGCCCATCAACGCTTTAAGATCAACGATCTGTTTTGGAGACAAGCCATACATATCCAACAAGGCAGGCTGATCCATACGCTGCATCTCGCTGATTCCTTTTTTCATCAGCAGCACATCGGTCGTATCATCGTTCAGCTGCAGCAAATCGCGGTCACTGGTCAAAATGGTCGTATGCACTTCTGGATGTGCCTTTGCAAAAGACCCGATGATATCATCTGCTTCAATTCCCTCACATTCATAACGAGCGATTCCGCACGCATCCAAAAACTCTCTGGCAATCGGAAATTGCACGATCAGTTCTTGATCCAATTCTTTTCGTGTTCCCTTATATTCCGCATAAGCTTCATGACGAAAGGTCGGCTTTCCAGCATCCCAAGCAACCATCACGCCATCTGGTTCAATTTCCTGAAGAGCCTTTTGGAACATCGTAATAAAGCCAAAGATTGCATTCGTCGGGATCCCATTGCTCGTCTTCATCATCCGGCCATAAACAGTTGCATAATATGCGCGAAACAACATGGAATTACCATCCAGCAAAAGCAATTTTTCCATCTATCATACTCCCTGCAAAACGATTGCAGGTTCTCCTTTCTTTTATTCTTCATTCTACCACAATTCTCGTTTCTTTACATAATCTGTGCAACATTCCATTCTATATAAAACAAAACTTTGATCGATCTAGAAATCTGCCGGTAATTTTCATTGAGCTTTGCATAAGTGCAAATCCTCTGCTTTCTTATGCCTATTCTTATTTTCTTCCTTGGAATTATCCGCCATATACTGCTTTTATTGAGTGTTGATTCCCGCTTGTTGACAAGTATACTTGGAATTAGTATACTATAAATGTAAAGAAAACTTGGCAAAGGGGGTCAATAATATGAACAAGAATGAAATCTTATCACGAAGCCGTCAAGAAAACGCAAAAGGCGATGAATATGAAAAATATAATAAATATCGTAGCGAATACAACACGATGTTCATACTCATGGCAATTATCTTTGTTATTGATTTTTTCTTATATTTAGACGTATTTAAAGGTTATTTACAAATTCAAGATCATTCGATCCCATTAAAAGACTTATTTGGAGGAATCATTGGCATCTTTCTATTTTTTGAATCTCTGTTTAAATTTCAGGCTTTAAAAAAGAAAAGATATTTAGCAGCCACCATTTTTTGGCTGCTCGGACTGATTGCGATTATGAATAAACTGATTTTATGCTTGATCTGATACTGAAAAACAACATCAAAGATGTACGTAAAGAAAAAAATCTCACTCAGCAAAACCTTGCTGATCTGATCGGTGTCTCAAGAAATACAATCAGTTCCATTGAAAATGGCCAATTTAATCCAACAGCAAAGTTAGCACTCATCTTATGCATTGCCTTAGACAAGAAATTCGAAGAATTATTCTATTTTGATGAAGGATAAAATAAACTTCCAACGTATTTGCTTTCAAAAAAAGAACAAGTTCTGTGAAATGAACCCCATCACAAATCACGGGGTGCATTTCATCTGCTTGTCCTTTTTTATTTTGCGATACTTTGCAATACAGCTAAATTTTCCTGCATCAATGAAAGGTAATCCATCCCTCTTTCTTCCTGTGTCTGCGTCAATGTAGAAATATTAGATAAAGAAATCGGGATCAAACCTAATTCACTGATCAATTGTAGTCGCAGATCAATCATATCTTGCGGAAGATTACTCTCAACTGCCATAAATCGAACCCCATCTTCAATCAATGTTTCACGGATGACCGCCAGCTGTTCTTCATCGGGCAAGGCACCATAACGTGACAAACAAACCGGATAGATCTGTACACCGTACGCCTCTTGCAGATGTCCAAAATTTGGTGTCATCACGGCAATTGAAATATCATAATTTTTTAATTCCTGATATTGCGCATCCAGAGTGGTCAATTTATATTCCAATTCTTCATAATTCTGTTGAAATTCTTCTTCATAGACAGGATATCGATCGCAAAGATAATCGCGAATGCAGCTAGCCATCCCATTCATCGTCACAGCATCCATCCAAAAGGTTGGATCACTGTAATAGGTGTCTACATCCCGAAACGCACTGCCTTCATAATAAGAAGAAGTCACTTTTGATTCCACACCATTCGTAACATTTGTCTGCACTCTTTGAAAAGGAAAATTTCCCATTTGATCCGTAATGTTTATTTTATCCAAAGATGCAGATGTGATCTCATCAGCATAGATTTCATAATAAGATTCCAATGGAGCGATATAGAACAATGCATCGCTTTGACTCAACAGTTCTTCATAATGCTCTTGTATTCCTGCTCGCTGAATCAATGTGTCTTCACTCAGCAATTGACACTCCACCCGATCTCCAGCAATCTGTTTCACCAGATACTCTAACGGATAGCAGCTTACGAGCACTTGATATTGTGTTCTTTGACAACCAGTTACCATTGGAAAGATAAGCAATAATGCAACCAATAACTTACGAAGCTTCATCCTACTCACCTCGCCGTTATTATATCATACTTCATCTTTCGTTTATCTTGTTTTTTCCTGTTCTTGATGCAATCGTTTCAACCACATGTGTTCATCGATCATTTGGTTTCCTTCGATGATATAGTTCGTACGCATACGAAATAAATCTTGATGATGATGAACGATTTTTCGTCCTTGAAATGGATGTTCATAGCGGTATCGATAAAAACGAAAACGATCTTGTAAAAGGTGCTGCATTCGTTTTTGTATACACACTGTCAAGATCATTAACGTTAACCACCCAATTAAATCAGCCATCCATCCACATACGATAACAAGCATGATGGCACCAAGCGATAACAACGAAGCGCATCGTTGCGCTTTTGCATAAGGTAAAAAAAGATGAAGAAATTCTGACAGGATCCTTCCACCATCCAATGGTAAGATTGGCAGCAAATTAAAGAACAAGATCGATTGATTCATCATTAACAAATATCCATAAAAAGCAACAGATATCCATCCATGCATCATAAAAAAACGGAATACAAATGGATAGAACAAATGCATACATGGTCCTGCTGTTATGATCAGCAATTCCCGATATACGCTCCCATAGCCTATATCTGAAATCTGCGCACAAAATCCAAACGGATAAATATCCATGTGGTCACAAGAATAATGGCATATATACGCAACGATCATGTGCGCACATTCATGAATGGACATCATGAGAAAGATTGCACTCATGATCTTCCAGTAACCACTAAGCCAAACAAAAAGAAGCACGAATCCCCAGCAGGGCAGCAAACGCAGCCGAATCATGCTTCTACATCCTTCAAATCAATCTCAGTTCCATCTATATAACAATGAATTTCCACATACTCTTGATAAGTTCCGATTGCAGCGCCTGCCAAAATGCGCTCATCTTGTTGAATCGACACCTCTTGCATATTTGAGATATTCACTAACGTGCCATCATCTAACAAAAGCGAAACACAATACGTATCATTTTGTGCTTCGATGTGCAAGACCATAGCAGTAAAAGGTGCTGTTACTATATTTGTATCATTCAGATAGCGATGTTCACCTGCTGTTTCATACAGATCCATTGCAGCTACACTTTGTGTTTGTTCACCTTTAAACCAAGTCTCAAACGGTAAAAAAGAGCTCCACTGAATGCTTTGAATATAATCCCATGCATTTAAAGCAAAGCGTGGTTGAAGCTTCGATGCAATCATGACTGAAAGCGAAATCACACAAACGACCATCAATGCGATTATCAAACGATTGAAAGCATTGATGATTCGACCCTTTTTTTCAATGGATCGATTTTTATAAATACGACGACGTATATGCTCTAGATCACGCACCCGACTCACCTCATTCATCCTATTTTATGTAATCTTCTGCGCATAAATGTCAGGAAGCAAATATTTTTGCAAACAATCGGCGTTCACTTAATTTAGGTAAAGCTACCTTTTCTTTAAGAAAACGGCGTGCAAGTATATCA
Organism: uncultured Erysipelotrichaceae bacterium; assembly: GCA_949296305.1. Lineage (GTDB taxonomy): Bacteria > Bacillota_I > Bacilli_A > Erysipelotrichales > Erysipelotrichaceae > Merdibacter. Next base: position 40,977 of record CASFOT010000090.1, read on the forward strand.
AAACAATGATAGACTTGCGAGTCGCGTGCGATGGTCAATGGAAGACCGCGATTGTTGCAAGATTGGATACGCGGATCATCTACGATATACCCCAGCAAAGGAATCGCCAGCCATTTTTCTGCATCCTCCATCCGCACCGATACGCCTTTTTCGATCGAACGTGCACTTACCCGATTAAGCACAAGCTCTAAATGATTTACTCCATCTTTCAATAACAGACCGATAATTCGATCTGCATCTTGCAATGCACTCACATCTAAATTAGTAACAATCAATGCCCTTTGTGCAACACTGCTTGCAAATCGAAAACCGCTCTCCACTCCAGCCGGTGTATCAATAAATAAATAATCAAACTGATTTTGTAATACTCTCATGACACGGATGAAATCCTCTTTATGCATGTTCGAAAAATTAACACCTTTGCATACAGGCAGTAAAAACAGATTTTTTTCTCGTTTATCTTGCAAAAGTGCCCTTTCCAACTGACAATGTTCTTCGATCACATCTTGCATATCAAAAACAACACGGTTATCCAATCCCATCATCAAATCAAGGTTTTTTAATCCAAGATCTGCATCGATCAAACAGGTCTTATATCCTTTAGATGCCAGCATCATTCCTAAATGAATGCATACGCTGCTTTTACCTACGCCGCCCTTTCCTGAAGTAACTGCAATAATTTCTCCCATGAATTCCCTCCTGTACTCTTTCCATAGTTTCATCATACTAAGATAGAACTGCAGATTTTGTCGAATTACAGAACAGAAATACATTTCAATTGTTGATTTTTATAAAAAATTTTACATGGATGGTCTTGATTAAACTCTTCAAAAATCGAATCTCCGATACGAACACGTGCTTTTTTTAAACGTGCCGCAAAGAGAACATTTTCCGCATGTAATAAATCCACCGTTCCGCTTACCTCACCAAAAATACTGATCGAACCCGTTGAGGTAACTTTCGCACTAGAACGTAGAGACCCGAACACAAACGAAGGCTTATCAAAAACAATTGATTGACCACTTCGTATATTTCCTTCTTGGTAAACAATGTTTAATTGTTCAGACGGTTCTTCATAATTTATGCCTAGCAACTGTATATTGCTCTTTTTACATAATTTAAAAAAAGCAATCGTTTCCGCATCCGATAGTGAAGGCAGATAGAAAAAAGCTGACAAAGCTGTCCTTTTGGACAACGGTGCCAGCCGATTGGCAAATTGCTCTTCAAACGCTTGAAAAGAATCAAATTTCACACGAATATGCAACTGTTTTTTTATTTCTTTGACCGTAAAGTATACCATTTGACTTTCTCCTCCTGCCGGATTTTGAGAGCCTTCATTCGTTGATAATCATTTTTGATCCGCTGTAGCAATACGACCAAAAACACAAGAACACCATTACCGACAATGGAAAGAAATTCAAAACTGGTGATCCATCCAATAAAACTCAGCTCGCTGATCCCGCTCATCCTCATATACAAGAATATCAGAAGATCTTTGACGAATATTGTCGCAATACAAAGAATTACTGATTCAATGACAGAATCTCCCATATGTCGGGTCCAGAGCTGCAATACCAAAGCAATTAACAAATAGACGACCGCATAAACCAAAAATGTATTCATCACCAGCATATCAACGAGCAAGCCATAAAGAAATGCGACTAAACAACGATCAAATAAATCATATTCGCGAATGACCAGTACAAGTGAGCAAAACCCAAGGGAAGATATGAATACCAGATCATTCATCCGATAGCTGCCCGGAAACAATGCGCTGATTGTAAGGTCCAATATGGTACAAACGGTAAAAAAGAAGATATTGGTCATCTTATTTCACCTCAATGACCGTTACATAATCAAAATATTGAAAATTAGATACGGGCTCAACATAGATCACTTGCCCAAGCTGATTTTCTAATGATTCAATTTTTTTCACGGTCCCAACAAATAATCCGCTTGGATAAACGCCGCCTTTCCCACTGGTTACTACACGCATTCCTTCTTTGATCTCTTGCTCATCAAGCAAAGAAACCACATAGGCTTGTTCATCTGTATCATAATATTCTAAGATTCCTTCTACTGAATCCACTTTATTTTCTTCATTTTTTTTGGTATCTTCATTTTCTTTTGTGTCCGTTTTGGCTTCTGTCGTCTCTTGCGTATCAAAATTTATCCGCACAGCTACTTTATTGCTTTTATCTTGACAAGTCAGCAGCTTAACGATGCAGGTTGTGTTTTGTACCTTATAAACTTTTCCGACAACGCCTTGTGAATTTACAACGATCATGTCTTCCTTGATGCCATCATTAGAACCCACATTCAAAGTAAGCTGATCATTCCAATAAGAAACATCTCGAGAAATCACCGTTGCTGATATTCGATTGAAATCCTCCAATGTTTCATTCATTTCCAAAAGTTCTTGAAGCTCTTTTTTTTCTCTCAATGCATTTTCATACAATGCCTGATAATTTTCACTCATAGTCAGCTGTTCTTTAAGATAATCATTTTCTTCTTGAACTTTCCATAAGTTTGCAAAATCACTGGCAAAATTTTTGATAGAGGTCAATGGATACTCGATCAATCCGTATTTTAAATAATTGAGTGCACTATATCCTATATCACTGATGCTTGCCTGGCGCATGCCCTGAAACAATAGTCCCAGTGCCAAAAAAAAGCCAATCAAACACATCAAAATCTTTTGTGTTCTGGTAAATCTTGACATTTTCTCACCTTTTTTCGTTTTTTTCTATTATAAAGGCTATCCAAAAATGTTGCAATCTATAAAAAACCACTTTCACGAAAACTAAACCAAGTTTGCTGCGTAACGATCAAATGATCTAAAAGAGGAATCCCTACAATTTCTCCGCTTTCTGCAATATGCTTCGTAACAGTATGGTCTGCCGCAGAAGGTGAAGCATCTCCGCCAGGATGATTATGTACGCAAATAATGCTTCCCGCACTGCATCGTATAGCTTCTTTAAAAATCTCCCTTGGATGAACGATCGAAGAATGAAGCGTACCTAAAAATAAAAGCTGATGATGAATGATACGGTTTCTTTGATTTAAAAAAACGACGATAAAATGTTCTTGTTGTTCATATCCATAGTTAAATTGAAGCCATTCGATCAGATCGTTCACCGAATGAATCGGATCATGCTGCACCTTCTGGATATTGATGCGTTTTGCAAGTTCAATACCAGCAAACAGCTGCATTGCTCGAACTTCTTTGATGCCATGCAAATGCATGAGGTCACTTGGCTGCATCTGCATCAATTTTTCTAAAGCTCCGCATTTTTCTAATACTTCATCTGCTAGTTCCAAAGCACTTTTTTTCTTAGTTCCGCTTTGCAGCAATAAAGCAAGCAACTCGCGATTGCTCAAGCTGGAAAGACCAAAACGAAGCGCTTTTTCTCTCGGGCGTTCCTGCGGATCAAGATTTTGTATCTTCATCTTCGATCGCCTGCAAAACTCGTACGTACTCTTTGTCATCGACTGCTTTTATCATTTCAGTTCCTTCTACCGTGATCTTCTTAGTTAAGTAGTTCAGATCCATCTCCTCTAAAATATCTCCTTCTTTTTCTGTTTTTTCTTCATCTTCATAGATACTCGTTACGACAACGATCTGCTTCTCTTTTTCTACGGCATAAGGAGTTAATTTTTTATCGCTTAAACGATCACACATATTTTCTGCATTTGTCTCATCTTCATAAATACCCACTTGATTCAAATACAGCACTCGGCTTTCTTCTTCCTTACTACCAAAAAATTGAAATAAAACAAAATAAAAAGCTGCAAATGCAATTGAAAAAACAAAAGCAAAGGTGATAATAACCTTTCGATTTCCCATGGTAACGCCTCCTGTTTATACTATATGAGCATAAAAGAACAAACATGTTCAAATCATATGTACGATTGAAAGCTGCATGACCACTAAAAAAACTGCCGCTTATATGAAGTGGCTTTATAAGTAGACACTTTCATCCATCGGCAGTTATATTATTCTAGAATTGCAAGCGGCGGATACGGCCAAAACCAATCGTTCCTGCACCGGTATGAGACATGATGACTGATTTAAATACACGCTTGTCTACAGGACAACCAGTTGCATCTTCTAATTGTTTCCGAAGCTCATCACATAATTCTTCATTATCTGCATGGATGATCATCCAATCATACTCTTTTGGATCTACATTCTTGCATACACATTCAATACCGGCTTTATATGCACGCTGAGCAGTACGCACTTTATCTTGAACATCAATGCCTCCATTTTCCACCTTTAACAGTGGATGGATCTTCAACATGCCAGCTAGTGCTGCTGCTGCAGGAGAAATACGTCCCCCGTTTTTTAACGCTGTCAAATCTCTAGGAATCAGAATAGCATACAATTCTCCTTCCTGTTCAATTTTCTGTTTAATTTCTTCACAGCTGTAACCCTTTTCCAACATTTTTTTTGCTGTTTCCAACATGTAGATCACCGGATAGCACACAAAAGTAGAATCTACCACAAATACTTTTCCATTATAACTCTCATTAGCTAACCTGATTGCGCTTGCACAAGTTCCACTTAATGCTTTTGAAAGCGGTAAATAAAACACTTGGTCGTACTCTTCCAAAAGTTCATCCCATTTACGAACGATTTCCCCTATACTTGGCTGCGTTGTCGTAATTTTTTTCTGTTCGCGCAGTGCAGCTAAGATATTTTCGTCAAAAATATCGATGCCTTCCAAATATTCGTTACCTTCGATGATGACAGGCATACGCAACACATAAATTCCTAGTTGTTTTGCTTCTTCTTCGCTAATATCGGCACTGGAATCACATAAAAATGCTACTTTTTTTTCCATAACTTCACTCCTCAACGATTTTTTTCATTTTATCATATCGCATATATCACAGAAAGGAAACTCACTAGCTGCACATGGATAAGACCCGCATCGCAAAAGCTTCTGCCTGTTTTTCATCCATTGCATCTGGATGTGTTTTTGCTTGTTCAAAATTATTGATCATCTTTTCTGCCATATCATGTGTTTCAGACTTCTCTAACATTGCTTCATATCGTGTTAGAACCGCTTGCGGCATTTTACCTTGACAAACAAAACGAGCAATTACTTCATTATCCTGTGGAAGCTGTTCTTGCAAATGATCTGCTATCTTACGAAAATAAGCTGCATCCATTCCAAACCCGCAAGTTGCAAACAAGGCAGTCTTTTGATGATGCACTTGTTCGATCAGCAGTTTCATGCGATCACTGAATCCTCCCTTATCACACCATGTTCCTAAAAAGAGAACATCCACATCCTCTTTTGGAAGATGATCACCAAATGCAACACAACGTTCCTGTTTTAATGTATCTCGAATCACCTGCGCAATCTGAGCAGTATTTCCGGTCTTAGAATCAAAAACAACGGCATATTTCATTGTTTCCCCTCTCTTTCCTCTACAAAATCTTGTTTGACTGAAATTTATTATATCATGCTTTTCTTAAAAGCTTTCATCCATTTTCAAAAAGCAGACATCTGACCAGCAATTGTCTATATACTTAACATGTGGTCATGATATCAATAATTTCCTTATCTGTTTCCTGCATGCCTTTTTGTGCTAAAAGACCAATATTGCGAATCGTATTTTCTACACCTTTCGCTACGATACCTTCCCCATCTCGAAATTGTTGTCCATGCCGAAACATTTCATAGCCTAATAAACCAGCCTCCACAGCATTTGCGATTTTAGCCGCGCAGCTTGGTTTTGCACCATCACATACGGTCCCAGAAATCATAGCAATTGCATTGACCAGCGTATGTGAAATGGCACGCAAATCGCCGCCATCTTGATAACAGATACCACAAGCAGCACCACAACCTGCACTTACAACACCACAATATGCACTTAATTTTCCAATGCCGTCTTTTAAATGAATGGTAATCAAATTTGAAACGACCAGTGAACGATACAATTTTTCTTTATCAACTTCATGAGCCCTTCCCCAAATAACCAATGGAATCGAAGCAGTCATTCCCTGATTCCCGCTTCCAGAATTGATGATCACCGGTAATTCACAGCCACTCATACGCGCATCACTGCCTGCTGCGGCATAAGCTTTACACTGATTGTAGATGCTTTTATCATCCATTGCCAATAATACGCTTCCAATATTAGCGCCATAATCATTTCGTATTCCTTCATTTGCAATAGCCATATTGCAGGCAATCTGCTGTTTTAATACCTCTTCAACATCTTCTAAACACACACTGTCAGCAAACTCCACAATATCTTTTACAGTTAATAAGCTGTGATCAGCATGTCTGTTTTCCCCAATCTCATCTGTATCTATCATTTTCTGTTTGACACCATCAATTTCAATGGCTGTAATATGATCATGTGCTCGAGTGATACGGACAGAAGCATTATGTTCCCCATGATAAACACAAACAATCAGATCCAGTACTTCTTTTGAATCTAAGCGGCTTACCTTAATTGGTACTTCTCGTAAAAAAACAGCTAAAGCTTGCTGCTGTTCCTCGCTCACTTCTGCAATTACTTGCAAAGATCTTTTAGGATCACCCGCAACAATGCCGACCGCCGCTGCAACCTCAATTCCTTTTCTTCCATTTGTATTAGGAACCGTAACACTTTTTACATTTTTTATAATATTCCCGCTAGCAAAGATATCTACTCGATCAACATCTGTTCCCAAGACAGCCCGTGCATTCGCTGCACAATAAGCAATTGCAATCGGTTCTGTACAACCCATTGCCGCCACCAGCTCTTCCTTCAGCACTTGAACAAACTGCTGATAACGTTCATCTTTACGATCCATTTCATTTACCCCATTTCTTCTTCTTTATTATAACCATTTCAAATCTCTTGCTCAAACAAAAAGATTACTTTTTATCAAGGATCTTTTCCATCCTTTCTCTATTGTATCATGCCCTTATACAATAAATAAAAACAGTTAGAAAATGAAAGCAAGAATCTTATTCATATAAAAATTATTTAAATATCTCATTCTTACATCATACACACCATTTATATGCCCTTTTCTAAAGGAAATTGAATAGTGAATTACTATGAAGCATAGCAAGTACTTTGATTTTGTTTCTTATATAAGAAGGAAAATAATCACACACATTCTTCGTATCCATATTTTCGTATCTATGTTGCATTTAACAATGCAAGCGAAATAAAAAAACAAAAAAACTATTTACAAAACAAATCGATTCATGTATAATACAACGTGCATATGGCGATTGTGGTGAAGTGGTTAACACAGCGGATTGTGGCTCCGTCACTCGTGGGTTCGAATCCCATCAGTCGCCCCATTAAGCAAATCAGGTCTTACTAAAAGGCCAAAGATGTAAACCTATGACGATTTAGGTTGACATCTTTTTATTTTTTTAAGAGAATCTAATTTCCTATTCCTTATTCATAAATTATATATGTAATTTAGCTTGGTCAATTTGATTAAGATCATATACCTTATCTCTGTGCTGCTTACACCAAAAATCCGATTTAGCATTTCTAAAAGAGTTGGTGAAATACTCAAAACAATAAGAATAGTATTTCTTCTTTGTTTTCCTGGTTTGCCCTTATTTCAGATCAGAAGACATACGTGTCGCTGCCATAAGCGCATCAGACCTGAATTGAGCTAGTATTACTCCCATATCGGATTGCTCCAGCTGCACATCTGCCATCAAGTTGTTTTCAACCCGATCAAAAAGGGCAATTTAAATTATTGTGTGGGCGATGAGAATGAAAGAGAGGGCTGGATCTTCAATCACCTCCCCTTTCAATAAGGAAAAACACAAAAAGCAATATAAGCTGATGCACTTCCATCTCTACATAACCATCAGGATCTATTTATTAAAAGATGGAAATTATGTAAAAAGTTTACTTATGCCTTTCAGTAATAAAAAACCACATATTTACAGTGAAAATGATACAAAAAAAGGGTATCAATCCAAATCATCTTAGATTGACACCACTAGCCTGTAAATAAAGGCTTTCATAGTTATATGGCGGAGACTATGAGATTCGAACTCATGGTGGGTATTAGCCACACGACGCTTCCAACATCGCACCTTAAACCACTCGGACAAGTCTCCATGCCCATATATTTTACTGATTTTCATTATTTTTGTCAACCAAAAAGTCAATTTTAAAAAAGAGCGCTGAAGTGAAAAGTTTATTTCCACTTTAAATAGTGACAAGTAGATTTTAGTCTTTCACTTATTTCCTCTTTCCTTTTTGTTGCTTTTAGTCTTACACTTTTCTTGTCTGACTGCTGCC
>CASFOT010000091.1 GCA_949296305.1 uncultured Erysipelotrichaceae bacterium
AAGTGGGGATTATCAACCATTTTTCAGGTAATTTTATATAAATGATGGCTTAAGATTGCCTGTTTTCTCTTTAAAAGTGGAGATTAAAAAAGACCGTATGACAAAGTCTGCTCAAAGAGCGACTTTGTCAACGGTCTGAAATGAACCCTTGTTGGGTTCATTTTTTATGTCAGGGCGAATACAGCAAATTGCCTAGATTCACACGATTGATTCTAATATCCTCTCATTTTTGTTGATCCATCATCAGTTCCACTGGAAAATAGATCAATTGCTGTTCTTTTACTTTTGCGTCTACCAACGCATTTACGATCGCACTTTTTTCCGATAACTCATTGAGCCCTCCCTTTTCGTCTACGATCCAGATCACATGCGTATCTTGACGGCCTTTATATGGAGAGTACGGCCGCTGTGTTACGTGGTCCCGATGCACATAATAAAGCGGATCATACCCTTTTTGCAGTGCTTTTGTTTTGATCTTTTCATAAGTATCTTCCCGATCTTCCACATATTCGAACAATCGGCGGTTCAATACACGGGAAGCCAGGTCTTTTAAGACGGCATCCTTTTTCTGTTCTAATAATGAAAAGCCATAGAGTGCAGCTGATTCATCCAAACGGTGCAGCGCTTCTATTGATGCTGCTTTTCCATTCAGAAAAGGAACAAACATTTCCAATCCCTTAAAAAAAGACGGATCTTTTTTCCACACAGCTTTCATCCTTGCAAATAATAATGAAATAATGATTTCATAACTGCGTGCGACTGGATGCAGATACACCTGCCAATACATATGATAACGAGCCATGATGTAATCTTCTACGCTGTGGATCCCGCTTTCTTTCACCGCAAGATGGCTGCCATGCACACGGATCGTGCGAAGAATGCGTTCCATATCGAAAGTTCCATAACTGGTTCCGGTAAAGTAAGCATCTCTTAACAGATAATCCATACGGTCCGCATCCAATTGTCCGCTGACCAGCTGATTCAGCAAATCATTTCGATGTCGATAACCGATAATATCTGCAACTTCTTTCGGCAGACGCTCGTCTGCTTCTGCCAAAATTTGATGAACTTCACTATTGCCTAGCAAGATATCCTGCGTAAATTGTTCATGATGACAGCTGCTTACGGCTTCGAATGCATGGGAAAAGGGTCCATGACCGATATCATGCAGCAAGCCTGCCAACATGACTGCACATTTATCATAATCACTGAGCTGTTGAGCAATTTCTTCAATTTCTTTGACCATGCGGCGAACGATCTCATATACGCCTAACGAATGAGAAAAGCGGGTATGCTCTGCAGTGTGATAAACTTGAAAATCTCCGCCTAACTGATGGATCCTTCGCAATCGCTGAAATTCTCTTGAATTGATGCAATCCCACACGACCTGTAGTTCTACATGGATATAGCCATGGATCGGATCACGCATGACTTTTACTTCCGATGTGCGTTTCAACATGCCATCACCTCCTGCAATCGATCTAAAATGACTAAATCTGCTTTTTGAAATGAATACGCATAGACTTCATCAGAATCGATCCAATGTCCTTCACTGTGAGCTGTTAATTGCGTTGGTTCCTCTTTGCTTATACATAAAAATGCTTGTACATGGATCTCCCATCCCTCTTGGTGATCGATCGTATCCCCTACATATTGCACGACTTCTGCATGTACATGCAGTTCTTCCCACAACTCTCGGATCACTGCCGCTTCAGGTGTTTCCCCATCTTCGATCTTGCCGCCAGGAAATTCCCATACACCGTCCGCATGCTTTCCCATGCGTTTTGCGACATAGACCTGATCCCCTTTTCTTAAGATTCCGCAGACAACTTCCATTCGTTTCATTTTGTCACCTATCCTTTGTTTCATTATAAAACAAACAAAAAAGGGAAACAACTTCCCTTCTTATGCAATCAGCGCTCCAACCCAGATGATCATCGCCAGCAATAACAATAGAACGCTCAAGATCACCCCATCCAAGATGCTTATTTGGTATTCTTTCTTCGTCTCCTTGTTCTTTTCTCTTTGATAACAGATATAAATGAACCATCCTCCATCCAATACTGTGTAAAGCAGAACGAAGATCATCAATACCATCGCCTGCGGCGTATTATTATAAATGTGGAAATAGGACATGACGCCATACACATCCACGATCAACAGCAATTCCAGTATCAACGCTGTCAAAAACACCCGCTGGATCCCCTTTTCATTTTCTTTTGGCTGCTTAACAACTCGTTTTTGATAGCGAAAAGACGTGAACACAAGCAAGAATACATACATAATTTCATACAAAAGCAAAATAGGAAATGGCAGTTTGATCGCACTTGCGACCAAAACGATGGTCATGAAAATAAAAGTGATCGATGTAATACCGATTTCAAAGAGCATCTCGCTCAACATCCGCTGGATCTGCACTTCATCATATTCCTCGTCATCATCGTAACCAGCAAGCAAACTGTAATCATGGTGACGCATAAAGTAACAAAATGGCAGATCAAGAATCAAAAAGGATAGCAGATAGTTGCCATTGACAAAATACGCACTAATGGATGCTCGCTTAACATACATGACGATGAACAAGACAAAGGTCATGGCCACATGGATGAACAAAAGCCAACGAAAAAGAGGATATGGCGGCTCGATCTCTTTCTTCTGCAATCCTAAGATCAGGTCATCCATGGACACATGAAAGAGCGCGGCAATCTGTGCTAGACTCTCTAGATCCGGCTGTGTCCGTCCCTTCTCCCAGGAAGAGATCATCTGTCTGCTCACACAGAGCCGATCAGCAAGTTCTTGCTGGGTCATTCCTCGATCGATCCGCAAACGGGCAAAACGCTCTGAAATTCGTTCCATATCCATCCCTCATCTCTGTCCTAATTTTAACAGTGTATCGTTGTGCTGTCACGCTACAATTTGTTGCAAAGAAAAAGAGATGTTTTCCATCTCTTTGAACTTTATTTTTTTCCTTGGATCACCATGGCCAATACGGCAATATCCGCTGGATTGACGCCAGATATGCGTGAGGCCTGCCCCAACGTCGCTGGCTGGATCTGCCCAAGCTTTTGACGGGCTTCCAAGGACAAGTGTTCCATTGAAGCATAATCTATTCCTTTTGGAATGCGCATCTGTTCCATCGCACGCAAGTGTCGTGCATCTCTTCTGGCTTTTGCGATATAACCTTCATATTTGATTTCGATCTCGATCTGACGCTGTGCTTTATCCGAAAGATCCAATTCCGTGTATGGACGAAGTCCTTCAAGCGTCACTTTTGGACGTCGCAGCAGTTCGAATGCGTTGATTCCTTCTTTGAGCGGTTCATATCCAAGCTGTTTTAAATAGTCATTGACGGATGACTTCGGAGTAAAGCGGATTTCCTTCAATGCCGCCATTCCCTGCTCAACTGCATTCTGTTTTTGTAAATAGCGCTGATAACGATCTTCGCTGATCAAGCCAACATCATACCCATACTCCGTCAAGCGGACATCTGCATTATCATGACGAAGCAGCAAACGGTATTCTGCCCGAGAAGTCAATAAACGATATGGTTCTTTGGTTCCTTTGGTCACCAGATCATCGATCATGACACCGATATAAGCTTCATCCCGGTGCAATACCAAAGGCTCTTTTCCATCCAGTTTCAACGATGCATTGATTCCTGCGATCAGTCCTTGTGCAGCCGCCTCTTCATAACCGCTCGTGCCATTGATCTGTCCAGCAGTAAACAAATTTTCAATGATCTTGTTTTCTAAGCTCGGCTGACACTGCAACGGATCGAGAGCATCATATTCAATGGCATACGCATATTTTTTGATCACGCAATTTTCAAGTCCCGGCAGGCTTCTCAGCATCTGTTCTTGCACATCATGCGGCATCGACGTAGAGAATCCTTGAATATAGGTCGTATCTAGCGAACGACTTTCAGGTTCCAAAAAAATCTGATGACGCGGCTTGTCAGAGAAACGTACCAGTTTATCCTCGATGCTTGGACAATAACGTGGCCCTACGCCTTTGACCAAACCAGAATACATTGCAGACTGTGTGAGATTGCCGTTGATGATCTCATGGGTCTTTGGTGTCGTATAGGTCAAATAACAGACTTCTTGTTCTTCAAAGGGAAGAATTTCTTTTGTATCTTCACTGAAGCAGACAAACGCATTTGTCCCCGGCTGCACTTCTGCTTTGGAAAAATCGATCGATTCCGTTAGGATCCGTGCCGGTGTCCCGGTTTTTAAACGAAACGTGCGCAAACCTAGATCACGCAGGCTCTGTGATAACTTTGGTGTTGTCGGTTCCCCATCCGGACCGCCCGGTGTCGATGTATGGCCCACTAAGATCGAGGATGCCATGAACGTACCGCTGGTAATGATGACGATCTTGGCTTCTACCAAGCTTCCATCATCCAGCAAGACACCTTTGACCTTTCCATCTTCTGCCACTACACGTTCAACACACGCTTCTCTTACGGTCAAATGCTCCTGATGCAGCAAGACTTCCTGCATATACTTCTTATAAGCAATTTTATCGCTTTGTACACGCAGGCTTTGGACCCCTGGTCCTTTGGTCGTATTGAGCATCTTAAACTGCAAGGCTGTCGCATCCGCAGCCCGTCCCATCTCTCCGCCCAATGCATCAATTTCGCGTACGACGATCCCTTTAGCTGGCCCGCCGACGCTTGGATTACAAGGCATCGTGGCAATCATATCGATATGCAGTGTAAATAACACTGTTTCTTTTTTCATT
>CASFOT010000092.1 GCA_949296305.1 uncultured Erysipelotrichaceae bacterium
GCTCCTGTTGTTTCTATGTTTATTGTAACACTAAATTCCATTTAAAATACACAAAAAAGCGACAATCCTCTTGTTTTGTAAGAGTAATTGCCACTTTTCTTTTTTGGCCTTTTAAAGTGGAAATAAACTTTTCACTTCAGCTTTTTATATTTTTGCGAATTGTAAAACTAAAATGGGATTAAGAATTTCAAAAAAAGCTCATAGAAAACGTATTATAAAATTACTCCACATTATAAAGAAGGTTTCTATGAGCACTATTAGTTTAACACAACAACAGAAAAAGAAGCACCTGCATCTTGAACATTATTCTTTCATCGTTGATCAGGTCACCAAATTCAATGCCAATCATAAGGAAAAAACATCGGCAAGACCCGATTCTTAAAAGATCTCTCTGTCTAATATCTGCCCCATCCTCAAGGATGCCGCCGTTACTATCAACGACTCCAGCTCAAAGATCAGACTATCCTGTCAGTCTTCTAAGAATGAGCAACAAAGCGCATTTCTGACATAATCAGAGCGGCATACATATTTCTATCTGATGCTGCCCATTTCAAGAAAAACATCTATATGATGACCGATCGATCGAATAAGTTTTTAAGGCCTTTAAGATCTTCCTATGATTTCAGCCATTTGTGATTCACTAATTTTATTTTCTCTCACCATTGCTTCTAAAACGATTTTTTGTTTTTCTTTTGCATTTTCAAAATGATCGCTTAATTGAAAATTATTTGGCGATTGCGGAATGCCAGCCAATAAGCTTGCTTCATCTAAAGTCAGCTCAGCCGGATCTTTCCCAAAATACCCTTGTGAAGCTGATTGAATCCCGATATGCCCATCTCCGTAATTGATCACATTTAAATATAATTCTAATATCTCATCTTTATTATATTTATTTTCTAATTCATATGTAAGAAATGCTTCAGTAATTTTACGAGTCAAAGATGTATCATAAAACAAAGAATATAAATTTTTGCATAACTGCTGAGAAATGGTGCTGCCTCCGCTAGGCTCACCAATTCCAAACAAATTACTAAGCACAGCTCTAGCGACGCCAGCAAGATCGACACCATTATGAGAATAAAAATTTTTATCCTCAACACTGACGGTTGCATCGATCAGATAAGGCGAAATTTCATCAATCGAAACATAGTCATCTCGATCTTGGATTTTTTCTATTTGTTCTTGTAAAGGATGTTCTACGATCATCTTTTCATAAGAATCGTGTCCTTTGTAGATTAAGAATGCACTTCCAGCAACCAACACGAGCAATAAAAGGCAAAAGAAGATTTTAAAAAGCCGTTTCATCCTATCCACCTCTTTCCTAGCTACAGTATATCATTTTCAACAGAAATCATTATCGATCTTTACAATTCTGTAAGAAAAAAAAGATAAGCACAGTCATTATCTCTGTGCTTATCGATTCGCATTAACTGATTTCATGATCTGTTTGATTTGTGCTTCAGAAGGCTTTCTTCCCATCTGCAAAAACATTGCACGAATCATTTTTTCATTAATTGGCGGATTCTCTTTTAACTCTTTTTCAAATTTCTTTCTTGTAAAATAAAATCCCAAAAATGCACCTACAAGTAATCCAACCAGTGTACATATAATGGATAACGCTAAATCACCAGTCATTATGTAATCCTCCTAACACATAGAATATTTTACTATTATTTTTTCGCATTGACAATACAAAAATACAACAAAACTTACAATCCATTTTCATCTAAGTTTCATTTTTGATAGATAGGAATCCATCTGGAATAGCGGCGTTTCAAAAAATCAAACCACGGATTATCATGTTCGTCTGTCAGTTCAAGATAACAAGTTCCTACCTCTAATATCCAGCCATTTTCCTTAGTCGATGAAGGCAAAACTATCTTATTTTGATCACAGATCAGTGAAGTTTGAAAATAATAAGCCGCCCGTTCACATACCTCTCGCACATCAAAAGCAGCAATCATTTCAGCTTGCTCATCCAAATGAAAAATTTCATCAATCACATTCACATGCATTTTTAGAAACGGGTAGAACCGTGGATGAATCAGAAACATCTTCATTATAATCACCGTTTGCAGTATAACAAGCCGTTTGCTTATCTTTTGTCATACCTTGTCGAATCCCTACTGGTTTTCGATATTCCACTAATACGATCGAACTTAAAATCAACGCACCGCCAATGATCATGAAAAAACTAATGCTTTCATGCAGCAACAAAAAGGAAAAAATAGTGGCAAACAGTGCTTCCATCGATAATATCAAGGAAGCGCTGCTGGCACTGGTATATTTTTGTGCTACCGTCTGCAACAAAAATGCCAAACAAGTAGAAATAGCAATCAGATAAAATGCACTCATGATCGCTTGCATATCTACTGATATTGGCGCACTTCCAAAAAGCATGGCACATAATGTAGATAGAATCGCCGCAATGATCATTTGCATCGCATTGATCACTAAGACATTCTCACCTTTTGTTGCCCAATCCAAGCTGATAATATGACAAGCAAAGAAAACTGCACAAATCAGTGAATAAAAATCTCCTTTTCCAAAAGAAATTTCATTTCCTTTTAAAGTTAACAAAGCAATACCGATAACACACATCACAGATGCAGCCCCTTGACAAACTGACGGTTTCTTATGAAAAATCATCCAGCAGATATACGGCACGAAAATCACATTCGTCGCTGTTAAAAATGCATTTTTACTTGCAGTTGTTGTTTGGATACCAAAGGTTTGAAAAGCAAAAGCAAAAAATAAAAAAATACCTGCAATTGAACCCTTCAACAATGTACGATGATCCACATCTTTCAAACTTGAAAAAGCCAAAAGCAAAGAGAGAACCGCCGACCCGACAAAGCGGATCATCAAAACATAAAAAGGATCAAAGCAATCCAAAGCAGCAGATGTTGCAATGAAGCCGCCTCCCCATATAATAGTAACGAACACTAACAACATATTTGCTATACTTCTTTTCAATGTTCATCCCCCCTTATTGTTTCGTTTCATGATATCACGCAATCCGTTATTTTTCAACTTTTTGAAAGGCTTTGAATATGATAAGCGCATCTCTAGTTTGTTCTGCATAGAAGAGAAATAAAGATTTTTTCATCAAACAACGTAAATAAACTTCTTTCAGTTGATGATCAATCAGGCAAATATGATACATTTCTCCTTTATACGTTCCTGCCAGATGAAATATCCAAGAAAATGAATCTTGAAACATGATCGTGATTCCTCTATCCATTAGGCAACGAAGACAGCTAGACCGGTTGAACGGTTGAACAAAAATAAGAATTAACGGATACTCCCATATTCCTTGTAAATTTATCCAATAATTAAGTTTTGAAATCATCCAGTTACTTTCTCCTCATTTTATCCTATGCAGACTTATTCCGCTGGAAACAAAAGACCATCATTGATATACGGAAAACAATAAAGTTATTTATTTAATTATCTTTTCAGAAAGAAGAAAGATGATACTGTCCGTCCTTCAAACCCATGATCACTATCTTCGCTCATAAAAAAGCGCTCCTCATTGCTGGTGAATCCTGCATAAAGGAGCACTATCGTATTTACAGACACTGATCTTGATCTATGAACATACAAGAAGATCAAACATATCTTCGTATATATTTGTCAGTTCAATTATCTCGCTGTCATTCATCAAACGCTCGTGCGCATTATGACTATCAACCGTTCCTTCATGCGCAGCGACCACTTCACCATTCTTTACAACGACAACAAACGGCACATACATCGTTTTTTCGCCTTCATCATTTTCCGAAAGAAAGGCATCCAAATAAGCAAAGATTTTTTCACGGACATCGCCTTCTAACGTGTATTTCTCTCCATCATAAGTTTCTGCATAACAGATGGTTAATCCTCTAGACTTTGCTACTTCATCCATGATTGGAATGGCCTCTGAGCACCACGGACATCCCACATAGCCAAAGTAAATCAATCCGCTTTGCTCATTGTCAAACATGTCGATAATTTCGTCCATTGTCTTCTTATAAAAAACATGCTCTTCATCATCTAAAGTCCCATAACCGCTCATATCCGCACGGGTTCCTGTTGCTTCGACAACATTGACCGGGCAACCGCTAGGTTTTTGTACTGAGCATGCGCACATGAGAAATGCAAGAAAAATTATCATTATTTTTTTCATATTATCATCATCCTTTGTAACTGTTGTTACTAGTATAACATACTTTTTCAATCGCATCTGTTAGATTTCATCATCAAACAAACTAATTTGTCCTTCAATATACTCTTCTTCAAGATCCTCATCAAATAGATTTTCTTCACTATCTGCCGCTGGTTGCATCATCGGTTCATATTCAATATGTCCAAACGGTTCATAAAAGCTAAAATTCTCCGTATGCTTTAATGGATTCGAGAACGTCGAATCACAACTCATCAATGGAATGTCTTTCATTGTGAGATAAGCATTTTCATCAGCAATCAGCGTAAAAGAATCGTTTAGATGAAGACAACGAATATGTGCGATAACAAAAGGTTTTGTTTTCATCCGCTTACATATACGTATGCCTTTCGTTGGACGACCCAAGATTGGAATATCGCTCATTTTGATTCTCTTCATTGCACATTGATCACTCAATACCAGCAATTGCGCTGAATCTTGTTTATAAATACAAGCAGAAGCAATATGATCTTCCCCCAAATTCATGGCTTTTACACCTTTTGAACGCGTAGAGGTCTCTGGAATCAATGAAATTGGATATCGTGTTACGTACCCACTCTCAGAGGCAATCAAGATCTCATCGCTTTCATAAGCAAATAGACAAGCAACGACATGGTCTTTCTCCTCCATTTTGATACCGACCATCGTTTTGTTATTTCTCACAGTTTCAAAATCTTTAAGCGCTGTTCGTTTGATCATGCCAGATTTTGTCACAAGAATTATTGAACCCATCGAATCAAATCGAGCTAAAGAAAATGCATTTAAGATTTTTTCTTGGGAAGAAATGCGGATATATGAGCTGATATGCGTACCGATATCCTTCCATTTTGCATCTTCTAATTCATAAACAGGCAGATAGCCATAAGTTCCTGCTTCAGTAAAAAATAAAAGCGTATCTAATGTATTAACTTCGCGATAGCCTATCAGGCTATCCCCATCTTTACAGCCACTGACTACATCATTCGATGCATTATAGGAGCGCAACGATACTCTTTTTACATAACCGTCTCTTGAGATTGTACACATCACCTGCTCACTCGCTACCATCTGTTTTTCGTCAATGATCAATTCTTCAATTTGCGACTCGATCTTTGTGCGCCGTGGCGTATCAAACGTTTTTTTGACTTCTTTTAACTCATCGATCATCACGCGGCGCAAACGTTTAGAATCGGCTAATATTTCGTTGAGATCTTCAATATCATTCACTAGCTGCATATACTCTTCTTTTAAAAGTGTGATGTCTGTATTTGATAACCGGTATAAACGCATAGTTACAATAGCTTCAGCTTGCGGCTCACTAAAGTCAAATGCTTTCATGATTTTTGATTTAGAATCCGCTTTATCCTTAGAAGCTCGTATCAAAGCAATGATCTCATCTAAAATAGAAACAGCTTTGATCAAACCTTCTAATACATGGCATCGTTTTTCCTTTTTATCCAAATCAAAACGGCTGCGGCGAATGACTACATCTTCCCGATGTTTAATAAATGCATCCAGCATTCCAATCAATCCCAGCTGAACAGGACATTTGTTCACAATTGCAATAACATTGTAATTATAAGAAATCTGCAAATCTGTATTTTTATATAAATAGTTTAAGATGGTTTGTGCAGAAGCGTCTTTTTTGATGTCTACGACGATACGCAAACCATTGCGATCAGATTCATCACGAACATCCAATATACCTTCGATCTTCTTATTTAACCGGATATCATCAATTTTCTTCACCAAAGAACTTTTGACAACTTCATATGGGATTTCCGAAACGATTAGCTGCTGCAATGACTTCGTTTCTTCGATCGTAACCTTGCTTCGAACGATCACTCGTCCTTTACCGCTTTCAAACGCCTGTGTAATCCCTTCGATTCCTTGAACGATACCACCTGTTGGAAAATCAGGCCCTTTTACAAACTGCATCAACTCTGCCAGTTCACAATTTGAATGCTGGATTCGATAAATAGCAGCTTCCAGCACTTCACCAAGATTATGCGGTGGAATATTTGTTGCATAACCTGCCGCAATACCTGTAATGCCATTTACCAATAAATTCGGATAACGAGAAGGAAGTACCGTAGGCTCCATCTTTTCATCATCAAAATTAGGCGCCCACAAAACAGTATCTTTATCAATATCCATCAACATAAAATCTGCGATCTTAGAAAGCCTTGCTTCCGTATATCGCATAGCAGCAGCCGGATCATCATCGATGGAACCATTATTCCCTTGCATATCGATCAATGGATTGGTAATTTTCCAATCCTGCGACATGCGAACCATCGCATCATATACGCTGGAATCTCCATGCGGATGGTAATTAGCAATTACATTTCCTACTGTTTTTGCCGATTTACGATAAGGTTTGTCATACGTATTCCCATCCTCGTGCATCGCATAAAGAATACGGCGCTGAACCGGTTTTAAACCATCGCGGGCATCCGGTAAAGCTCGATCTTGAATGATATATTTTGAATAGCGGCCAAAACGATCACTCATGATATCTTCTAAAGGTGTTACGATTACATGCTGATCCATCAAGGATTCCTCTTTTTTCATCGTTTCTCCACCTCCTTGCCATAGTCATCTTCTAATGTAAAGGACACATTATTTTCTATCCATGCACGGCGCAAATCTGCTTTATCACCCATCAAAACAGATATTCTTCGCTCTGCACTCACTGCATCTTCAATATCCACTTGGATCAAAGAGCGTGTCTGGGGATTCATCGTTGTATCCCAAAGCTGATCCGCATTCATTTCTCCCAAACCTTTATAACGCTGTAATGTATACCCTTTTGGAAATGTTTTACGCAGTTCATTTAATTCTTCATCACTCCATGCATATTGGATCTGCTTGCCTTTTTGCATTTTATACAGAGGCGGTAACGCAATATAAAGCATTCCCTTGTCAATCAGATCACGCATATAGCGATAAAAAAACGTCAGCAGCAATGTCTGGATATGCGCTCCGTCAGTATCCGCGTCGGTCATGATGATCACTTTGTGATAATTGGAATCCTCTGCATGAAAACTGGCACCAATTCCTGCTCCTAAAGCATGAACGATCGTATTCAGTTCTTCATTCTTTTCAATAGTTGCAATGCTTGCTTTTTCAGTATTTAATACTTTTCCCCGCAATGGCAAAATAGCTTGATATTTGGAATCACGCCCCTGTTTGGCACTGCCGCCTGCAGAGTCGCCTTCCACTAAATACAATTCTTTTCTTCTTGCATCTTTTGACTGCGCACTGGCAAGTTTTCCAGATAGGATCCGTTCGCTCTTTCCTTTGGTTTTTCCTTTTCGTGCATCTTCACGCGCCTTACGTGCTGCTTCCCGTGCACTGCTTGCTTTGATCATTTTACGTACCAAAGCAAATGCAATTTCCTTATTCTCTTCTAAGAAGAATGCAAGATGCTCACTAACTACACTATCAACCGCACTTTTTGCTTCACTGGTTCCCAATTTACCTTTTGTCTGCCCCTCGAACTGTAATAAATTTTCTGGAATGGAACAAGAAAGAACAACGGTCAATCCCTCACGAACATCGCTTCCTTCAAAATTCTTATCTTTTTCTTTCAACAGCCCGTTTTTGCGTGCAAATTCATTAAACGCTTTTGTGAAAGCATTCCGCACTCCTGTTTCATGCGTGCCTCCATCCTTTGTTCGCACCATATTGACAAAAGAAAAGATATTCTCTTGATATTCATCTGTATATTGAAAAGCACAATCTACTTTGATGTCATTAACCATTCCCGTAAAACTTATTGGCGAATGGAAAACATTTTTATCTTCGTGTAAGTAATCAAGAAAAGCTTCTAGGCCATTTTCATAATGATAGACTTCTTTACGCTGTTCTTCTTTACGATCGTCAACAACGATCATCGTTAATCCTTTTAACAAAAATGCATTTTCTTGCGCACGTTCACAAATGCTGGAAAACGAAAATCGAGTCGTAGAAAAAATCGTTGGATCCGGTAAAAACTGCACTTTTGAGCCACTCTTGTTTCTCTTCCCAGTTTTTTTCAAAGGACCAATTGTTTTTCCGCCATCACTAAAATCCATTTCGTAAACATCTTTGCCATCACAAACCGTTACTTTTACCCATTTGCTCAACGCATTGACGACGCTTGCACCAACGCCATGCAGTCCTCCGCTCGTCTTATACCCTCCTTCACTGCTAAACTTTCCTCCTGCATGAAGAATGGTAAAGATAACCTGGAGAGAAGATATGCCGCTCGCGTGCATACCAACTGGCATTCCTCGTCCAAAATCCTCAACACTTACCGATCCGTCTTTTTCTAATGTGATCGTAATCGTATCACCGTATCCATTCAACGCTTCATCCATTGAATTATCGACGATCTCCCACACTAAATGATGGAGTCCGCGATAATCGGTAGAACCAATATACATTCCTGGTCTTTTCCGTACGGCTTCTAATCCCTCTAATATTTGTATACTGCTCGCATCATATTGCTTTTGCGCCATACAAACATCTCTCCTTTTCAAAATCAATGAGCATATTATAACAAAAAAGTTGCCTTTTGCGAAAAAATCTGCAACTTTTATGTTGTCTTGTTCTCACCTGTTCCCAGATTGTTTTTCAAAACAGTATTGAATAAATGAATGATAAAGTTGTATTGCCTCTTCTGTCCAAAAAGCCCCTCCTCCATGATCCGCATGTCGAACGATATAGAAAGCAGCATCTTTCCCTGCTTTCTTCAAAGCTTGATATAACTGTGCACTTTGTTCGCAAAACACCGAACGATCTTTACTGCCATGTAAGATCAAAACCGGAGGAAAATCTTCATTGACATATGAAACTGCACAGGCACCTTTTGCTTCTTCCAAATGTTCACGAATATCATAACCTACAAGCATGCCTTCTGGACTTTCTGCTGTTTGATGATTCAGCGTAGTAGGAAAGCCATAAGAAAGTGTGATATCAACTGCTCCGTAAAGGTCAATGATCCCGGCAACTTCTGGTGTAATCGATGCATCGTTAGGTTCATCCAACAGATGACTTTTTGCTGTCATTCCTGCCAGACATGCAACCTGTCCCCCTGATGAACTGCCCATGAGGATAAAACGATGAACATCTGCATGGTATTCTTCTGCATGCTTTTTCATAAAACGAATGGCATTTTTTGCATCAATGACTTGTGCAGGATGATGCGCAATACCGCTATGACGATACTCAACGATCGCTACGACATAACCTTTTTCAGCAAGTTTTCCTAATCGGCTAACACTTCGAAACCGCTTTTGTTCTTTCCAAGCAGAACCTTGGACATAAATCACACAAGGAAAGACCCGATCAGGATCGTTAAAAACACTTGGCTGCAAGATCTGCAAATGCAGATCTCCCGTTAGATGATGCTCATATACAACATCACAGATATAATCCACATTCACCTCATCCCCGTTTGCACAAATTTCCTTGGCCCCCTCAATCACATCCGAATAATCTGGCATATTCTCATATGTATATGGCTTAACTTCAATCTTCATTTCTCCTACCCCATTTCTTTGTTGAAAGATCATGTGCAGAAACACATGATTTTTATCATTTTCTTTATTTATTATACCTCATTCTAAATTTTGAAGATACCACTTTATTTTATAACCCTTTGCAATAAACATAAAGAATGATACAATAAAGACGATATCCATTAAACGATAAGGGGGAGCAACGAATGGAAGAATTTTTTTCAATACCTGCACTGGTATGTTTATTGTTTGGATACTTATTAGGTTCTATTCCATTTGCACTTGTTATTGGAAAAGTGTTTTATAAAACTGATGTTCGTAATTTTGGAAGCGGTAATCTGGGAGGAACGAATGCAGGCCGGGTATTAGGTGCAAAAGCAGGTGCTGCCGTAATAGCTTGCGATATTTTAAAAGTAATTGTCGCTATAGCGATCAGTTCTCTTTTAGATCCTGGCATTTCGATCTGGACCGGTCTAGCAGCTGCAATCGGCCATTGTTACCCGATATTTGCACATTTCAAAGGTGGAAAAGCAGTTGCCACCATGTTTGGTTTTTTATTAGCTACAAGTATCTTTACTTTCCAAAATCTATGGTATCTTATTGTTCCGTTGATTGCTTTTATCCTATTGCTGGTAATATTTAAGATGGTATCGCTTTCCAGCATGATTGCAGCTGTTGTATCAAGTATTTTTATTACTTACATGCAATGGGAAAATTTTCCGATTATCATTGCCAGTTGGTTAATGACTTTACTGATCATTTATCGTCATCGTGTTAACATCCAGAAAATCATGCATGGAAACGAAAACAAAATTACTTGGTTATAGGAATAAAAAATCATAATAAGGTTGTATTCAAACCATCTTGTCTTCATAGAAGACAGGATGGTTTTTACTAGTGCGCCCGACATGGGCAATAACGTGGTGGTGAAAGTCCACTACAGACTTGGCAGTAGGAACTGTTAGCCCAAGGCAAGGGTGTCCATCGTGAGGTGGAATCTGAAGGAAGCCGGATGTGGAGGCTGAGAAGGGCCGACACGGGCAAACTCCCGGTCTGACGAACAGAAATCGCATAGGAGGCAATGCAAAGCGGACGAGTCTGCATAACAAGACAAAGTCCAATACTGCCCGAACTTTACATTGTAAATGTGGCAGATATGTGGGAGGAAGGTTATTGCTCTTACCCGGGGAGGTCTTACGGACGTAGAAGTAGGAAAAAAAAATCCGAATCTGCGGAGTAAAGCTTGCCGTAAGAAGTCAGCAGAGGCCATAGTACCGAAAAAAAAAAAAAAACGGGAAGGGCCGAACAATCGTAAGTCTTGAGTACAGACCGGAAGGAGGACTGGCGCCATGACAGCAAAATACCGAAAGGGCTTCGTGCAAATGGATAGCGTGGAACGTGAAGAGTATGCAAAAGTGCCG
>CASFOT010000093.1 GCA_949296305.1 uncultured Erysipelotrichaceae bacterium
GCGAAAGGAAATTCCAAAACCAGATGGGGGCGTGCGCAAGTTGGGCATTCCAACGGTGGTAGACCGCATCATCCAGCAAGCCATTGCCCAACAGCTACAACCAATCTATGAACCGCTGTTTTCGGACGCAAGCTACGGCTATCGTCCTAGAAGAAGCGGACAGCAGGCGGTGCGCCAAGTGAAGAAATACGCAGAGGAGGGCTACACCTACGCCGTAGAAGTGGACCTATCCAAGTATTTTGACACGCTGAACCACGAATTGCTGATGGAACTGCTGCGAAAACAAATCCACGACAAACGGGTGACGGGACTGATTAAGAAGTACCTGAAAGCCGGGGTCATGGAAAACGGTGTTACAACCAGAACGAGGGAAGGCTCTCCACAGGGAGGCCCGCTATCTCCGCTGTTAGCAAACATCTACCTGAACGAGTTTGACCAGGAAATGGCCAGACGTGGCGTGAAGGTAGTTCGCTATGCGGATGACATCGTCGTGGTGACCAAAAGCAAACGGGCGGCGGAGCATATGCTGAAATCCTGTCAAAAGTTTCTGGAAGGAAAACTGAAACTGACTATGAACCTGCAAAAGAGCAAGGCAGTTTCTCTGTTCTCTCACAGAAACTTCAAGTTTCTGGGCTGCTATCTGGGGAAGAACGGACGAGGAGTATATATCCGGGTCCATAGAAACTCCCTACAGAAAGCAAAACAGAAGCTGAAGAAACTGGGTATCCCTGCGTGGCAGGCTTACCAGTACGAGCAAATTCGAAACCTGCACTTATGCGATTGAACCGCCGTGTACCGAACGGTACGCACGGTGGTGTGAGAGGACGGCTACTCAACTAATTGGTAGCCTCCTACTCGATTGATCAAGCTGATGTTCCGTAAGTGAGAATAACGGATATAAAAAGGCTGAATTTGGGCAGTAAATAAAGAACCGAGTGTAAGGATCATCTCAAATATGTAGAAAAAGGCGCATAAACCGGTAATGATCAAGGTTTCAGGCTGAATCGTTGTCTGCAAGATCATCTGTGAACGGACGATGGTTATGAAACCAGCCATTATGATTGGCGGCAGAATGCAATAGATGATCACAAAACCAGTGCTTCTGATGAACAACTGTTGAAAGGAAGGGGCTTCTCCTTTTTCATTTACCAAAGCAATACGAACGACCGATTTTCCGATCGTTTTCCCTTTCGCAAACCAAGGAAGAAACAGAAAAAAGACAAAACACCAAATAATGAATAATAAGAAAGTCCAACGAACGCGAAAGCTGATGATTCCCATATCGATCAAGATCTTTTCGCTTATGAAAGAACAGACGGAAACGAAAGCGAAATCGATGCCGAGTGCAAGCAGCCGGCGGAAAACAGAGACTTGTTCTCCTCTTTGATAGGCGATTTTATCTAATTGTTCGCGATCAGGTAAAAAGAAGGTAAATAGAGGCGTAACGAGATGACCGATGAATCCTCCGGTAGTGTTCCAGATCAAGTCATCCACTTCAAATAGTCGGTATGGACGAGGATAAATGCCAAACAAGGCACTTCGTTGGATCAGCTCAAATGAAAGGGAAAGCAGAAAACTTAATAAAACGGTTTGCCACCATCGGCGTTTAAAATAATAGCGCAGATAGATGCCAAAAGGGAAAACCAACAGAAGATTAAAGAACACTTGTAAAAAATTTGCAGAGAACAATGTTGGAAGATAGGTAGAAGGGTCATTCAGGATCAACGGACTTTCATATAGGATCAGCCATATGCTGTGAAAAGGTCGTAATTCATAAATCGGCTGTGTGCTGTTCAATGCTTCTTCAAAAGTAGGGAGCGGAAGGATCGTTAAGAAATAAGCACATATGAGATAAAAGATGAAAGAGTAGATGATCAATGTACGCAATACTAAGATTGCACCATATTTGCGATATTCCAAAATTAGATATGGGATGGTCAATATGGCTGCAATCAGAGGGAATACGTAGACAGCTGTACGGATCGTTTGAATATAGATCATATTGTTCACTCCTTTAAAAGGTGATAACAGAGTAGCATTTTTTATAGATTGTTTGCAAGGAAGAGATCGTAAATAAAAAAAATTTAAAGAAAAAAGCGTTGATGGCAAAGATATCGTATAAGAGAGGCAAAGGAGGCAATAGATGAAACAGAAATTATGTTGTCAGCGCTGCGGAAATGAAGATCCTGCTTATTTTTTTAATGATCGCGGTATTTGGTATTGCCGGCGATGCATTGCATTTGGCAGGATCGATGTAGGTGAGAAACCGATAGGCATCGATTGGGAAAGAAAACCATTTACCGGTACGTATCAGTTGTCTTATCCGTTGACAGATCTGCAAAAGCAGACAGCAGATAAAGTGTGCGCTTATCTGGCAAAAGGGGAACATGTCCTCATCTATGCAGCGACAGGGGCAGGAAAGACCGAACTGACCATGGAGGCGATAGTCCAATACTTGCGAAAAGGAAAACGAGTCGGTTTTGCGATTGCTCGCCGTCAAGTCGTGCTGGAAATTGCACAGCGATTGCAAGATGCTTTTCCCAAGCTTCATGTCATAGCAGTGTGTGAAGGATATACGAAAGTGACGAAAGGAGATCTGATCGTATGTACGATGCATCAACTGTATCGTTATCCAAATGGTTTTGATTTGTTGATCATGGATGAAGTAGATGCCTTTCCATATCGCGGAAACGCGCTGTTGAAACAGATGGCTATGAATGCTTGTGCAGGACAGCTGCTGTATCTGACCGCAACACCAGATGACGAGATGCTGAAAGAAGTTGAAAGTGGCTCTTTGAAGCAAGTCGTTTTATTTGAACGTCCTCATGGATATCCATTGATCATTCCAAAGCTCATTCATGCACCTGGCTGGCTTCTTCATTTGTATCTGTGGCAGTTTCTGCGTAAAAATCATCAGGAACAAAAGCAGACCATCGTCTTTGTCCCTACGATCGCGATGAGCAATTGGTTAGACCGATGCTATCGATATTTCTTTTCTTGTTCTTCGATTTCATCAGAAAGTGAAGACCGTGATGAATGTTTGCAGCAGTTCCGTGATAAAAAAAAGGAAGTTTTATTTGCCACGACCGTTTTAGAAAGAGGAATCACGATCGAAGACGTACAAATTGCTGTATTGCATTGTGAACATAAAGTTTTCACGGCAGCCAGTCTGATTCAAATGATCGGACGTGTCGGGAGAAAAAAAGAACATCCTTATGGCAAAGGATTATTTTTATGTACTTATGTGACAAAGCAGACGCGAGCTTGTATGACAGAGTTAAAAAAGATGAATGATGCGATGCTGAAACGAAAGCGCATGAATGATGAAACGATGTCTGATCTGTCTATGTGAACTCAAGGATCATCAAAGTGTTGGCCAATGGCTTTTCATGGAAGATCTGCTTTGCTGTGAATGCCGCAGCCGATACCCGCTTTTTCAAAAGCCCTTGCAGATAAAAGATTTGCGGATCTACGCTTTTTGCTTATATGATTCATTCATGGAAAGTTTATTGTTCCAATTTAAAGAAGGAAGGGACATTGCTTTAGCACCTTTATTTTTCTGGCCATTCCATCAGCAGCTGAGAAAATATCGCCGCCATATATGGGTCTTGATGCCGAGCAGTTATGAGAAAACCATGGAGCGAGGTTTTTTTCCGTTGCGTGAAATGCTAAAGCAAATGAATAAGACCCTCTATGAACCTTTTTATAAACAAACTGCATTTAAACAATCGAAACGATCAAAAAAAGAACGAGAACAAGTTGTGAGAGAAATTTATCTGAAACAGGAATATCCTTTGCCAAAAGGCAATATATTGCTTATTGATGATGTGTGCACGACATCTGCAACTTTACAACGTGCATATCAATTGCTTTTACCGCATAGTAATACGATAGAGGCAATTGTCCTCTGCATTCATCCGCTGCTTGCTGAACAAAAGAAGACGATCAATCATTTTTGAAAGGAGGGAGAGCACATGGAAGGAACTGTTAAATGGTTTAATAAGGAAAAAGGATATGGTTTTATACATGATCAACAAGATCGAGACGTTTTTGTGCATTATACCGCTATTCTGATGGACGGATTTCGTGTTTTAGAAGAAGGGGAGCATGTGCGTTTTGAAATTTTTGAAAGTTCAAAAGGACCACAGGCAAAAAATGTTGAGAAGCTGGATTGCGGGAAATAGAATTCTCGCATTTTTTATGTAGTCCAAAGCAATTGCATGTGATAGAATAGGTATATCTCTTATGGAGGTGTTTAGATGATGGAAGATAAGAAGAAAACAAAGAATGATGCCGATCAGGAATTAGATGATCTTTTGAAAGATTTTCATGAGCAAGATGAATTGCATCAGCGAATCCAACAGTTCAAGAAAAAAAAGGCATTTGACAATATTCAACAAGATCAAGAAGTTTATCAATCACTAAAACCGTCTGAAAAACTGCCAGAAGATTCTGCCTTGAAACAGTTAAAGACGATCCACGATCAACAAGCGAATGCGCAAACTACTACGATTCCTGTTTTTGATGACCAGCCATCTCATACAAAACAGATGGAAGCAGTTCATGACGAAGCAGAAGATGCAAATTCGACAGTGATCATCAGTGAAGATGATATGCGTCATCTCGTCGAAGAGGAAGAACGGAAGAAACAACAAAAGAAACGTAACAAACAACAGCAAGCTGCTCAAGAACAAAACCAAAAGAAACAAAGTTCTTTGCGCTCTGTGAAAGAAGATGAAGAAGAAACGGATCATCGGTTAAACAAGATCATCACTTATGTGGTGATCGGGTTGATTTCTATTGCTGTTTTGGCTGGATTGTTCTTTGCCGTATGGTCATTTATCGGATCTGATTCAAAACCGGCTGAAGATCCGCAGCAAGAGACAGAGAAAGAAGAAACCGATACAGAAGATTCTACGAGTGATACACAGATCGAGACAAATCATGATAAAGAAATTTCTGAAATCAACGGACAGATCCAATCTTATCAAGATGAGATATCTTATTACCAGACCTTGATCAGCGAAGGTAACGAAAAATTAGAAGCTGCCAAAGATGCAGCATCCGATGCGAAAGCAGAAAGTACAGCGATGTTGGCAACGATCAATGAAAAAACTGCGCAACTAACTAATTTAACAGCACAGATCGATGAAGCAAGCGATGAGGAAACAAAGGAACAATTACAAACACAAGCCGATGCTTTAAAAAAGGAAATTGAACAATTGAACACTCAATATAGTACGCTAGGTAATCAGACCGTTACGCTTCAACGTGAATACGAATCACTGCAAGGAACGACCAAAGCGAATAATGAAGATTACAATGAGAAGATCGATGAATTGAACAGTAAGATCGCAGCATTAAAAGACCGTTTGAATGAATTGCAATAAAAGAACCGCTTCGGCGGTTTTTTTGGTTATAAAATGCAGAATATAAGCAAAATGAAAAGAGAAGGAAATCAAGAAATTGAAAATGTATGATAAAAAGGTGTTTTTTTTTATAATCATCCTTGTATTTTACAGGAGTTTACCTTTTTTTTGCCTTTATTTTTTGTTAAAATAGACAATGGAATAGTAATGGAGGTAATGAGAATGCGTTCAGCTATCGTACTTGCCGCTGGCAAGGGTACTCGAATGAAATCTTCTCTGAACAAAGTCATGCATCCGGTTTCTAACAAACCGATGATCGGTCACATCGTGACGAGTTTGCGCAAAGCAGGCGTAGAGAACATCGTTGTTGTTGTTGGACATGGTGCAGAAAGTGTAAAAGACTATCTTGGGGATTCCGTTCAATATGCTTTACAGGAACCTCAACTTGGAACTGGCCATGCCGTCATGCAGGCACAGTGCTTGAAAGAGGTTGAGGGCGATACATTGATTTTGTGTGGTGATGGTCCATGCATCCAAAGCGAAACGATCGAAGCAGCTTTTGCAGCAAATGAGAATAGTGAAATGACTGTCTTGACGGCTGTACTGCCTGATGGAGAGCGTTATGGTCGAATTGTCCGCGGATCCAATGGAAACGTGGATCGAATTGTCGAAGCAAAGGATTGCACAGAAGAGCAGTTAGCAATCACTGAAATCAATACAGGAATCTTCTGCTTTAAAAACAAACTGTTATTTGAAAATTTAAAAGAGATCGGAAATGATAATAATCAACAGGAATATTATTTAACTGATCTGGTAGAGATTTTCAATCGTAAAGGATTGTTGGTCAATGCAATGATCGTGTCTGACCCTCAGGAGACGATGGGTGTCAACGACCGTATTGATCTAGCAAAAGCACAAAAATGGATGACACGTCATGAATGTGAAAAACATATGCGAAATGGCGTGACGATCATTGATCCTGATACGACTTATATTGATGTGGGCGTAGAAATTGGACAGGATACGATCATTTATCCGAATGTCATGATCCAAGGAGAAACGAAAATCGGCTCTAATGTGACGATCCTATCAAATTCTTTTTTAAGAAATGCAGAGATTGCTGATGAAGTGACCATTGATTCAAGCAAGATCGTAGAAAGCAAAGTAGGTGCTCATACGACGATCGGACCGATGAGTCATTTGCGTAATCATACAGAAATTGCAGAAAATTGCCGTATTGGCAACTTCGTAGAATTCAAGAACTCTTATTTTGGAACTGGCAGTAAATGTGCACATCTGACTTACGTTGGAGATGCCGATGTCGGCAGCGGGGTTAATTTTGGCTGTGGTGTGGTTACTGTCAACTATGATGGGAAAAATAAATATCGTACAACGATCAAAGATGGTGCTTTCATTGGAAGCAACTGTAATTTGATCGCACCTGTTACTATTGGCGAAAATGCACTGTTGGCTGCAGGGTCGACGATTACAGATAGTGTAGAAGACGGAGACATGGGAATTGCTCGCAGCCGTCAAGAAAATAAAGCTGGTTATGGAACAAAATATAAGAATAAATAAAGAGAGGATCGAAAAAATGGAGAAAACACTGGTATTTGCATTAAGTTCAAGTGTCGAATTAGCAAAGGAAATCGTGGCAGAGCTGGGATTGACTCTGGCAAACTGTGATGTCAAACATTTTGCAGATGGAGAAATCATGGTAGAACTTGGACAATCTGTTCGAGGAAAACATGTATATATCGTTCAATCTACTTGTAATCCGGTATCTTCGAATTTGATGGAAGTTTTGATTGCAATTGATGCTTGCAAGCGTGCAAGTGCAGCTCATATTACAGTGATCATGCCTTATTTTGGTTATGCACGACAAGATCGTAAGGCAAGACCTCGTCAGCCGATTACTTCTAAATTGGTTGCTACCCTTTTGGAAACAGCTGGTGCAAACCGCGTAATTACGATGGAACTGCATGCTACACAGATCCAAGGATTCTTTGATATTCCTGCTGATGATATTAGTGCAATCAGTATCATCGGTAATTATTTCCGTTCATTAAATCTTGATAATATCGTTGTTGTTTCTCCAGATCATGGTGGAGTTACACGTGCTCGCCGTTTGGCAGAAATGCTGCATGCACCGTTAGCAATCATTGATAAACGCCGTCCAAGACCAAATGTAGCAGAAGCGATGAACTTGATCGGAGATGTTGACGGCAAAACGGCCATCATCATCGATGACATCGTAGATACAGCCGGAACGCTTGTTTCAGGTATCCAGATGCTGCGTGATAAAGGAGCGAAAGCAATTTACGCAAGCTGTGTGCATGCTGTATTAAGTGATCCTGCTATTGAACGTCTGCAAGCTGCAAATTTAGATGGATTCATTTGTACGAATACGATTGATCAGAGCGCAAAAGTGGGCCGCTATGACCGCATGAAGGTTCTTTCTGTTGGACCGGTGCTTGGCGGAGTCATTCGTGCGATGGAACATGATCGTCCAGTAAGTGAAGTCTTATCTGTATTTTCTAAATAAAACGATCAAAAAGGTGCTTTGAGGCACCTTTTTCTATTTGATCGCATAGATGGTCTGGATCCAAGTATCCCATCCTTGTTTGTATAAAGAAGAAATCTTTCTTTCTCCACTGCTGCGAAACAGATCATCAATGTAAAATATTGATGCCGTTACAGGAAATTGACTCCAGAAAGGAAGATCTGGCATAGAAGCAATGATCTCTCGCTGAATTTCTTCTGAGTTGATATAAAAAGCATCGAGCAGCATGGCAAACGCCGTTTCTTTTTGCGGCTCGTATCTTTGTGCATGAAATTTGTATTGCTCAGCATCTTCATTCCATGAAAGATATGATGCAAATCCTTCCACGAAACTTAGATGATTCAGCCAATCAGTGTAGCGGCAAGCTTTCGGTAAAGGGTATTGCGCCAGTATAAGCGAATGCGCAATTTCATAATGCAGGGTATGAAGGATCAGATACATCATCTGCGATACGATATGAGTCATGTTTGCGCATTGGATCAGATCGATCACGATAGAAGTTGATCGATCCGTCACGTACGTTTTGTAAAAATGATTCGAACCAACGATGAAAATAATGTGATAGCTGTCCAAAGAGGTATCCATGTTTGGAAATAACTGATAAAAAAGCGACCGATTAAAAGAAGGAAATTGAGCAAGAGCATCTTGAAGGCGATTTCGAAGTTCGAAAACGACTTCTTTGCGATTTTTGTCCGGTTTCAGTACTTCGGTCATAAGAAAATCTTTATTATAGCTGAGCGGCAGATCATCAAGGTATTGATCAATCATTTGTGTATCGATTTGCATGTTATCACCTATGGGTATTATACGAGCATAAAATAAAAAAGAAAAGTGATTGTATTTCCAGCAAACATTGTTGGATAAAAATCGGTAACTGTACAGATACTAAGCGCGAGGTGATTTTGATGCATCGATCCGCCAAGGTAGAGATTTTATTGGGAATGCTTTGTTTAGCATTATTTTTATGGGTGATGATCGAGCGCCCAAAAGAAGAAAGTGTCACATATGAATTAGAGAGTGAACCAGTGCTGGCTCCAGAAGACAATGGGAAGAAAGTGATGTATCTGACTTTTGATGATGGTCCAAGCAAATATACAGAAGAAGTCTTAAAGATATTAAAAGAGGCAGATGCGAAAGCAACATTTTTCGTGACAAATGAATTTCCCGATTATGTTTCACTGATCAAAGAAGAAAAGAAACAGGGACATGCCGTTGGTGTACATACGTATTCTCATCAATATGAGAAAATTTATCAAAACAGCGATGCTTATTTTTCTGACATTGAAGCGATGCAGACGATCATTCAGGAACAGACTGGAGAAAGAACCACCATCTTGCGCTTTCCTGGAGGCAGCAGCAATACGGTATCCAGTTCGTATTGTACAGGAATCATGAGTGAATTAAGCACGCTTGTATTACAACAAGGCTATGAGTATTATGATTGGAATGCGACCAATGGCGACGGGAATACGGGATGGAATGCAGATACGCTGATCGAAACAGCAAAAAAGGAAATTGGTTCACAACCGGTCGTCATGCTGCTGATGCATGATGGAGGAGGGAATGGAGAGACTGTAAAAGCACTGCCTTCAATTTTAGATTACTGTAAAGAACAAGGATATGAATTTCGCGTAATTGACGAAACGACCCCGCAATTTCATCACCATATCAATAATTAAAAGCCGGTTCTCCGGCTTATTTCTTATTAGCAATCTCAACTCGGATACGTTTGTTCTTGATCGTCCGCCTGTTCAATTGCTCCAGAACGATCATGCCTTTTTCATTCAGGATATCGACATAACTTTGATGCTCTTGGATCTTGATGACACCGATATCTTCATTGGTGATCCCTTCGATCGAACAGATGGCTCCTACCAGGTCACCAGGACGGATCTTTTTGCTCTTTCCGGCAAAGATGCAGAGCTTGGTTACTTGCTGATAAGCCAAGTCTTCTCGTTGAAGCTTTTTCTCTAAAGGTTTTTGCAAGTCATCTAAAGGATAGGTTTTTGTGCATGCAGGTGATTCAATGATACAAGAAGGGTCACGCTGGCATAGCTGCTGGAAAATGTCCATTTGTTTTGAATCGATCAATGAGATGGCTGATCCATCTTTGTGCATGCGTGCGGTGCGGCCGACACGGTGGATATAAGCCTGAAGGGTCAATGGAAAATCATAATTGACGATCAAAGAGACATCGTCGATATCCAAGCCTCTTGCGGCTACATTGCTGGCAACGAGGATTCGTGTTTTTCCATCTCGGAATTCTTGCAATGAAGCAAATCGCTCTTCTTGTGTCTGTTTGCCGTGCAGAGCACTTGTGAGCAGCTGCATGGCTTGCAGTTGTTCTGTTAACTGCTGCGCAAGCTCGATGGTATTGACAAAAACAATGCAGCGCTTGATCGGATATGTCTGCAGTAAGTTGATCAGAAAAGCAAAACGATGTTCTTTTTCTATCAAAAAGAAATGCTGTGTTAACTGATCTGGCATTTCATCTTGATCTTGCTGGATCCATCGGGCATGTGGGAAATAGGCATCCATAAATTGATGTACATCAGATGGGAAAGTGGCAGAAAAACAGCAGGTTTGCCGTTCATGCGGCAGATGATCGAGAATCTTTTCTAATGTCTGCCGGAAACCGAGATGAAACATCTCATCGGCCTCATCTAAGACAAGCGTGGATAATTTTGAAAGATCGATCGTTCGTTCATGAATGTGCTGTAATAATCTGCCTGGTGTCGCAATGACCACATGTGCACGCTGTTTCAGATCTTCACGCTGAAAATGAAATGATTGTTTTCCAACGAGCATCTGGTGATGCGTATGCAGATAGATGCCTAAAGAATCAAAAGTACGAGTAACTTGTTGTGCTAATTCTCGTGTAGGAACGATGACAAGAGCTTGCGGCGTCTGAACATCAAAAGAAATCTGCTGCAGGATCGGGAGCGCATAAGCAAGTGTTTTTCCGCTTCCAGTCATGGATCGGACGATCAGGTCTTCTTTCGTTAACATGGAAGGAATCACTGCCTCCTGTATCATCGTAAGGGTTTCATATTTCATTGTTTGCAAAGCTTTTTGTAAGGATTGTGATAGTTCTAATTGACTAAACTGCATAGGATCCCTCCTTGTGCGCTAAGTATACCATGAAACAGCAGATGGAAAAAGTATTACATGCATGTTTATGGCAGTATCATTTTGCCTGTGTTACAATACATCCAGAGGTGAGAATGATGGCTTTGATGGTTTGGTATCCAAAATGCTCGACTTGTCAGAAAGCAAAGAAAAAATTAGAGGAACTGCACGTATCCGTAGAAACGCGTTCGATCGTAGAAGAAACACCTACGGTGGAGGAATTGCGCGCTTGGATGAACAAAGGCGGGATCGAATTAAAACAGCTTTATAATGTGTCAGGGCAGTTGTATAAAGAATGGAACATGAAAGAAAAACGCAAACAGATGAGTGAGGAAGAACAGCTCAAATTGTTAAGTGAAAATGGAATGTTGATCAAACGTCCGATCTTAGTCGGTGATAACCATGTGCTGATCGGCTATCGTGAATCAGCTTACGAAACATTTGCACAAGAAGAATAAAACCGGGTTCCCCCCCCGGTTTTATTTTGAAACATTTAAAAAACGGTGATAATTCTGAATGATCTGTTCACTGAGCATTTCAGGATCTGCTTCTCTTAGTTCACACAGTTTTTGGAATGTGAATGAGACATACATCGGTTCATTTTCTTTTCCGCGATGAGGAACAGGTGTCAGATAAGGGCAATCTGTTTCAGTTAAGATGCGGTCTGCAGGAATTGTTTTTGCGACTTCCGGCAATGATCGTGCATTTTTAAATGTGAGCGGGCCGGCAAAAGAAATATAGCCGCCCATGCGCACGGCTTCCCATGCCGTTTCTACGCTGCCGCTGAAACAATGCATGATAAAAGGTGTCTTGGCATACTGTTTTAAGATCTGCATGCAGTCGTATGTTGCATCCCGCATATGAATGCTGATCGGCAGCTGATAGGTGTTAGCAAGATCGATCTGCCGGATCAGTGCTGCTTTTTGTATCTCTTTATCTGTATCATCATAATGATAGTCTAAACCGATCTCCCCGATTGCATCCAGATCGCCTGATTGACAAAGCTTTTCCAGATCTTGATAGTCTTGTTCTTGAAGATCGTATGTGTCACAAGGATAAAATCCATAAGCAATCCGAATAAAGGGATACTGAAGCTGTAATTGTTTGGCACGGTCAAATTCTTCTCGTTGGCAGCAGATGATCAATAATTCGCTGACATTGCTGTGCTGGCAGTTATCTAAAATTTCATCGATACGGCCATATAATCGATCAAATGTAATATGACAATGTGAATCTACGTAGCGCATTTGCAAGCTCCTTTCTTATTTTCCTAAACAGAAGTTTGTAAAGAGCGTGTCCAATAAATCCTCCCGATGGACTTCGCCTAAGATTTCTTTTAATGCAGTGTAGGCTTCCTGCAGATCGATCTCTGCTAACTCTAATTCTAAACCGCTGTTCATTGCATCGATCGCCTGAGTCATGGCTTCATGCGCTTTCCGCATCAAAGCAATCTGCCGCTCGTTAGCCAAGCTTGGTTCTTTCGCGGCGATGCGGTGTTCATCGAATAATCGGTGGATCTCATCGATCAGCGGTTGGATCTCCTGCTTAGCCGCACAGATCTGAATGCCATCAATGGAGGATTCACAAAGATCGCTCTTGTTATAAACAACGATCCGCGTCTTGTTTTCGCTTTCTTTTAATAGACGCTGATCTTCTTCTTGTAAAGGAGCACTGCCGTCTAATACGAGGATGACGAGCTGAGCTTCTTCCATGATCTGATAGCTTTTCTCGATGCCCATTTGTTCGATCAAGTCTTTGGTATCGCGGATGCCGGCTGTATCGATCAAATTGAGCTGTAAGCCGCCTTCTAAACGGATATGTCCTTCCACGATATCACGAGTCGTCCCTGCAATATCTGTGACGATTGCTTTTTCTTCTTCTAATAATGCATTTAATAAGGAACTCTTTCCTACATTCGGCCGCCCGATGATCGCTGTCTTGATGCCTTCGCGAATGATCTGTCCGCTGTTTGCTCGCTTTAAGATCGATTCGATCTCATTCAGCCAAAGATCGGCCTTTGGCAGCAGTTTCTCCTGTGTGATCTCTTCAATATCTTCGTATTCAGGGTAATCGATATTGACTTCAATATTGGCAATCATATCTAATAATTGTTCAATCAAAGGATCTAGCATTTTTTTGACGCTGCCGCGAATTCCATACATCGCTAAACGGGCATTTTCCCTGGTATCTGCTTCGATCATATCATTAACAGCTTCTGCCTGAGTTAGATCGATCCGCCCGTTTAAAAATGCCCGTTGGGTGAATTCTCCTGGACGCGCCAAACGAGCGCCTTGGGAAAGAATCAGCTGAAGGATCAGCCGCGTGATATAACGTCCTCCATGACAGTTGATTTCAACGATATCTTCCTTGGTGTACGTACGTGGAGCTTTGAATAACGATACGAGTACTTCATCAACTCGTTCCTTCGACATTGGATCGATGATGTAACCATAAGTGATCGTATGCGTAGCTTTATCATGCAGTGTTTGACTAAATATGTTTTCGACCATGGAAATGGCTTCATCTCCGCTGATGCGGACAATGGAGATCGCACCATCTTGTGCAGCAGTAGAGATTGCAGCGATCGTATCTTGTAACATAGGCATTCTCCTTCTTTCTACGTATGTATTATTGTACCACATTCTTTGGTCAAAGGCATTCTTTTACATGTAGAGAAACATGGTATAATGATACAGAAAAAGAATAAGCGAAATGATGCGCACAGAAATGAAACGTACGGTCTTGCGGTCATATTTGCTGAAAAGAAGGACCATCAAAGCATAATAAAACCAATAGAAATATGGATGAAACGTTTTTGCAAGAATGGTTGGATCATGGAAAGAGAGGAACATGATATGAGCATCGTATTTAATAAAGAACAGATCGACGAAGTAGCAGAAGAACTTAGAAAAGGAAAGGTAATCGCTTTCCCTACGGATACAGTATATGGATTGGGCGTGCACTATTTTGATGAAAAAGCGTTGGAGCGGCTAAAGAATACAAAAGGACGGCCAGAAAATAAACCAATTCCGACGATGGTCGCTAATCTTGAACAGTTAGCGGCAGTTGCTGAAATTACGCCAGCCATTGAAAAAATAGTAGCTGCTTTTCTGCCCGGGGCATTGACATTAGTAATGAAGAAGAAAGCAAATGTACCTTCTTATGCGACTAATGGCCTGGATACGATCGGCGTTCGCATGCCAGATGATCCTTTTGTGCTTTCCTTGATCGAAAAAAGCGGAGGTCCCATGTTTGTGACGAGCGCAAATCGAAGCGGGGAGCCAACCGGTACGACATTTGAAGAAGTGATGGCCCAGCTGGATGGCCGAATGGACGGGATCGTGAAAGGAACTTGCGGCTGTTTAAATGCAAGTACGATCATTGACGTGACCGGAGATCAGATAAAGGTGCTGCGCGAAGGACCAATCAGCAAAGAAGACATCGAAAAGGCCCTTCAATAAATGTGCTGAAGTGAAAAGTTTATTTCCACTTTAAAAGGCCAAAAAAGAAAAGTGGCAATTACTCTTACAAAACAAGAGGATTGTCGCTTTTTTGTGTATTTTAAATGGAATTTAGTGTTACAATAAACATAGAAACAACAGGAGC
>CASFOT010000094.1 GCA_949296305.1 uncultured Erysipelotrichaceae bacterium
TTATCAAAAATCAATAAAAGACATTTAACTTGTCTTGTTTTTGCTTATATTCATTTATAAATAATTGTTGACTCGAACGTTACGTACTAGATTATAGTCTAGATGAAGGAGGAATTATATCATGAAAATAAATGATGTTATTAAAGAAGTGAATCTTAGCAAACGTGCAATCAAATATTATGAAGAAGAAGGTTTATTAGAAGTACAGCGTAACCATAATGGGTCTCGAGACTACTCCAAAGAAAATATCGAAACTTTAAAAGAGATATCAATTTATCGAAAACTAGGACTATCCATTCAAGAAATCAAAGAAGTTCAAAAAAGTGAGGATGATGCAATATTCGCAGATATTTTAAAAAAGATGGAATCAGAATTAACTGAGAAATCAAATGAAGTCGATGCTTTGCGAAAATATATTCAAACCAAGAATGCGGATGAGTTAGATCAACAGCTCGATTATCAAACGATTGCTGATGCAATTCAAGATGCTGTTCCTGGATTTATGGGATTTTATTTTATCAATCATTTCCTTCCATATCTCCAAATACGAATGGAAACCAAAGAACAACAGGACGCATTTGATGCGATTATGAAATATTGGGATAATACAGAAATAAAATTACCCTTAAACTATAAAATTTCGGGCTATTTGCTTTATAAATTCATGCCTAAACCAACCATGAGAGATATGGTCAGAAAAATGGATCA
This sequence comes from uncultured Erysipelotrichaceae bacterium, assembly GCA_949296305.1. Taxonomy (GTDB): domain Bacteria; phylum Bacillota_I; class Bacilli_A; order Erysipelotrichales; family Erysipelotrichaceae; genus Merdibacter. The sequence goes on from CASFOT010000094.1 coordinate 709, forward strand.
AACCATTTTGGAATATACGCAAATAACGCCTGAAAAATATGAGAAGCTGAAGAAGCAGGTTTTGCATGGCGTGAAACTAAAAACCAGCTTTTTGTATAAATACAGTCTAGCAGGAATAACGCAGCGGCGATTGATGAAAGAGCTGCAAGACAAAGGATATAACGATATATTTATTCCCAATATGATTAAACTTTCTCCAAAATATAAGGAGTATCACGATGCTTTGCAAGCAGTAAACAAAAAAATATGTGAAGAACTGGGTTTATATTATGATTCTAATTTTCAATTAGTTATCAAAAAATAGGCTTTATAAATTTTCTCAGTAAGTTTGCTTTTGTGATTGATCATTTATTAAAAAGACAAATCGCTTTGCTTATCTTTTTAACATTTTGGAGCTTAACTGATAAATAACCAGATAGAATACTTCAATATCATTTGAATTTTATGTAACAACGTGATTGAAGGAAATTCCATTGTTTCATTTTTATTATGTTAATTCATGTTGCTTGTGGCAACGGCCATCTGTAATTACAATGAGGGTAAACAAGGAGGATTATCATATGCTGAGCAACAATATCAGAACGATACGAAAATCGAAGAGTTTATCACAAGATGAATTAGCTGTGAAACTAAATGTTGTACGACAGACAATTTCAAAATGGGAGAATGGATTATCTGTTCCTGATTCGGAAATGTTGATTGCATTATCCGATGCACTTGACACGCCGGTCAGTGTCTTGCTTGGGGAAGATGTTCTAGAATCAGAAATCGACGATCTGAAGATCCTCTCGGAAAAATTAGAAGTCATAAATTTACAGATTATAAAACAAAAAGAACAAAAAAAAGTCATTCTTCGGTGCCTAATCATTTTTTTGTTGATCATGACACTTGTTATTTTTTTAGTTTTAGCAAAAGTAAACAGCCCTTATCTGGCCTGGAATTATGACGATCCAGAAACTGCATTTATGGGAGTTTCTTTTCATATTTTTGAATGGGTGTTTATCAGAATGGCGCCTTTCATCATCATTGTTGTTTTAGGAATGTATTTTATACGTAGAAACAAATCAAGATAGCACAACAGTTTGAATTTAGAATATGAGAAAGAATAAGTATCAAAACTAGAGGAAATCGGTTCAAAAGTAATGCTTTATTCTCATTTGCCTGCAAAATATAATGAAAATCAGAAATTAAATCTGTGGTATGCGTTCTCATTATCTTAATTATGCTATATTACCCTTGAGGAGAAGACGAGATATGATTCAATATTCAAAACTTCAATGCTTTCTTTATATATCATAGACTCCCTTGATCCGGCGGTATTCATTCAGTGCAAACGTATCAGTCATGCCACTGATATGATCTGCTATGCATTGACATAACAATTTACGTTTTTTCATTATAACTTCATCGAAATTTTCGCTTAAATCGGTGTGTACTATTTTTTCTAATTCATTTCGAAGAAATTGAATATTTCCATATTTATAAGCAAAATAATGATTTTCTAAATGATTTTCCATTGCTTTGAAAAATTTCTGCAACGTATTCTTTTCAAGTGTTAATGGATTATGATAATAATATCTGAATAATTCAGTAATAATATCTTTTGCAGTTGTATCAAAACGAGATACTTCACTAGAACCAATAACAAATTTTGTAACCATAGTTTCTAAAATATTATTCACTTTTTTTCCTTCGTCTGAAAAATCAATAACTTTTTTTGCAATAATTTTGTAAACTTTGTTTTCTATTGTAACATCCGTAAAAAAAGTATCTGGATTTTCATTTTTAAAGTTTCCGCAAACATCTTTGACAAAATAATCAATGATTTTTGAGCATAATTGAGCTCGGTACATATCATTTTCGTCTATGAAAAGGTATCCGGCATCTTTATCTTCGCTAAATTGTTTTTGAATGGCATTATCAATTTTAGTAATACTTGGAATATATCGAGCATTAGAGAATTTTAAAAATGTTTTGTGATTGATTTTTCCTGATTTAAATGCATCATCGATATCATGTGACCGTTGAGCAATTTCATCAGCAATTGCAACAACTTGTCCTTCTAAACTGATCGAATGGGTGAATTCGGGAAAAAGAAAATCTGATTGTGGATACATAAAAAAGTCAGCAAGTTGACATATGAGTCTTCCTTCTTTTGCGATTTTTGTATGTTTCCAAGCCCCTTCTAAAGTTAAATATGTCAAATTGATTCCATCATATGCAGTATATTTGTTTTCTAAATAGGATAAAACTCTTAATGCCTGATAGTTATGTTTAAAATGTTGTTGTAATGTTAGAAAACTTGAGTCTTTGATGTTTTTTATAATATCAATTTTGCCAGAAAGAATATCATCTAAAGTCCTTTCTCCAACATGTCCGAATGGAGTATGACCAATATCATGTGCTAAAGCAATCGCTTCAGTCAAATCATCATTTAAATTTAATCTTTTGGCAATACTGCGAGCGATTTGGTTAACCTCTAATGTATGTGTTAATCGGGTACGATAATGATCTCCTTTAGTTGAAGTGAAAATCTGAGCTTTGTCTACTAACCGCCGAAAAGCTTTAGAGTGAATAATACGATCTTTGTCTTGTTGAAAAGGATTTCTTGCATAAGCTGAAGAATCTACATCTCTGATACAAAATATTGAGTCATTTTTGATTGCGAAAGTCGCTTCATCGTATGCTAGATGAAAATTTGAAGTTTTTTCTTTCTGCTTTTCATATTGTGATTGAACAAAAGATTTATTTTTTCTATCGTCAAAAGATCTTGCAGAATCTGATGAGAGAAGTCTTCAGTTATGTATTCACGTGTATCAAAATCGCTCTTAAGATTCAGATGGATATTTTTTAAAAAAATTTCGATATGCATCTCATTTTTAACAACACAAAGTTTATCAATTATGGATATTTTATCATTATTTTTTTGTGCCTTGCAAAGCAGGATTTCTTTAGCAACAAAATTATAGTCATTATTATCAAAAAAAAATAACTATCAAAATAAAAGGATCATTTATGTCTTTTAATATAGTTTTACCTTTTGCGTTTAACTGGTATGAGTTATCTTCTAAAACAGATTTTTATAGCATGTATCATTTTTAATCTTTAGAATAAAAAGCCGTTCATCTTGTGAAATCATATGAAAATCCTCCGCATCATCAATCAACTTTAACAATATTATACAATGCAGTGTATATGAATAGTAATCATAATTTTAAAATCAGGGATAAAAAAACTGCAAACGATCAAAATTATGATTGTTTACAGTTTTAGAATTGATAGGTTGAGATCATTCATATAGATGAATTTGAAATAAACTGCAGCAAGTTTTGCTGTGTGATAGCCAAAATTTCTTCTGGATTCTTTCCTTTAATTTCTGCGATCTCGTCTGCAATTCGATGTAAGCAGGAATAATATTCATCGTCATCGATCTTATGATCTAAAGCCCATTCTACGGCTGAGATGCCGTCAGTCTCGATCATCAGCCGGTTTAATGGAATTTGTTCAACGACTTTGTGTACGTTTGGATCGATGGATGGGAAAGGCCCGATGCTGAAATAACAATCCAACGCTCGATATTCTTCAATATAAGAAGAACAGGAATACCAGTGTACATGATATTTATTTGGGTAGTTTTGAATGAGCGTCAAAATTTCTTTTTCCATGCCTTTGGTATGCAAGACGACTGGTTTATGCATATTGCTGGCATAGGCAAGCTGCTTTTCGAATACCTTCTTTTGTAATTGCAGGTCGATATCGCACCAGACATTGTCCATGCCGATCTCACCGATGATCGTGGAAGTTTCTATCCAAGGGAGCAATTCTTCCCATGAAATGCGGTCTGCGTTCCATGGATGAAGGCCGCAAGACATCTTCATAGACGGATGAGATTGAATGAATGATGCTGCTTCCTTACATTGAACCGCTGTGCTGCAGCTGATGACCGCAGTGACCGGTTGTTTTTGAAGAATGTTCTTCATTCGTTCATTTAAATGAAGATGTGCATCTGAATACATTTTAATGCTCCTTTAGATGGTGATGGATCTGCATCCTCAGATCTGCCTGTGCATATAACCATTCACGAGATCGTTCTTTCTCTGTCATGCAGATTTCTTGCTGGATGGTTGCCGGGTGCCCGTTCAGGATCAAGATCCGATCAGAGAGATAGATTGCTTCATCAATGTCATGGGTAACGAGCAGCACGGTTTTATGGAGTTTGCTTTTCATCTCTAAAAGCCAGTCTTGCATATCATTGCGTGTGATGACATCGAGTGCAGCAAACGGCTCATCTAATAATAAGATGTCAGCATTGCTCAAAGCTGTCCGCAAGAAGGCTGCACGCTGCCGCATACCGCCGGATAACTCATCCGGATAGGCATGTTCATAACCTTGCAGACCGAAAACTGGCATCAGCTGCTGAGCTTTCTCTCTTGCTTTTTTTTTATCTTTATGCAAGATCCCATACAGGCACACGTTATCTAAAATGTCCTTCCATGGTAAAAGCAGATCTTCTTGAGGCATATAGGCAAAGTGTTCGCCAGGATCGGCGATCTGTTGATCATCGACATAAATCGATCCTTCATCCGGTGCAAGGATGCCCGTGAGAATATTTAAAATCGTGCTTTTTCCACATCCGCTCGGTCCGAGTATGCTGATGAATTCTCCATCTCTGACATCCATCGAAATATGAGATAGGATCGGTTTATCCGAAAATGATTTCGCTATGTCTTGCAGTTTTAATTTCATAATTGCTCCTGTATTATTCTACAAATTGATTTGTGTATTGTTCATCTGCAGCGATCTTTTGTTCGATCAGCCCATTTTCATACATGAAATCGGTATAGCCATCCCAGACGCTGTCTTTCATAACTCCCCAGCTGTCTGCATCCTTTGCATATTCAGCAGATAAATAAGCCTGACTTTCTTTTAAGAAATCAAGGTCATATTCAGGAATGTATTTATGAAGGATCTCTGCAGCTTCATCTGGATTTTCAATTGCATATTCATATCCTTTTTTCACTGCATTCATAAATTTCTGCACTGTTTCAGGATCATTTTCGATCATATCGTCGTTTGTGATGATCACTGGGGTATAGTAATCTAGGCGTTCATCTAACGTATTTAAAGGCATATAATTGAATTCCATTCCATCCATTTCAGCTTTGATGATAGCCCATCCTTTGTATTCCCAAAGAATATCCACACCGTTATTCAGCTGAGAAAGTCCGCTGCCATCTGCACCGGCCATCGTCAGCTTGCTGAAATCAGCACCTTCATTTTTCATGACAGCTTTGATCACAGCTTCTTCGCTCAAAGACTGCCATCCTGCATATATTTTTCCTTCAAAATCTTTTGGCGAAGTGATGCCGGAATCTTTCAAACATACAAATCCGGATGTATTGTGCTGGATCACGGTTGCGATCGCTTTGATCGGCATAGGATCCTCTGCAGTCAATGCATAGGTCACATCTTCTTGGTAGCTGACTCCAAATTCACCCTTGCCTGCAGCCACTAATGCAGCCGAAGTGTTATTGTCACCCGGTTCGATGATTTCGACACTCAATCCTTCTTCTTCAAAATATCCAAGATCTTGTGCCACATAGATTCCGGTGTGATTTGTGTTAGGCACATAGTCCAATACGAGCGTTACTTCCTTGTTTTCAATCGTACTGTTATCGTTGCTTGAGCATCCGCTCATGCTGAGCAGACAAGCTGCAGCGATCATCCCTGAAACAAACTTCTTCATTGTTCTTCCTCCTTATTTTTTAATGCCATGAGGACATAATAATTTTTTTGCAATATCCACACAAGCATTCATCAATAAACTTAAGACGATAACGACGATGACCGTCGCAAAGACCTTATCCAGCATATACCCATTCTTAACACGCAGCATATAATAGCCTAATCCAGCAGATGAAGAGATCCATTCACCGACGATGGCGCCTCCGATGCAATAAGTGGCAGCCACTTTAAAGCCGGAGAAAAGAGAAATCATAGCTGAAGGGATCTTAACCATCGTATAGATCTGTAATGTAGAGGCTTGGAAACTTTTTAATAAGTTGATCTGTTTCTGGCTGACTTGTGACAGTCCGTCTGCGAAAGAAACGGTGATCGGGAAATAGCACATAAAAATAACGATCATGATTTTTGGCGCAATCCCAAATCCAAGCCAGATGCTGAATAAAGGTGCTAAGACCATCACTGGTACGGTCTGCGTGACAACGAGATGAGGATAGATGCTGTTTCGAAAAGTTTTGGAAAGATCCATCAAGATGGCTGTCAGGATCGCTAAGATCAAAGCGATCACAAGGCCTGCCACTGCTTCGATCAACGTAACGATAGCATGTGAATACAATACATCATGATTCTCGATCAAAGCGTGGATGATATTGCTTGGTGCAGGCAATAGATACAAAGGTATCTGAAAAAGATGTACGCATCCTTCCCAAAACAGCAAAACGAGCAAAGCGACCGCCACAGGCATCCAAAATTCTTTCTTTCGCATAAAATCCCCCCCTTTGTAAAAAAGAAAACCGCATCATATTTGCATATGACACGGTCACTTACGACAAATATGATTCCTACAACGGCATTACCCGACAGGTTCAATGGGTCGAAGCATCAATGCTTCCTCTCAGATCGTTCACGACCTCCCCGCTATTGGTTTATTGCAATGAGATTATACGCTGATTCGATCCATTCGTCAATGGATTCAGGAAAATGAATCAACCAAACACGCCGTATTTGGCTGCAAAGCAAGGATTCAATTGAAAGAAATTTGTGAGGGAATCATAAGAATGATACAATCTAAATAGAAAGAGTTTTGTTTTTTAACAGGCAAAAAGACGAGGTACAACTCCATGAATAAAGAAAACTATGTAAGAAAACTTCCTTTTTGGGACATGCTTGATGAGCAAGAAAAAACGATAGTAATGCGGCAGATGACTGAACGCTTTTATCAAAAAGGGGAAAATATACTATGTTTTTGCGATGCATCTTTAGGAATGGTCTTTGTGCTTGATGGGGCGATCCGCGTTTCTTTGATTTCTGCACAAGGACGAGATATCACATTGTTTCATATTGAAGCGGAAGAGAGCTGTATATTATCTGCATCTTGCATCGTTGGCGAATTATCGTTGGAAGTGTCTTTAACTGCACTGAAAGATACCAAACTGCTCGCGGTACATGTGGATTGTCTGCAGCGATTGATCGAACAAAATCTCTTTGTCCGCTGTTTTGCATTTGAGCTTTCAACAAAGCGTTTATCAGCAGTTGTTCGTGTCATGCAGCAGATCCTCTTTTTGCATTTGGATGAACGCATGGCTCGTTATCTTCTTTCGGTTTATGAAAAAACAGGAGAAAGAACAATCAAAATGACACAGGAAGTCTTAGCAAAAGAAGTTAATTCCGCAAGAGAAGCTGTTACACGTATGCTGAAGGTTTTTGGTGAAGAAGGATGGATCAAACTCAATCGAGGAACAATCTTTTTAAGAGATCTAAATGCTTTAAAAAAACTTGCTCAAAATGATTTTAAATGTGACTAGGTTACAGAATCATAGCTATATTTTTGTTATACTTTATTTAGAAATAAAAAGAGGATCATCGGAGGATTTCATCTTTCTTGTCATGCTGTAAGGAGAGGATCATATGTTTGGACTACGTAAAAAATTGGATATCCGTGCAGGAGTAGAATTATTTCGCAGTACGGAAAATGCCGTTCTTTTAGATGTGCGGACGAAAGAAGAATATGCGCAAGGACATATCGAACAAAGTATCAATCTGCCTTTGCAAAAGATCGAGGAAGCTCCTTCGATCATTTCTGACCGGCAGACGCCTGTTTTTGTATATTGTCGAAGCGGAGCACGTAGTGAAACTGCTGTGAATCGATTGAAAAGCATGGGATATGACAATGCTAGAAATATCGGCGGAATTATTCATTTTCGCAAGGAGAGATAAATCGGAGATAAGTTCATTTATTTCCATGACACCGGTAAAGGAGGAAAAAACAAATGAAATACGTATGTCAGATCTGCGGTTATGTTTATGATGATGAAAAAGAAAATGTTCTTTTCCAAGATCTGCCTGATGACTGGGTCTGCCCTTTGTGTGGAGCGTCCAAGGCCTTCTTTGAAGCGAAAAAAAATTCAGAGACAGAAAAAAAAGAGATTAACATTTCAACAGTTGAACTAAAAGATCAGCCGTTATCGGCCGGACAAGCAGCAATGATCTGCTCTAATTTAGCACGTGGTGCTGAAAAACAATATAATATGCAAGAGGCGGTGTTATTTCAACAACTGTCAGAGTATTTTTCTTCTGCAGTATCTGTGCTGGAAGATGCTTCTCTTCAGTCATTATCATCTATATTAAAGAAAGATATCGAAGCATATGCAGAAACACGAGCAGTGGCAGATGCTTATGGAGACCGAGGTGCTGCCCGTGTATGTGTCTGGGGCGAAAAAGTGACCAGAATAGAGGCTTCTTTAGTGGATCGTTATATTCATGACGGAGAGAAGATGCTTATTGATACAAATGTATGGGTATGCAGTGTCTGCGGTTTTATCTATGTTGGGGATACAGCACCGAAGCTTTGCCCAGTATGTAAAGTACCTGATTGGAAATTTGAAAAAGTGGAAGGGAGGGCTTGATGATGAAGGAAAAAGTCAAGATGGTTGCTGTTCGAACTTTACGATTATGTACAAAAGACTGTCTATGTCTTTACGTTTGTCCAACGGGAGCAACGGATACTGAAAACAGTATTATTGATACAGAAAAATGTATTGGCTGCGGTATGTGTGCACAAGCTTGTCCAAGTGCAGCCATCAGTATGGTTCCATCAACTTATCCACCGCAGCAGACAAAAGCACAAGAAGTAAAAGCGGTTCTTCATCAGATGGCACAAAGCAAAGCCGATGGTGAAAAGATGGCTTCTATGATTGCAGACGAACAAGTGCCAGATGGTTTATATCGTTTGATGAAAGCGATAGAAAGATCGCAACGGCTGGTTGGAGAAGATTTGATGCGTGAAGGCGGCTATATGCTTCCGCAGAGCAATGCTGCGCATGAATTATTGAAAGGTTTTCTCAGTGAATCTCCAACAGATAATTTCCCTGTAAATACGGTGAAGGAACTGTTAGATCGGATTCCTAATAATGAAAAAGAGAGTGGTATCAAAAAATGGGTATGCAGCATTTGCGGTTATATACATGAAGGTGAAGAACCTCCTCAGCAATGTCCGATCTGTCATCAGCCAAAAGAAGTTTTCCATTTGACGAATGAATAAGAAAAAAATGGATGTGCAGTGAAGCGAACCTCAAAGTTTAGAAACCTGAGCTAAAGAGGTACGCTTTTTTTGACAGAACTTAACAATGAGAAAAGACGGTAATCTATCACAAAAGAAAATAAGGAGAAAAGCGTCAACAGAGAATTAAAATAGGCTGGGCTGAATGTTTTTTTGCTTTTGTTCGAATTCGTTCAAATAGGAAAAAATCATATTTGGATCATGAAGAATTTGATGCTGTTCGCATGTTCGATGAAATAAATTCATCAATTGTGTATTTTTAGGACTCATCAGCGAATAGCGTAGCCCATATGCTTTGATATAGCGTTCTTTCATGCCTGGAAATTGCTGATTGAGCTGACGATAAAAATATTCGCGATTTCCTTCACGTAAAGTTACGCCCATACCGAAACAAAGGATGCCTTTTACGTGAACATCGATACAGGCAGCAAGGATCTGTTCAATATTTTCTTTTGTATCGTTGATGAAAGGCAGAATCGGGCAAAGCCACACGATGGTTGGGATACCTGCTTCATTTAATTTTTTTAAAGCAAGGATTCTTTCTTGTGTTGTGCTTACATAAGGCTCGATCTTCTTGCATAAGGTTTCATCATAAGTTGTCAAGGTCATTTGAACGACACATTTTGTCTGTTGGTTAATGGCATGAAGCAAAGGCAGATCACGCAGAACTCGTGTAGACTTTGTGATCAGAGTAAAACCAAACCCATAGCGCAAAGCAATTTCTAATGCTTGATGCGTGTATTGTAATTCTTCCTCTAAAGGAAGATAGGGGTCGCTCATTGCGCCGATGCCAAGCATACATTTGGATCGTTTACGTTTTAATGCCTGTTCTAACAACATAAGTGCGTTTTCTTTCACTTCAATATCCTCAAATGGATGATTCATCTGATAACATTTGCTTCTTGAATCACAATAGATACAGCCATGCAGACATCCTCGGTACAGATTCATGCCGTTGTTTGCAGATAAGATTCCTTTAGCTTTTACAAAGTGCATAGATGCTTCACCTCTTTTAAGAAGGGCTAATGGAAACGGTATTTGCTTTTTCTAGCTTTTACATTCCAAGTACCGATGACTTCGTTGACCGTATATACTGTGATGAAAGCTTGTATCTGTGTTTCATTTAACCAAGCGATCAATTGCTTATATTCATTGATGCTCAGGATGCTGACTAATTCCATGTGCTGGTTCAGATTGTATCCGCCGATCGCTTGATATAAGGTGACACCGCGTTTCAGATCATTCATGATGTATGATTGGATTTTTTCATGCTCCTCTGAAATGATGCAAATACGCTTCTTGCGATGAAAACCATCAATGAAATAATCAACGGCCAAACCATTTGCATAAGTCCCTAAAAGAGAGACGATCAACGTACCGATATCATATACGAGGATTGAGCTTGCTGCTGTGAAGAAGCCTGCAAACATAACTGCTTTTCCAATATCTGCTCGCGTATATTTATGAATGATTTTTGCAACGATGTCCAATCCTCCGCTAGAGGCATTGACATTAAACAGCAGCGCTTGTCCAAATCCGATCAGCAGAATATAAGTGACCAGATCATATACATTATTACCGGTCAAGGAGTTCTGCAATGGAAGGAAATTTTCAAAGATCCATAAATAAACAGGCAGCAATAAAGAGGTATAGACGGTTTTCGTCCCGAATTCTTTTCCTAAGAAAAGAAACCCGATTCCTAATAGAAGAGCATTTAAAAGAAAAGTAATGGAAGATACAGATAGTGAAAGTAGTTCGGATAAGACAATGGATAAACCGGAGATGCTTCCAACAATGATACCGCTGGGGATCATAAAAAAATAGACGGCACTTGATACAAACAGCATACCTATAGTGATAATCAGAAATTCTTTCAAATTAAATTTGGCTTTCATATAATTTCCTCCCATTTTGTTTCTGTATGAGTATATCATATAGTTTAGAAGATCCTCAATATGATGTGGTATCCAGTTTTTGAACATAAATACTTTCAATGCTGATATCCTTCTATACTTGTTCTTTATTAAACGTGCTTTTAAAATGTCCAAAAAAAACAATGGTTTACTATAGGAAATTGTGTTAAAATAAAAACAAATATATAAGTTTGTCTTTATTTTGAGGAATGCTCATGCCAAAAATATCGTATACAGAAGAAGAAAAAACCAAAGTACATCAAAGTTTGATTGATATCGGTTATGATTTGATCTCTCGACAAGGAATTCAACATACGACCGTTGAACAAATTTATAAGAGAGCTGGAATATCAAAAACTTTTTTCTATTCTTTCTTTCCTACGAAGGAAGATTTGATTGTAGAAATATTATATATACAGCAGCCTAAGATCATTCAATTTGCCCAAACATTGATAAAAGAACATCCTTGGCGTCAAGGCGTTGAACTATTTTTATATCAGTGTTGCTATGGTGCAAAATATGGGATCACGATCTTGACCATTGAAGAACAGCAAATGATTTTTCGAAGATTGACAAAAGAAAGTTATATCCGCTTTCGTAATAAACAGAAACATTTGTTTGCAAATCTGTTGATCTGTTTTGGAATTGAGCCAACTGAAGAAAGAGTAAGCCTTTTTATCAATCTTTGCTTATCGATCTTGGTCTTAAATCAGGCGATCCCATCTTCCCTGCCTTTATTGATTCCTGAGGCGGCAGAACAAACGATTGTATTGCAAATCCAAGCCTTAACGGATTGGCTTGATACATTAAGGAAATAACGTTTCGTTTACTCAAAATAAAGACAAAAAAAGAAAAAAGTTTTTATTAAAAGGAAATATGGCATAGAAAAGGAGAAAAAAATGGGATTATTTAAAAACTTATTTAAAGGTGCACAAGTGGATTTGGAAAAAAGCAAACGGAATGCAGAGAAGATGCGCATTCTGTTTGATCAAAAAGTTCAGAATGGAAAGGATTTTCAATTGATTTTTGGTTATACGGAAGATGTATCACGATTTAATTATGGATTTGTTCATGGAAGCAAAACAAAAATTGGAAACCTGATTGTTGGATGGCGGGAAGATACAAACACGATTGCTGTTGTACCAACGGTACCAGATCTATCCGAATGTGGAGATGCGGTTTATTATTGCAGAGAAGAAATTTTAAAAGCCTATCGTAATAAATATCCAACGGATGCATTTGTGATTTACTTAGATAAACGAAATTACATTGCAATCAATGCATATGAATGGTTAAATGATGAATCGCTTTATGTATATGTTTCACAAGAAGCAGAGTTGGAGGCATTTACAAATTTTTTTATGAACGAATTTGTAAAAAAATAGGATACTTATATCATTAGATAAATTACAGGTGTAGAAAAACAGTCGTTGGGGATCATCTGACAGTTATGGATCATTCTTCATTCAGACTGTTTTTATTGTTTATAGAGTTGTTCGCAGATCTTGATGAATTGTTTGAGTATGCTCGAATCATTATCTGAATGATAAAAAATTCCAAAAGGCAAGGAATAGTTGAGATCTTTGACTGGAATGTAACATAGAGAAGGATTCCGAAGAGCAGGAATATCAAAATAAAGCGTATATCCGAGCTGTGCTTTTACCATAGTCAGGGTGCTTTCAATGTTCGGTGCGAAAAATTGTTCTTGCGGGGAAATTTTACTTAGCTGTTCGCTATGAATGGCAAAAACTCTGCTGGGAATCTGATGAGGTTCACAAGTAACAAAGCTTTGATTGAGCTGATTTTTTGTCAGCTCTTTTTCTTTGGAAAATGGGTGTGAAGCAGAACAGATACAGACCAGCTGTGCGATGACCAATGGCTTGAATTTTAATGAAAGAGGAGCTTTTTCCTCGTTTTGAAAACCAAAAGATACGTGGATCTTTTTATTATCGATCATTTGTGAACCGGCTAAGGGTGGAAAAAAATGAATGACTGGCCGTACATTTGGAAAGTATGTATGAAGCTGAAACAAAATTGGCGGAAATAACTGCAATTCATAGCTCGTATGACAGCCGATATCAAAGGAACTTGGATGACCATGTTTCTGTAGACGTGTTTTTGCATCATATGACGTTTTTAAGATATATCGTGCATCTGAAAGGAATAAGATACCTTCCTCTGTCAGTTTAACACTTTTGCTCGTGCGGACGAATAATTTTACGTTTAATTCATTTTCTAAAGAATGGATCTGATGAGTCACTGCAGGTTGAGAAATATTCAATTCTTCAGAAGCTTTAGAGAAGTTTAAATGTTCAGCAACCGCGATGAAACATTCAAGCTGTACCGTATTCATTCTATCACCTTTCGTTTATCTATAAAATATTTTTATAGATTATAACATCTTTGAATTTCACATTCAAGAAAAGAGGCGCTACAATCTCTAACGAACAGCAGTTACCATGCAAACTGTTCATGCATAAATGGAGGTGAAGCAAATGAATGAAACGGTTGATGATGAAGCATTGCTTTTGTTATTGAAAAAGATGGCAGTTCAGCTGGAAATCCAACTTGAACATCATTTAAGAGAGGAAGATCTCAGCGGCGTTCAAGTTTATTTAATGGTGCATATTTTACGGCATCACCCAAATGGAACCTATATTACAGGACTTTGCAATGAAATAGGTGTATCAAAGACAACCATGTCCTTATTGATAAAGAAACTTCGCGAGAAGGATTATTTGTCGTTTCAAAAAAATGGAACCGATGATCGGAAAAAACAGATCTTGCTTACGAATAAACTGCGGCAAGAAGCAGCTGCTTTTCTTGCGAAAGCAGATGGCATGGAACAAGAAATCTGCAGTAATCTTGGCATGGAAGAACGAAAGCAACTAATGATGATCGAACAAAAGATACTCGATTGATGTTGTCAGATGGAGATTCAAAGAAAAGATAGGAGGTCATGAATGATGAAAACTGTGTTAGCACAATTAAGACAATATAAAAAAACTTCTCTTCTTACGATGGGCTTTACGATGTTGGAAGTGATCATGGAAGTGCTGCTGCCTTTTGTGACAGCAATGATCATTGACGAAGGATTGCAGAAAGCAGATATGTCCACGATCGCTAAACTGGGTGTTTTGATGTTGGTGATGGCAGCGGTCAGCTTATTTTCAGGTGCCATGGCAGGGAAATACTCAGCAAATGCTTCCTCTGGATTTGCATGTAATCTGCGAGAGAGCATGTATGAAAAAATTCAGGAGTATTCATTTTCTAATATTGATAAATTCAGCACAGCCGGTCTAGTGACAAGAATGACTACAGATGTGACAAATTTGCAAAATGCTTATCAGATGATCATTCGTGTTGCAGTACGAGCACCATTGATGTTGGTATTTAGTATGCTTATGTGCATCATGATCAACAAAAAGTTAAGTGTGATCTTTTTCATTGCTCTATGTTTTTTAGCAGTCATCTTGCTGTTTATCATGAAAAAGGCTTCAAGCGTATTTCAGGAAGTATTTGACCGCTATGATGATCTGAACGCAAGTGTACAAGAGAATGTAACGGCGATCCGGGTGGTTAAAGCTTATGTAAGAGAAGCATATGAAACAAGTAAATTTAAGAAAGCTGCCAAGCATTTATATGATTTGTTTGTCAAAGCAGAAAGCCTCTTAGCTTTGAATAATCCAGTCATGATGCTGGTCGTTTATGCTTGCATTACTTTTGTGTCATGGTTTGGCGCACAATTTATTGTTGCAGGCAGCATGACTACTGGCGAGATTACTTCTTTGTTCAGTTATATCATGTCGATCATGATGGCGCTGATGATGCTATCGATGATCTTTGTCATGATTACGATGAGTACAGCAAGCATTCAGCGTATTTCTGAGGTATTGACAGAATGTCCTGATCTGCAAGATCCTCACCAACCACTTACAGAAATCAAAGACGGCAGCATTGATTTTGATCATGTGAATTTTGCTTATCAACATGGCAGCGGTGAATATACTTTGCAAGATATCGATCTGCATATTCGTTCAGGGGAAACAATCGGAATTATCGGCGGAACAGGTTGCGGAAAATCAAGCTTGGTAAATCTGATCAGCCGATTATATGATGTCAGTGAAGGCTCGATTCGTGTTGGAGGAAAAGATGTGCGTCAGTATGACATGGAAGTATTGCGTGACCAGGTAGCTGTTGTTTTACAGAAAAACGTACTATTCTCTGGCACGATACTGGATAACTTGCGTTGGGGCAATGAAGAAGCTTCAGAAGAAGCATGTAGAGAAGCATGTAAAGCTGCCTGTGCAGATGAATTCATCGAACAGATGCCAATGAAATATGATACATGGATCGAACGAGGAGGATCAAATGTGTCAGGCGGACAGAAACAACGTTTATGCATTGCACGAGCCTTATTAAAGAAACCAAAGATCTTGATCTTGGATGATTCTACAAGTGCAGTGGATACAGCGATGGATGCAAAGATCCGGCAAGCTTTGAAGAAAGTAATACCCGGCACGACAAAATTGATCATTGCACAGCGTGTTTCAAGCGTGGAGGATGCGAATCGTATCGTTGTTATGGAAAACGGAAAGATCGATGGTATCGGGACTCATGATGAATTGATGCAAAATAATGCCATCTATCGTGAAATATATGAATCTCAGCAACAAGCAGGCGGCGATTTTGATCAAAATCATGACTAGGAAGGAGCAACATACAATGAAAAATAAAAAGAAAGTGAAATCTTTGACGATCTTAAAACGATTACTATCGTATATGATCAAAAATTATAAGTGTTCATTTCTGATCGTAGTGGTCTGCATCGTGATCGGTGCTTTTGCGACCATGCAGGGAATGTTATTCGTACAGTCTTTGGTAGATGATTATATCTTGCCAATGCTGAATACAAAAACACCCGATTTTGCACCTTTGGCACGTGCTCTTATGATGATTGTCTTCTTTTACATCATAGGTGTCATCAGCGCATATGTCTATAATCGTATCATGGTAAATGTGAGCCAAGGAACGATGCTGAAATTTCGTGATGAATTATTTTCAACCATGGAATCTTTGCCGATCAAGTATTTTGATACCCATGCCCATGGGGATATCATGTCGGTGTATACCAATGATGTGGATACATTGCGGCAGCTGTTCAGTCAAAGTATTCCGCAGATCATCAATTCAACAGCTACATTGATCGCTACATTGATTTCGATGATCGTATTAAATGTGCCGTTTACGATCATTACGCTTGTGATGGCTTTATTGATGTTAAAAGCAACAACTTTCTTTTCAGGGTTATCGGCAAAATATTTTCAAAAACAACAAAGTGATCTGGGAAAAGTCGACGGTTTTATCGAAGAGATGATGGATGGTCAAAAGGTTGTGAAGGTATTCTGTCATGAACAAAGATCCATTCAAGATTTCAAACAATTGAATGATCAGCTGCGAGACAGTGCTGATAAAGCGAATCGTTATGCGAATTTATTGATGCCGGTCAATGCAAATATCGGGAATCTCAGTTATGTGCTCTGTGCGGTGATCGGTGCGTTCATGATGTTACAAGGCAGCTGGGGAACAACCGTTGGTACCGTGATTGCTTTTGTCGGATTAAACCGAAATTTCACACAGCCGATTACACAGATCAGTCAACAGATGAATTTTGTGGTGATGGCGGTTGCTGGTGCTCAACGTGTATTTGATTTATTAGAGGAAAAGCCGGAAGTTGACCAAGGCTATGTGACACTAGTCAATGCGATAGAAGAAAAAGACGGCACGTTGACAGAGAGCAAAGAACGCACAGGTATATGGGCTTGGAAGCACCCGCATCAGGCAGACGGAACGATCACCTATCGAAAACTGGAAGGCGCTATTGTTTTTGATGGAGTTGATTTTGGCTATGATGACTCGAAATTGGTTTTGCATGATATCCGGATGTTTGCTCAGCCAGGTCAGAAGATTGCCTTAGTTGGTTCGACCGGTGCAGGAAAGACGACCATTACCAATTTGATCAATCGGTTTTATGATCTGCAAGATGGAAAGATCCGTTATGATGATATCAATGTGACAAAGATCAAAAAACAAGATCTGAGACGATCTCTTGGCATCGTGCTGCAAGATACGCATTTATTTACAGGAACCGTCATGGAAAATATCCGCTATGGCAAATTGGATGCAAGTGATGAAGAATGTATAGCAGCAGCAAAACTTGCAAATGCAGACGGTTTTATCCGTAGGCTTCCAGATGGGTATCAGACCGTTTTGACCAGTGATGGCAGTAATCTTAGTCAAGGTCAGAGACAGCTGCTGGCTATTGCACGAGCGGCTGTAGCTGATCCGCCGGTCTTGATCCTGGATGAGGCAACAAGTTCGATCGATACGCATACCGAAGGTCTGGTGCAGGAAGGGATGGATGCACTGATGAAAGGAAGGACTACTTTTGTCATTGCACACCGATTGTCTACGATCAAGAACTCGGATTGCATCATGGTTATGGAACAAGGGCGGATCATCGAACGTGGAAATCATGAAGAATTGATAGCAGCTAAAGGAAAGTACTATCAGTTGTATACAGGAAATTTTGCTGAGTAAAAAGTGTAAACAAAAAGTTTATGCTTTTTTATTTAAAGATCTGTCAATAAAAAATTACCCGGGAAATAAAGTGGCAGAAAGAGAGAATTGATGAAATATAAATATCATGCATGCTATACTATGAGAGGAAAGCTTCAAGGCAGAAAAGAGGAATCATATGACAAGACCATTGAAAAAAGAAACCATGCATTTATTGGTTGCTTTAGATGAAGGCTATATCCCTCAATTAAGCGTATTATTGACATCGATATTTATCAACCACCCCAATGATCGTTTTGCTCTTTATTTGCTTCATCGATCATTGACGCCAAAAGCATTGGATTTTATTCGTGCATGCTGCAACAAGGCTATGATGGAATATTATCCTATCCAGGTGGATCAAGCTTTGTTCGACGAAGCGCCGGTCAATGACCGATATCCAAAAGAAATGTACTATCGATTGTTAGCGCCTTATTTTTTACCGGATGATATAGAAAAAGTACTTTATCTGGATCCGGATATTTTAGTGATCAATTCATTGAGCGGATTATGGAATTTAAATCTTGATCATGCTTTATTTGCGGCCGCAGCACATACAGGAAAAACGGAACTGTCAAATAACGTGAATCGGATCCGTTTGAAAACGGATCATGACTATTACAATTCCGGTGTGCTATTGATGAATTTGGATCAATGCCGAATAGAAATACGGAAGGAAGACATCTTCCGATATGTTAAAGAACATGGGAATGAATTGTTATTGCCTGATCAAGATGTCCTGAATGCATTGTATGGGAAACGGATCGAAGCAGTTGATGATGCTCTCTGGAATTATGACGCCCGAAATTATCGGAATTATCTGCTTCGAAGCGGCGGTGTCCGTGATATGCGCTGGGTGATGCAGCATACCTCGATCTTGCATTTTTGCGGACGTGCAAAGCCATGGAAGAGCGGCTATCGTTACCGCTTTGGGCAGATCTATCAGCATTATGTACAGCTTACGAAACGTTTCTTGCCTGATGAGTGGAAAGGTATTGCTTTATAAGCAGGAATGGTTGAAAAAAGGAAGAATGTGGCCAAAACTACATTCTTCCTTTCTTTATAGATCTTGTCAAGTTCCGCGTCTTCTTCATCAAAAGAAGATCCATTGGATACCTGACAGAATGAGAAACAGGATTTCTTTGTTTATTTTAATTCGATACATTTTTTAACACAGGCTTGTGCGCAGATCCCGCATCCGACACAGTCTTCTTTGTCTAGCACCCATGTTTTTTCTTGGTGGTTGATAGTGATTGCCTGCTTTGGACATTTTTTTGCACAGAGCCCGCAGTAAACACAGTCAATGGACGCTTGCGGATACTTCTTTTCTATTTTTGGACGTGTATATGTCTCACTCTGTTTGATGGTGGCAGGAGACGTATACCCTTGTTCCATGTGCAAACAATGTTTTGGACAGATCAGCACGCAATTTCCACATTGAATGCAGTCAAAGCGATGGATCGTCCAAGTCCCTTTTTTTCGGTCGACCTCGATTGCTTGTGGCGGACAATTCTGTGCACATAGTGTACAGCTGATGCACTGTTCGATTGCAATACAAATGTGGCCGCGCATTCGATCTGGATAGTTTGCAGGTTCTTGAGGATAATTCGTCGTTACTGGTTTGCTGATCAGATTTTTTAACACTTGCGAAGAAAATGAAAATAATTGTTGTTTTCGCATAGGATCACCTCTCTGTACAGCTGATGCATGGATCGATGGTCAAGATCAATAAAGCGACATCGCCTAACTGACAGCCTTTTAACAGATCCAGCATCGGCGGGATATTGCTGGTTGTCGGCGTACGAAGACGGAACCGGTCTAAGTATTTGGTGCCATTGCCTTTTACGTAATAGATGGCTTCACCTCGCGGCTGTTCAATGCGGATAAAGGCTTCTCCTTTCGGCATTCCTTTGACCGGGACCGCAATTTCTCCTGTAGGCATCTTGGTTATGATCTGTTCGATCAGATCGAAGGATTGAAAGATCTCTGCCAGACGTACTTTGACCCGGGCATATGAATCGCCTTCAGTTGCCGTGATCGCACCAAAATTCAGATCGCTATAGGCCGCATAGCCGCTTTCTCTGGAATCGTAATCATATCCGCTTGCACGCAGGAAAGGACCGACAGCACCCGCTTGGTATGCTTGTTCCTTGCTCAAATACCCTAGCCCGCGTAAACGGGAATTGACACTCATGTCTTCTAAAAAAGCTTTAGTAATCGGCCGCAGTTCTTGATTCAGTTCTTTCATCGTTTTACGAATTGCTTGCAGCATGCTTTCATCTACATCTTTCAGCACGCCGCCGATCTGGTTGACAGAAAAGATGATCCTTCCGCCAGTCGTCAGATCGAAGAGATCTAAGACTTTTTCTCTTAAGCGCCAAGACTGCATGAAGAGACTTTCAAAACCGAGCGCATCGGCAAGCAGCCCTAACCATAGGAGATGCGAATGAATACGGCTCATTTCCATCCAGAGCGTACGCAGATATTTTGCGCGGTTCGGGATATCAATGTTCATGATTTCTTCTACACATTGACAATATCCAAGGCCATGGCCGAAACTGCAGATGCCGCACACCCGTTCAGCAACATACACATATTGCTTAAAATCTTTGATTTCTACGAGTTTTTCCAGTCCGCGATGTACAAAGCCGATATTTGGGATTGCTTCGACGACGACCTCATCTTCCAACACGAGATCCAGATGGATCGGTTCCGGCAGGACCGGATGCTGCGGGCCAAAAGGAATGATGCTTTGTTTTGCCATTATTTCACCCCTTTCTGTGCAAACGGGGTCATTGTATCGATGCGATACAGCTTATGTTTATAATCCATGGAAATGGCTAGGATGTGCACACCGAATAATTCGGCTGCTTCGTTTTCCTGAAGAAAAGCACAAGGATATACTTGGGTGATGCTCGTGATTTTTTCTTCTTTTGCGATATCGATACGCAGCGTTTCCATTGTCATGTCTTTCACAAAGGAGTAGCTGAGCTCATATCCGTTTTCTGTTGTCGTAGCGCACATTTGGGCAAAGCGCCAGCCGTTCAGCTTTCTTTCAATGATGTCAGGAAAGAACGACTGTTTTTCAATAGGGATGATCTTATTGTTCATCAGCGGATCCTTCTTTCTTTTTTTCTAAGATATCGACAGCCTGCAAGACGCCGTCGATGATGGATTGCGGACGTGCTGCACAGCCAGGTACATATACATCGACGGGGATGACTGTATCAATACCGCCAAGGATATTGTAACAATCCTTAAAGATGCCGCCAGTGCATGCACAGATACCTACGGCAACGACAACTTTTGGATTTGGCATCTGTGAATAGATTTGTTTGACCACAGAAGCACTTTGGGCATTGACTCCGCCAGTGATCAATAAGATATCTGCGTGGAATGGGTTCCCTGTGTTGATGATCCCAAAACGTTCGATATCATATACAGGTGTCGTGCAAGCAAGTACTTCGATATCACAGCCATTGCAGCTGCTTGCATCATAATGTAGCAACCAAGGAGATTTTTTGAATCGGTTCATATGTTTCACCTACCTAACAGACATAAGGATCAAGATGTTGATGCCGCCGCCAAGCAGGGTGATCAGCCAGCACAAATCTAAGACTTTGCGCCAATTGAGGCGTGCACAAACATTATCGATCAAGATCTCGATAAAGTAGACGACGAAGCACATCAACAGTGCAATCGGCCAGCTGAGCATGGATGAATTCAGAAAGAAGATTGCTACGATGGAAAGCAGGAGCATTTTCTCGTAATATTCTCCGATCTCCATGACTGCTAAGGTCGTTCCTGACATTTCGGTAGTGATTCCTTTGACCATTTCTTGATGCGCATGATGAGAAGTAGAGAGATCAAATGGAGACTTACGAAGCTTGATTGCCATGATCAGGATATAACCGGCAAATAAACCGGGCATGAGCCAGATTGCGCTGGTCGGCTGGGTAATGATCTCATCCACGCGGAAGGAACCGGTGGTTAGATAGAAACCGACAGCAATTAACAAGGTCATCGGCTCATAGGACATCATCTGCAGCATTTCACGGCTGGCTCCCATATTTGAAAAAGGAGAAGAGTCGCTGCTGGCGGCTAAGATCAAAAACATATCAGCCGTAGAAAGGATGAACAACGACATCAAAATGTCTGCCCCAAAAAATACGATACCGCCGGCAATGGCCAGAAAAGCCAGATAACTGAGATTTAATAATAACTGGACGCTGTTGACCGCAATCATTTGTTTGGAAAACAGCTTGATCAGATCATAGAACGGCTGTAACAAGCTAGGTCCTTTGCGGCCTTGCATGCGGGCCGTGATCTTTCGGTCAATGCCATCAAGCAATGCACCGATTATCGGAGCTAAACAGAGATATAAGATCAGTGAGACGGCTTTGATCATCACAGAACACCTCCTAGCAATAATGCGAATACAACGATCAATACACTTGCTGAAACAATTTCAGAAGGTTTCAACAAACGTCTTCTTCCCATTTCAAAACGCAGATACCAATTGCTTAGATAGAGCTGCTTTGCTTCTCCAAAACTATCTGTGAAACGGGAATTATCCCCCTGATTGATACCGCACATATAAATCGGAACATATTCTCGCCGGGCAGAACGTGAAATCAAAAACATCACTAATGGAACAATCAAAATGCTGACGACCATGATCACCATGGTGGCCAGTTCGCTCATAGAGAGTACTTCGGTCGTCGTGCCAAATAAGGAGAGCACGATCGGATTGACGATTTGCCGTGCAAGGAATGGAAACAGCAAACACAATAAGATCATGATACCGCCAAGAAAGGCCATGGAGAAGTATTCGCCAGGTTTTGTCTGATCGATTTCTTTTCGTTTTGGCTTATGCATGGCGATAAGTTTGCAAAGCCATTTGGTCCAATAGAACATCGTTGTCGAACTGCCAAAAGCGATGAAGATGACCAGCAAGACATTTCCGCTGTCAACGAATGATTTCAAAGCGACCCATTTGCTGATCAGCATGCCAAAAGGAGCCAAATACATGCCGGCAATGCCGATGCCCATGATATAAGCTAAGTAAGGAAGACGGACGATCAAACCATGCATATGTTCGATGTCACGGGAACCAATGCAGTTTTCGGTCGCACCGACCGCTTCAAACAACATGGACTTGCTGACTGAATGAAAGATCATTAACAGGATGGCTGCCCAGACAGTTTCTTCTTCACCGATGCCGGCACAGGCAACGATCAATCCTAAATTCGATATCGTTGAAAAAGCTAACACTTTTTTTGCATCATTTTGAGCGATGGCCATCATGCTGGCCATGATAAAGGTAAATCCGCCAATGAAAGAGACCATGGTGCCGCAGAGATTCCCATGCAGAGCTGGTGCCAGACGAATGAGCAGATATACGCCGGCTTTGACCATGGTTGCACTATGCAGCAATGCACTGGAAGGAGTAGGTGCGACCATGGCACCATATAACCAAGATGAAAAAGGAAGCTGAGCGGATTTTGTCAGCCCTGCTAAGGCTAGACCGCCAATGATCAGCAGGTTTCCGTTGGAAATGACATCATCCAGCTGAACGCTGTGCGCATCGATCGCACACAGCCAGATGCTGACTGCAAATCCAACCCCTCCCAGCAGATTCATCCATAAAGCACGAAAACTGTTTTCGATTGCTTCATCGCTTTTTGTATAGCCGATCATGACAAAGGAAATGACACTGGTCACTTCCCAGAAAAAATAGATCCAGATCAAATTAGAGGAAAGAACTAAACCAAACATCGCACTCATGAAGACAAACATCATCGATAAAAATAAAGAGCTTCGATCGATATATTCCTTATGATGCTGATGATAGCTTTTCATATAACCGACTGCATAGATAGCAATCAAACCGCCGATGAGCGAACAGATGACACACATGAGCAGTGCAAGTGAATCGATCTGCGTATGCGTGGACTCGATCAAGGTAATATGGTGTTCTACCCAGAGAACCAAAATGGTTTGAAATACGGAAAGAGCAGCAATCCATAATTTGTGATGCCGTATGCATTGAAAGAGGATAAACAACATGAGGAAGATCTCAATGCCTTGCATCAAGTAATCCAAGGTCTTTGTTTCTGTATAGAGATGCCAAGTAGTCTGTCCATCCATCATCCAAGATGCGATGATGACACCGGTGCATAAAATGATCAACACAACACTGGCATAGATCAGGTAGCCGCGGATATTTGCATTTTTGGTAATATAAATGAGCGCTGCACTGAATAAAGGCAGCAGTATCAGCAATGGTAACAATGCCATAACCATCCTCCATTCATGTAATATATACGCGTATATTATATAACCGAATGTAAGAGGTTTCCATTTCTTTTTTGCTATTTGAGGAGTATAATACAGACATGCATGAATTAGAAATTACAAAACATATCTTGGAAGACAGCATTCAGGAGGCAAAACGTTACCAGGCTGTTCGCATTCGTGAGATTCACCTGGCAATAGGTCCATTTTCCGGCATCGTTCCAGCTTGTGTCCAAATGTATATTGAGGTTTTGGCAAAAGGAACGATTGCTGAAGGCGTGCAGATCCGGTCAAGGATGATTCCTTTGCAGATCACATGTTTAGATTGCGGCAAAACCAGCGAGATCGACCGCATGCACATTGAATGTCCCTATTGTCATAGCCTTCATCTGAAACGTTTGTCTGGGAAAGAGTGTTTGATTGAGCGTTTGGAGGTCGATGTGGATGGAGATCAAAGTATATCATCAAGTCATGGAATGGAATGAAGATGTATCTCAACAGGTGCGTCAGACTTTAAAGGAACATCATACCTTGCTGATCAATATCATGGGTTCTCCCGGAGCCGGAAAGACAAGCTTGATCACTGCATTGATCCGCCGTTTACAAAAAAAATGGAAGATCGCCGTCATCGAAGGGGATATTACGACCTCTTATGATGCAGAGACGATTGCAGAATTAGGGATTCCCAGCGTAGAGCTGAATACGGATGGCGCCTGTCATATCGAAGCGATGAGCATCCAGAAAATGCTGCCGGCATTTGATCTGGAAGCAATCGATGTCATCTTTGTAGAAAATATAGGAAATTTAGTATGTCCGGCCGAATTTGATATTGGCGAAACGATGCGCATGACAATTCTCAGTGTTCCTGAAGGGGATGATAAGGTCGAAAAATATCCGCTGATGTTCACCGAAACGGATTGTTTGGTGATCAATAAAAAAGATGTCCTGCCTTATTTTGATTTTGATTTGAAGCGGGCAGAAACTGCTTATCAAGGCATCAATCCGCAAGCACCGCTGTTTTTGGTCAGTGCGAAAACAGAAGAAGGATTGGATGATTTAAGTGATCATTTGTCAAAACGGATGGAAGAATGGCTGCGATGAAACATCTTCAATTGCAGATCCAAGGAATCGTGCAAGGCGTAGGCTTTCGTCCTTTTGTGCACCGTATTGCTTATTTATGTGCATTGAAAGGAAATGTGGTCAATGATGGGCAAGGGGTCACAATTCATATTCAAGGAGATCCAAAAGCAATTGAGCGTTTTTTGATGCTTTTGCAAGATCCACCTGCGTTGTCTCATATCGAATCGATTCAAATGAAAGAATTGCCATTAAAGGAGTATGATTCTTTTTTCATTTTAGAAAGTGAGCAAGGAAAACGAAATACGCTAATCTCACCAGATATCGCTCCTTGCGAAGATTGTTTAAAAGAAATGAATGATCCTAAAGACCGCCGTTATCGTTATCCTTTTATCAATTGTACCAATTGCGGGCCACGCTATACAATCATTCAAGATATTCCTTATGATCGGAAATATACGACCATGCATGCGTTAACAATGTGTGATGCGTGTGCCGAAGAATATCAAACGTTAACAGACCGCCGTTATCATGCACAGCCCAATGCTTGTGCTGTTTGCGGACCTCGATTGCTTTTGTATCCTCATACGGAAGATGATCCTTTATTTGCAGCTATACAGGCATTAAAAGACGGCAGGATTGCAGCCATCAAAGGGGTGGGAGGCATTCATCTCGCTTGTGATGCTTTTCAGACAGCAGCGATCCAGCGTTTGCGTGATCGAAAAAAAAGAGAGAAGAAGCCATTTGCCGTCATGGTGCGTGACATACAGACAGCGAAAACGATGGTTCAACTATCCAAAGCAGAAGAAGCGTTGCTGACCGGAAAAGAGCGGCCGATCGTCTTATGCCGGAAAAAAGATAAAAACAGTTTTATGGCGATTTCAGAAAATCAAGAGATTGGGATCGTTCTGCCATATTCGCCTTTACATGTTTTGGTGATGCAGAGCATGAAGGCCATCATCTTGACCAGTGCAAATAATAGCGAAGATCCGATGGTGATCGATAATGCACAAGCAGTAAGAGAGTTGGCTGCGATCGCAGATGTATGCTTGTTACATGACCGTCCGATCGAAAATCGATGTGATGATTCATTGCTGCGCTGCTTTCACGAGAAGCCCTATTTTGTGCGCAGAAGCCGCGGCTATGTGCCGTTGCCGCTGACATTGAAAGATCCATGTACGGATTTGTTAGCACTCGGAGCACATCAAAAAGGATCATTTGCTTTAGGAAAATCACATCATGTATTCTTGAGTCCCTACATCGGGAATTTAGAAAATTATAAGAGCATGCAGCATTATCTGCATGCGTTAGATACGTATCAACGATTCTTTGATATTTACCCGAAACAAGTAATCTGTGATCTTCATCCGGATTACACAACAACACAGTATGCTAAGTCTATGAAGCTTCCGATCTTGCAAGTACAACATCATTATGCACATATGGCTTCCTGCATGGCAGAGCATCAGCTGATGGGACCTGTTTTTGGCATCATCTGGGATGGAAGCGGCTATGGGGAAGATCACACGATCTGGGGCTCTGAATGCCTGGTGGGCGATCTTTATGGATATCATCGTGTTGGATCGATGCACCCATTGGCTTTGATCGGCGGAGAAAGAGCGATCCATGAAATTGGGCGTATTGCGGTTGCTCTGTGTGTGGAAGCCGAAAGAAACCATTCGGTTTATTCTGCAGAACTACAGACATGCTATGAAGATCTATGCAGAAAAGAACATGGGTGTGTGAAAGCCAGCAGCATGGGACGTTTATTTGATGGCATATATGCATTGATCAGCGGGTGTTTGATGCAAGATTATGATGGACAGGCACCGGTATTGTTAGAGAGCATGGCCGAAGAACGAGAAGAAGGTCAATATCCATTGTTTTTTTATGTCAAAGAGGAGGTTCGTTTCTTTGATTGGCGCAGGATGATCCAAGCAATCTTGGATGATCTTGATCATTTGATCGACAAAGCGATCATTGCAGCGCGCTTTATGAATACCTTATGTTTGATGGCAGCAGAACAGTGCATGAAACTGAATACAGAGCATCTGCCGGTCGTGTTAAGCGGAGGATGCTTTTTGAATCAATGGCTGCTGTCAAAAGTTGTGTCATTGCTGCAACAAAACGGATATCGCGTTTATTGGCATCAACAGACATCATGCAATGATGAAGGCATTGCTTTAGGACAGCTGGCAATTGCAGCGCAAAGGAAGTGATAAGATGTGTTTGGCGATTCCCTTAAAGATCCTAGAGATCCATGATAAAACTGCACTCGGAGAGGCAGGCGGTCTGCGTCAGTCTTTCCGCATCGATTTTTTGCCTGAAGCGAAAATCGGAGATCAGGTAATGGTCCATGCCGGCTTTGGTATTGAGATCGTAAATCCAAAGGAAGCAGAGCAGACGCGAGCTTTATATGAGGAGATCTTTCATGCCATTCAAGATTAAATATGAAGGAAGCCCGTTGTATATTATGGAGATTTGCGGCACTCATACGATGGCAATCGCAAGAGCAGCTTTGCGCGCATGTCTGCCGTCCAATGTTCATCTGATCAGCGGACCCGGCTGTCCGGTATGTGTAACACCTAGCGGAGCTATTGATGCCGCATTGGAATTAGCAGATCAAAAAGATGTGATGATCTGCAGTTATGGCGATCTGCTGCGTGTTCCAGGAACAGATCAACAAACGTTGTTACAGAAAAAAGCACAAGGCAAAGATGTGCGGATCTGTTTGTCGATCATGGATGCATTGCAGCTTGCACGATCATTTCCAAAGAAAGAAGTCGTTTTTTTAGGCGTTGGTTTTGAAACGACAGCACCAGGGACAGCTGTTGCGATCCAACAGGCGGAAGCACAAAATTGTATGAATTTTTCTTTGTTAAATTTATTGAAGTGCACGGAACCTGCCATTCGTGCCATTGTGACAGATCCGGAATGCAAGATCGATGCTTTTCTTTGTCCGGGCCATGTTGCAGCCATCACTGGTGAAAAAGGTTTCTCCTTTCTGGCCGATGAATATCAGAAAAATGGAGTGATCTGCGGTTTTGAACCAGAAGATCTCTTGTATGCGATTCAATTGCTTTGTGATGCACAACAGCATGAAACGAAGGATTTGATCAATACTTATACCCGTTTGGTACGTCCTTTGGGGAATCAGGCAGCTATTGCTGTTATGGATGAGGTGTTTGAACGTACAGACAGCGATTGGCGGGGATTAGGAACCATTGCGCAAAGCGGTCTGGCGTTACGGAAAAAATATGAGAAATGGGATGCAGCAAAAAAATTTCAATTAGCGCCTTTTGCCAATATAGAGAATGCAGGCTGTTGTTGCGGCCAAGTGCTGAAAGGAAAGATGCGTCCGCAAGAATGTCCGCTGTTTCGCGTCGTCTGTACGCCGCACACACCAATCGGACCTTGTATGGTCAGCAGCGAAGGCAGCTGTGCAGCTGCTGAGCGTTATGAATGAAAGAAGGGAATGCGATGGAGGATAGGATCACATTAGATCATGGCAGCGGCGGATCAATGACCGCAGAGCTGATTGAAGAATATATCATAAAAGAATTTTCAAATGAAGCTTTATTAGCGCGAAAAGATGGTGCGGTCGTCCGCAATTTAGGTAAAGAAATCGTTATGTCAACAGACAGTTTCGTCGTTTCTCCTTGGCGGTTTCCTGGTGGAGATATCGGAAAGCTCTCGGTCTGCGGAACCGTAAATGATGTGTTGATGAGCGGCGGGATCCCCTCGTATCTTACTTTATCGTTGATCTTGGAAGAGGGATTTCCTTTGGCTGATCTTAAACAAGTGCTGCAATCGATCAAACGATGTGCGCAGGATGCAGGTGTGCAGGTCGTATGCGGCGATACAAAAGTAGTAGAACATGGAAAGGGCGACCAGATCTATATCAATACGTGCGGCATCGGGTTCTTAAAACGAAACTTGAGCGGACAATATGAGGAAGGAGATCTTGTCTTGTTGACTGGAAGCATCGGACGTCATGGAGCAGCTGTATATATGGCGAGGGAAGATCTGCCAATTGAAGGGACATTGACCAGTGATTGTTCGTTATTATGCAAAGAGGCAGTTGCTGCGATGGAAATGGAAGGGATCCGGATCCTTCGAGATCCAACCAGAGGAGGTTTAGCTACAACGTGCATCGAATTGATCGAACATACTTCATGGGGAATGGAACTCGATGAAACAGCGATACCGGTCGATGAAGATGTACAGACGTTATGTTCGCTCTTAGGATTTGATCCATTGTATCTGGCTTGCGAAGGACGAATGATCGCCATTGTTTCTGCACAGGATGCACCGCTCTTATGTGACCGTCTGGGGAAAGATGCTTGTGTGATCGGAACGATCACAAAACAGCATCCAGGAACCTTGTTGTTGAAGACGCGTTTTCAAAGTGAACGCTGGCTTCGTAAGTTAAGTGGACAACCGTTACCGCGAATCTGTTAAAAAAGCAGCTTCTTTACTGTGAAGAGCTGCTTGTTTTTATGCAGTCAGTTTTTTCTTTGTCACAAAGTTGATCGTTTGAATGATGACCATTAAAGAAAGAAAACTGAAGATAGAGATAAATACGCTGTTTGTGATGATTCCGGAAGCAATGACAACAGAGCCGTCCAATAGGAGCAATATGATGCTCAGCTTCAAGAATTTTAAAACATGCTGAATCAGCAAGGCAATCACATCTGTGCCGCCAGTTGCACAATCATGATTTAATGCAATGCCAATAGCTGCACCTACTAAGATACCGCCTAATGCGCCAGCTGCGACAAGTTCTAAGATGGGGTGAATTTGTCGCAAAGGGGCTGTGACGGCAATAGTTGGAAATATTTTCATGAAGATGGGGGAAGCAATCGTGATATATAAAGTTTTGATGCCAAAGCTCTTGCCTAGAACGATCGTGGATAGGATCAATAGAGGAATGGATATGCATAAAGACATGGTGCTGACTTCTATGCCGATGATCGATGAACAAACGATGGAAAGTCCTGTGATCCCGCCAGGCGCTAATCCTGTAGAGGAGAAGAAAAAGTTTACTGCAAGTGCGGTCAAGGCAGCTGCAATCGTGATCCATACATAATCTTTGATGATTGATTTCATAAGTTTTCGTCTTTATAAAAAGAACTCATTGAGTTCTTTTTATTCCAAATTGAATTTTGCAGCAGCTGCATCAATTGCTTCACGGCAACGTCGAACACCAGCCGCAGGACCTTCAGGATCTTTAAAGATTGCGGAGGATAAGACGATGACATCTGGATTGCATTCGATCAATTTTTCCATATTATCTGCACGTAAACCGCCATCGATTGCAAGTTCACATCTTGGATTTTTTTCATCGATCATCTTGCGGGCACGCTGAACCAGGTCAATGGCACTTTTTCTCCATCCCCAGTTGTCTTTTCCATCTGTCTCATCTACACCATGTGTAACGATGTGTAAACGATCGATGTCATAAATGCTTTCTTCCACGAAACAAAGCGGTGTATAGCATCCTAAGGTCAAACCTACCTTCAGCTTGCGTTCACGGCACCAATTGATGATATAAGCCAGCTGTGCACCGATAAAGTGTTCTGCAGGAATGATCAGCATGTTTGCACCAGCCTCATAGATCTGCTGGATGAACATCTCATCCATGCTTATCGTATAAATATGGCATTCGATATCTTTATCTGTTTCAGGACGAATACCAGCAATGATCTGGTGGCCACCCATTAACTTCATATTTTGAAGGTCATGCATGTCAGCAGCATCAGAATGAATGTAATCAACTCCTGCATCACTAACTTCCTTAACCAAATCGGCGATTCTTCCATAGTTTACATGTGCTAATCCAGCGGCAATTTTAATATGTTTCATAATGACGTACCTCCTTTTTACAGCTTTATTGTACGATGTGTTCAAATGCTTTTGCAATAGGATTCAAGTGAATCCCATTACCTAATGATGAGGCAATTTTTCAACATTCGAATGAAGAATTGCCAGAAGATAATGGTATGGAAGTAAGATATTTCTATGCGCTTTCATAATTGAATAGTGTATAATAAAAGCAAACATAGAAAAGAGGAGGCACATTATGTTTGGTTTTAAGAAAAAAGCAAAAAAAGAATTGATTGCATCAATAGATGGTACACTGATCCCGATTGAAGAAGTAAAAGATCCTGTTTTCTCACAAAAAATGATGGGAGACGGTTATGCCATTGTTTCTACTGGTGACACCGTATATGCCTGTGCACAAGGAGAAGTGACGATGCTTTTTCCGAGCGGACATGCAGTTGGCTTGACATTAGAAGATGGAATGGAGATATTGATCCACATCGGCATCGATACAGTAAATGAAAATGGAAAAGGATTTAGCGTCCTATGTGAAAAAGGCCAGAAAGTGAAAGCCGGGGATCCGTTGGTTAAAATGGATCGTGCGTATTTAGAAGAAAAAGGTTATGATCTTACTGTTATCATGATCTTTACAAAAGCAGATGCATATAAATCTTTCGAATTGTCAGAAGATCGAAATGTGAAAGCTGGAAATAGTTTGGCTGTTACTTATACGAAATAAAAAGAAATGGCACTATTGCTTAGATAGTGCCGTTTTCCGTTTCATAGGATCGTTTTTCTGCTTATAGAAATCTTTAATGACATCTTTAAGACGCAAAATGTCATAATCATGCAGCAAAGGATTGATGATAAGAACCGGGATATCACATTTGATCGTAAGCTCGATCGTTGAAATGATCAATTCCGCATGGGTAAGATCACAATGTTGGATCGATAAGAAACTCTCTTCTGCGATGATATCAATTTCATTGATCTGATGGATCAGTTTTTGTTTTAATATGGAAGCGATGGCTGACCCGCCATGGGTAACCAGCACGGTACGTAATGGCTGTTTCATCCGCTCTAAAGAAGCCGCAAGGTGCAAAGCTAAATAACTTAACTCGTCGTCGCTCACTTCACAATGAAAACGATCTTCGATGCAGCAGATACTGTTTTTAACGATCGCCAGCGTATGTTTGTAGAGATGATTGATTTCCGGCATCAAAGGATTTTCATTTGGTATATTATGCCGGAACCGCGTGATGGAAGAACAAAGGTGGGTATAGATCGATTTTCGCAGATCTTCGTCTTCTGTAAAAGGAATGTTAAGCTGTTCGCTCCAAGAAGCAAGCAGCTGTTCACAAAGTTCGTTTGCTTCTTCCTGATCTTTTCCTCGGTCCGCATGATTCCCTTGATTTGCCAAAAAATAAAGCTGTAAATAGCGCGTTTCTGCTTTTGGGATCGTCAAACGATAATGATTCGCAAGACGGTCTGTTAATTCCTGGGCTTCTTGGAAAAAAGGCTTTTGATCCATATCGCAGAGCAGTTCAGGAGACAATGCAATGATATGCTTTTCTTGAATGCGTAAGTAAGCTGCATAGATGCGTAATAAGATAACAACGATGGATTGAAAATCTAATGATTCGATATATCTGTTATGTGAACGAAGGATACAAGCGATAAAATCATGCATCTCATCATCTGTCGCTTCTAATCCGGCAAACACATAAGAACCATCGCAAGGATAAAATTCATCTTGGACCAGCTGCGTAAAACGTTGATAGCCATTATCTCTTAACATGAGTTCTAGCAGAAAATTGCGAATGTCTTTTTCTTTACCCTCGATGCTGATTCCATTGTTATTTTTGCGATGAAGCGTAATGTTAAATACATGCATATCTTTGGATAAAGACAGCAGATCTTTATGAATGGTCGCACGGCTGACAAAGAGCATTTCGCTTAATTCATAGATCCGACAGCTTTCATAGGTGGCCAGCTGCATGCCGATAAACGTTTTTCGAGCAGCGGGAGAATGTTCGATGACAGATTTATTTCTTCTTCGGACGGTTTCTAAAATATGGAGTTTCTGACTGCGATCACCTTCGATACGAACACCGATGCCGGTTTTTTTGATGAGCTGCAGCTGATTATCAGCTAACCACTCACTGACAAGCTGAAGGTCATTTCGAATCGTTTTATTAGACACTGAAAGTTGTCTGCTGATCTGATCGATCGTAATATACGATTGTTGATTTAGCAAAATTTCCACAATTTTTAATATTCGTTTATTGATCACAGATCATCCCTCCTACCTACTTGAATTATGAGGTTGATGTTGAAATCTGTCAAGTTTGGCATGAAAACAGGGGCAGGGAGCAGACAGGAGGATGAATCTTACAAGATGAAGGATTTATATATGAGGTAAACACGGAGGATAAAATGAATATACAAAAAGAAATAGAAGAAATGAAGCAATCAATGTTAGAGGATCTTGCTGTTTTAGTAGCAATTCCTTCGGTTCTGGACGAAGCTGGCGCACGTGTGCATGCGCCGTTTGGAAAAGAAATTCGCAGAGCGTTTGATGCTTTTATAAAAATAGCAGAAAGACTTGGTTTCACGGTCAACGATGATGATGGATATGCAGTTGATGCTCAGATTGGAGAAGGGGATGCCTATATCGGTGTGCTAGGCCATCTGGATGTTGTTGGAGCTGGGAACCTCGATGAGTGGGACCACGATCCTTTTGTCATGCATCAGAAAGGCAATTTGTTATATGGAAGAGGTGTCAACGATGATAAGGGACCTTTGCTAGCAGCTTTATATGCTGCAGCGCTGATAAAAAAGAAAGGTTTTGCTTTGAAATATCCGATCCGGATCATTGCCGGAGGAGCTGAAGAAACAAGCTGGGCATGCATGCAGCATTATTTTCAGCATCATGAACAGCCGATTTGCGGTTTTTCGCCGGATGGAAATTTTCCGATTGTAAATGGTGAAAAAGGAATCTTGCAAGTTCGATTTCTTTTTCCTAAAGAGAAGAACGTTCATTTTACATGCAAACGGCGGTTAAATTATGTCTGTGATGATCTGATGGTATGTTTGCCAAATGATCCAACTCGTTTTAGACACGCAGATGAGATCAAAAACGAAGGAATGAACTGGGTCTTGCGCTATTTCGGAAAAACGGCATTGTCCCGCAATCCACAGCGAGGCGACAATGCGATCTTTCACTTTGTCAAAGATATCTGTGAGAATGCCGACAATTCATGGCAAGTTCCGGCAGTCCTTCATATGATTGCTGAACAATTTGCGGATGATTTTTATGGCGAAAAAAGCAAGCTGTCAGCAAAAGATGCAAATATGGGAACCAATTCTGTCTGTGTGATGTCATTGAATACCATTGAAAACGGCATTGAGCTTTGCGTCGATATCCGCTATGTCAAGAGCACAACAAAAGAACGATTGCTTGCACGGCTGAACGAACTGGCTCAGCAATATGGTGCAACCGTCGAGATCCTGCGCGAAAAGAGACTGTTATATGTGGATGAACAAAGTCCGTTGATCCAAGCCCTGCAGCATGCCTATGAGACAGTCATGCATGAAAAGGCAGAAGTATTCACAAAAGGAGGTGCCTCCTATGCACGCGTATTAGACCAAGGCGTAGCCTTTGGAGCAACTTTTGATGGAGAGGATCCTCGGCCGCATATGGCAAATGAGTGCCAGAATATTCAATCTTTGATGAAAGCTTGTGAAATCTATTATGAAGCGTTATTTGAGTTAGCCGTATCTGAATGTTGATCCGATGTAATCGTTACCAATTCGTTAGAAATTGCCACAATGATAAAGAAATGAATTAACTTATTATCACATTTTATTTTGACAATGTCTGATAAACTAAAAGCATAAAGGAGGAACAAGCAATGAAAAATATTCAGGCAAAACTTCAAACATTTGCCGGGGCAATGATGGTGCCGATCATTCTGCTTGTATTGGTAGGTTTCTTCGTTGGTATTGGTAGTGCATTTACAAACTACATCCTTCCGCCAGGAAACATTCTGTATAATTTGTTCTCGATGTTGTCGAACTTAGGTTTCTTCTTCATGAACAGTTTGCAGGTATACTTTGCAGTAGGTATCGCATTCACATTGGCTAAGAAAGAAAAAGGCTGGGCCGCTTTCGCCGGAATGATCATGTATTTTTGTTTTATGAGAGGTATCGAAGGCTGGGCCGCTCTGGAGGGCTGGACAGCTGAGACTACGGCTGTGGAGGCATTGGTTGCAAATGGCTACACAGAACAAGCAGCGATGAACTTTAACGCTTTGTGGAGCAGCTGCTTGGGAATTTATGCGTATAATATGGGTATTTTCTCAGGTATTATCGCTGGTTTGGTCACTGCTGCAATTCATAATCGTTTCGTCGATACAAAACTGCCGGCAATGTTCGCATTCTTTGCAGGAACAAAGTTTGTTGTTATGATGGTAACTTTGGTTTCTGTTCCGCTTGCAATCGTGACATATTATGTATGGCCATACATCGGTGCTGTATTACAGGGGATTACGGCATTCATTAACACAAGCGGATTAGTAGGTACATTTGTATTTGGTACATTAGATAAGATGTTATTGCCATTTGGTATTCACCATTTGATCGCATTCCCGATCGAATATACATCTGTAGGCGGCACAATGATGATCGATGGTGTATTATATGAAGGTGTTAAAAACATCATCAATGGACAGGCTGCTAGTGCTGATGCAACTGGTTATATCGTTCGTAACTTTACGACTGGCCGTGTATTATTCCAGCTGACAGGTCTGCCTGGTGCTGCATTTGCGATGTATCGTTGTGCAAAACCAGAAAACCGCAAGAAAGTAGCTGCACTGCTCATCCCAGCGGTGTTTACATTGGCAATGGTTGGTATTTCTGAACCGATTGAGTATACCTTCTTGTTCGTAGCACCAGCTCTGTACTGGTTGGTATATGCTCCGCTTTGCGGTCTGTGCTATGTAGTAGCTGAAATTACAAATATTTCAATCAACGGAAACGCATTGTTGTTTATGATTCCAAACTTATTCCAGCCACACAAAGTACATGCAATGAGCTTGATCTATCTGCTTCCATTGACCTTTGCAGTTTATTACTTCGTATTTAAATTCTGCATCATCAAGTTTAACCTGAAAACACCAGGCCGTGGTGATGAAAACGAAGAAATCAAGTTGATGAGCAAGAAAGAGTATAATGCGCTCAAAGATGGTGAAGCAGGAGGAGCTAGGGATTCATTAGAAGTACGCATTATTGAAGCATTGGGTGGTGCGGATAATATTGAAACCGTAACTTGCTGCGCCAGCCGCTTGCGCGTTACAGTGAAAGATGACGCTTTGGTAGCATCTGATGAGGCATGGAAGAATTTCTTAGAAGCATTAGGCGTTGTAAGAGGTAAGAATTCAATTCAGGTCATCTATGGTGTTCGAGTAGTAAATATTACTACAGCAGTAAAAGACATCTTGCACATTGATTAGTCAAATAGGCGGAGTATCATGCTCTGCCTTTGATTCTAGGAGGCAGATAACATATGAAGAAAAGTGAACTGATTCGACGTAAGAATAAGCTGAAAAAAACCGCTAACTTTCGATATTTGAAGTATGCGCAATACACTTGTATCTTGATCATTGTTCTATTTTTGGTCTATGTGGTCGGATTATCAAGTGCTTATGGTCAAAGCTATGAAGAATTGCTGAGCACAAATCCAATGGTCATCACAGGTTTTATCATCTGTACAGCAAACCTGTACGTATGGTGGGTATTAAAACACTTTAATGTAGATATTGAAAAATTTGAAAATATTGAAAGCATTCGAATCAATTTGATCATTCTTTGTATATGTCAGTTTTTCCTGTTAAATTTTGTTTCTGTGGTCCTGATGATCCTTTCGCTGGTCAAATATTTTCAGTGGAAGCAGTTTTCGTGGAAACAGTCCCTAAAAGAATTAAAAGCAGATGGGCAATTGGCGGTATTGATAATGACAATCGGTGTCATGTTATTGTTTGTTGCTCTTGTCTTCACTTTGTTCTTTGCAATCATTTGATCAAAAGACACTTATGCGAAAACCGGAAGTTTCCGGTTTTTTTGATGCTTTAAATGATCGTGTAGCAGATGCAGATGAAAAGGGGGACACCTCAATTTACAGAAGAATACATCTTTTTGTGCTCAACCTGAAGGAAAGGGATTCATTTCTGTGTGGTCGTGTCAGCAAATGAAATGATGATGAAAAAAATAGGAGGAAATGATCATAGATATCGTGAAGATGGACGATAGAAAGTTCAATAAAATAAATGCTGTGAAAGACAAATCATGATGGATGATCAAATCAAAACTTTTAAGTAAGAGAAGATCGTCACATAACAACAGAAAAACCTCCTCTTCTTTTGATGATTTAGAAGCAAACAAATCATATTAAGAGAGGAGGATTTTATTCTATAGGATCGATACCTGCAAGATCATTTATATTGCCAATAGAGGCAGCAAGGATTTTGGGTTAATTGAGGACGAATTGATGGATCGCACGTGCAACACCGCACCCGTCACTATTGTCTGCGACTGCATCGCATTGTTGTTGTACACTTGGCGACGCATTGCTCATTGCGACACGCCATCCGCTTGCTTGGAACATCGCTTGATCATTGTTGGCATCGCCACAAGCCATGATCTGTTGTTTTTCAAGTTGAAGATCTGTACAGATCTTGCTCAGGACGGTTCCTTTGTCTACATGTTTTGCTGTAATATCAAAGCTGATTGGTCGATAATCCGTTATTGTGACTAGTTCAGCAGATTCTAATGCTTGACGGTAGGCATTCATGATTTCAGGATCTTCATGATAGGCTAAGATCTTTAAAATATCATGTGCTTGTTGTTTTAGCTGCTTTGCAGGAAGATTAGCAAAAGAGCGGACTTGCAGGTCCTTGCGGAATCGTTCGTTCATATTGTCATATAAAAAACGCGGATCATAAGGTACATTTGAAAAATAATCCCGTTTTCCTTTTAAGAAGAGCGACACTTGGTATCGTTGTGCAAGATCAATCAAATGGGTTAAAGCATACGGATCAATTGGTTGTTCGATGCAATGTCCGTTTTGTTCATAAATCCCGCCATTGGCTGCAACGACCCGGACATCTTTGTGAATGCTGTCTGCGATCATGCGTGCAAAGCTGTAAGGGCGTCCAGTCACAGCATATACATAGATCCCTTGGCGAAGGCACTCAAGGACGGCTTTTTTATTTTCGACAGTGATCGTGGTATCGTGCTGCATGAGTGTTCCATCCAGATCCAATGCAATGAGAGCAATCTTATTCATAGGCATCTGTTAAGATGGCTTCTAATTCTTCACGTGAGCCGAATGGAAGATGATCTAAGATTGGACTTGCCTTTATTTCAGCAAACTGTTCCGCTGTAATGCCAAAGTCAACAAGTTTTTTGTTTAAATGAATGGTTTCCATGAAACTTGTAAAGGATTTGAATAGATCATCACTGTGGAAGATTTCAGCAGCAATTTCTTTGAATAGGGTTTCTTTCTTTACAGCGTTCTGACGAATAAATGGACCAAATACGACTGCCAAGGCTTCTCCATGAGTCATGTGTGCGATGCCGCCGATAATTTCAGATAGTGGATGAGGGGCATCTGCTCCAGAGTTTGCTAAAGCACGTCCAGCTAATGTATCCGCCAGGCTCATTGCTTCACGAAAATGAAGATTCGTTGGGTCTTCCAATACTTTTGGTAAATTATTTACAACTAAACGCATGGCTTCTAAAGAATCCATCTTGCTGTAATGGGAAGCGCGTGGATTGATGTATGCTTCAAATGCGTGTGTAAATGCATCAAATCCGGTTGCTGCACTCATCCGTTTTGGCAATGTCAGCATGAGTTCAGGATCAAGAATGCATTCTTTTGAAAAATTATCTGTATGATAGAATGTGATCTTTTCTTTCCCACGCGTAATGACTGATGCTTGCGTTACTTGTGAACCAGTGCCAGATGTGGTTGGGACGCTGATGATTGGCAAATGATCTTTGCTGTAAGATGGACAGATGTCAAATGGAGATCCGTATGCAGAAAAGATGTGATCCCAGTCAATGTGGTCGGCACCGTGTGCAAAGGCGATCGCTTTCGCTGTATCGATCGAACTGCCTCCTCCTACGGCTAAAACAAAGTCACATGGTTCTTTTTTCAAAACTTCAAAACCGCGTTCTACCATTTCAGCATTTGGATTTGGCATTACCTCATCAAAGTGAATCACTTGAATATTTACCTTTTGCAGTAAGTCTTTTACACGCTTATACAATGGTTGCAGCGGTTCATCTGCAGTGGTTACCATAAAACAGCGGTTTCCATAACGCTGACAGATTTCTCCTAACTGATTTAAAGCGCCTGCGCCAAAATGAATGCGTGTCGGCTGATAATATCGAAACATAAAAAAATCCTCCTCTTCTATCCTCTATTATATACATGCAGGAAGAGGAAAAAAGGATCTGTTGTGCGTATTTCCTACCGGAACAATCAGGAAAAAAAGAACAGTATCACTTTGCCACATTATTCAGGTACAAATCTGATGGTTTGACATCAATTGATTCCATTTTCTTTGTTATACTTAAGAAAAAGGGAGTGACAGTATGAAATATTTGATTGATAGCGCGAATCGAAAAGAAATCGAAGAAGTGATGGCATATGGCATTGAGGGGATTACCGCTAATACGACGATGTATCGGAAAAATAATATTGGTGTGCAGGCCTTTGTGAAAGAATGGGCAAAGCGTGAGCCTGCTTTTTTGAGCGGGGAAGTCATCGGTACCTATGAAGAGATGCTGCAACAAGCAAAACAGCTGGTTGCTATTGACCCGGCGATCGTTATTAAGATCAACTTTTCAAAGGATGGGCTTCGCTTGGCAAACACTTTGCATAAGCAAGGGGTAACGATTGCAATGACGCTTCTTTTCACAGTGACACAAGCAGCAGCTGCTATTCAGGCGGGCTGCAAATATCTGTTTTTCTTCATTGGCCGAAATGAAGAGCAAGGATCCGATGGCATGGAGGCCATCACAGAATTGCAAAAGATGATCGATGCACGTGGTTATCGTGTGTATGTCGTAGCTGCTTCAATAAAAAATCTGTTCCAATTGGAACAGATCGCTCGTAATCATATCGCTTATGCAGCGATTCCATATGCGTTGTACATTCGCTCTTTACAGCATCCGCTGACAGAGAGCGGAGCAAAAACGTTCGTTCTTGATTATCAAGAAAATGAATATAACCGTTAACGTTCTATTTATTATTGCTGATCAGATATCAAAGGGGCAGGTGCTTTATATAAGAAGCTCGGCTCTTTTTTCTTTTTCAACAGCCAGCCATATAAGACAAGTCCTTTAGCATAGGAGGTAATCGTTAATGCCCACCATACACCGTTTAAACCGAGCAGTTGAGAGAGCAGGAAAGCAAGCGGGATCCGGGAAGCAGTCAGCGTTATGCTGACGATGGAAGGCGGCAGCGTATGTCCTAAACCGTTGAAGAGACTGGCAGCCGTATATTCCAGACACATGAATGCTTGAGATAAACCCAAGATGCGCAGATAATCAACGCCTAATGGCAATAAATCTGCTTCATTGATGAAGAAACGGAAAATGACTCCTGGAAATAAAAGAAGCAATAAAGTAGTAAATAAGCCCCAGCCCAGCATGACTTTAAGGGAGATCTTCAACCCTTGCTCGATGCGTTTTGGATTTTGAGCACCGCAGTTTTGAGCAGTGAATGTATTTAGCGCAGCACCATAGCCTTCTGCACTCATCCAAGAAATCGATTCAATCTGAGAACCTACTTTTTGTACAGCGATTGCTCCATCACCCCAGCCTGCAATCAAACGAGCGATGACCATGGAGATACAAGAAAACAACATGCTTTGGATCGCAGTAGGAAAACCAAGACGTAAGATCTCAATGATTGCTTTTCGATTTGGAATCGAGAAAAAATGGACGAAAGGAAATACCACTTCATCTTGGCGAGCAGCAATGAATAATAATAAGGTTACGACCGCTTGTGCTAAAACGGTAGCAATTGCAGCACCGGCAACGCGTAGTGACGGGATCGCTCCAAAACCAAAGATCAATAAAGGATCTAAGAGAATGTTTAAAACAAGGCCGATCGCAGTCGCGATGAATGTTGTACGGCTGTTTCCCATGGCAGTAAAAATGCCGGTATAGATCTGATTGAGAAAAGAAAAGATGACCAATCCGCAAGTGATCAGCAGGTAAAGATGTGCATCGGCAATAACTTGTGGAGAATTTAATTGAAAGAAAAGAATCAAACTTTTACCAAAGCAGATGCAGATCATCGCAAAAACGAAGGCAAAAAACACGCCGAGGATCAGTGCGCCATGTGCATAATGACTGGCCTTGATACGGTCATCCCGGCCTAGTGATTGGCCGACTTTGATTTGTGATCCCATCTTTGCCAAAGTGGCTAACCCATTGGACAGCCACATGAACATGCCTGCAGCACCTACGGCTGCAACTGCATCAGAGCCGATTCGCCCGATCCAGATCATGTCGGTCAAATTGTATGCCATTTGAATGAGACTAGATGCCATGATCGGGATTGCAAGCGCACCGAGGGAGGGCAAGATCGGTCCTTTTAACAGATCAATGTGTTTTTGCATGTGTCTTTCCTCCTATTCTTTGCCGTAACGAAAAAACTGTACCACTTGTTTATACGAGAATCAAGTAGTACGGTTTTATTTAACACATGCATAGATGATCAATTTTCCTCTTTCATCTGTTGTAAAGTGTCTTTTAGGCTGTAACGGATATGTCCATCTCTTCCTGTGACCGTTTCAGCATAGTTCAAAGAAGAAAGAATTGCTTCTTCACAAGCTTCGATCGTTGCACGAAAGACGAGGTCCATATAGTTTTCATTTAAGATCTGCATGAGTTGGATCGCATTCAGGTCATCGTGGCGGATCGTATTGCCTGTAGAGAAGGCAATGGCAATATCACCACTTCCATTTCCTAACCACGATCCGATGCGTGCCAGAGCAGCACTCGTCCTTTTGCACATACGTTTGAGCTGGCGGGAAGACAATGGTAGATCCGTAGCTAAGATGATCATGATCGAACCTTGTTCCGGAGCTGTATCTTGACAGCTGGAAAAAGCGTTATGTTCAAAACGAAAGTCTTGTTTTTTCCCGAAATTGCTCAATACGAGGGCACCTAATGTATAGGTTTGTCTGCCGATCGACAAGAGCCGGGAAGAAGAGCCGATCCCGCCTTTCATTTCAAAACAGCTCATCCCGGTGCCTGCACCTACGCTCCCTAAGGCAAAATCTTCCTTTGCGTCATCAATTGCTTCATACACGTCTGCTTCTGTAACTGCACAAGAGCGGATCGCATTCAGGTAACCATCATTACATTCGCCAACAACGACATTGACTGTGCCTGTTGAAAGACCGATTTCTTGATTTTCCTTCAGCATGTGCTTGACCAATGCCTGTTGAACCGTGCCTACGCTTAACGTGTTCGTTAAGGCAATCGGGCTTTCCAGTGTTCCAAGTTCTTCGATCTGTATCAGACCGCTCGTTTTTCCAAAACCGTTGATCACGTGAGCGGCAGCAGGACATTTCTGACGAAAAATATCTTTTCTTGGCAAGATCACTGTAACGCCAGTCTGCGTATCACCGTCTGATAAGGTTTTATGGCCAACCAGAATGCCGCTGACATCGCTGATCTTATTGTATTTTCCTTTTTTCATTATCGTTTCCTTCCTTTTTAATCAGCATAGCAAAAAATGAATAAAATGGAAATGGGCAAAGAAGCATATATGTAAATG
Organism: uncultured Erysipelotrichaceae bacterium; assembly: GCA_949296305.1. Classification (GTDB taxonomy): domain Bacteria; phylum Bacillota_I; class Bacilli_A; order Erysipelotrichales; family Erysipelotrichaceae; genus Merdibacter. The sequence continues at coordinate 43,598 of CASFOT010000094.1, forward strand.
GAGACATGGTATACTAACATGGGTGATCATGGATGAATCAGGAATATCATTTAACAAAAGCGATCCAGCAATGTCTGGCATGGAAAGGAAAACGTCTGCTTTATACTGGTAATGATGCTTATTGCAAAGATCATATAGGGGAGATCGTTATTTTATATGATCAAAACTGTTGTTCGCCAACACAAGATGTTTTATTTGCCTTTGAATGCGGTGAACGCCAGCGCATCATGAGCGGGGAAGAATGCCTATTGTTTTTAAAAGACTGTTTGGTGATAGAGGAATAAAAGAAGCTTGCTTTTCAGTCACAGTGTGATAAAATGTCTTCTTAATCAGAGAAGATAGACAATATGAAATGACGGAGGTGGTACAAAAAAAGTAACCATCCTTAATTTGTTGAAACGTGGATTTACCATTATACTTTGATTAGAAAAAATTCATAGTATTGTGGGATTACCGCAAACAAATAAGGAGGGTTAC
>CASFOT010000095.1 GCA_949296305.1 uncultured Erysipelotrichaceae bacterium
AAATAAGAGGTGATACATGATGGAAATCAACTCCTTGCAAAATGCACAAGTCAAAAAATGGACGAAATTAAAACAAAAAAAATACCGGGATGAATATGGCTTATTTTTAATCGAAGGCGAACATCTGATCGAAGAAGCCGCAAAAGCTGGACTGATCGAACGGATCCTTTGTCCAAAAGATCGTGTGCATGCTTTTCAAACTTACCCTTGCACCTATGTGACTCAGGCCATCCTCGACAAGATCACAGACAGCGTGTCTGGAAATGATATCGCAGCTGTTTGCCGTTTCCCAGCATCAAGACCGATCGAAGCCAAACGGTGGGTCTTATTAGACCGCGTACAAGATCCAGGAAATGTAGGAACGATCATCCGCACGGCATACGCATTTGGTTATGATGCCGTCTTATTATCCAAAGGATGCGCAGATCCTTACAGCGATAAAGTCATCCGTTCGACGCAAGGTGCACTCTTTCATTTACAAGTAGAAACGGGTTCTTTAGCAAAAAAGATCCAGGAGCTGCAGCAACAGCAGATTCCAGTCTATGCCACTGCTTTGCATCATGACAGCACCCCTCTTTCTGATCTGCCTAAAACCGATCGATTTGCTATGATATTCGGCAATGAAGGACAAGGCGTCAGCGAAGAATTGATTCAGATGAGCACGGCAACTGTATTTATCGAAATGGAACGATTTGAGTCTTTAAATGTTTCTATCGCAGCCGGAATCGCGCTCTATCAGATGAACAGGAAAGAAAATAGATGATCAACGTACGGCGTGCATGCATTCTGCCATACGTTTCTTACAAAATGGACAGAATGATTGACTTTTTAACAGAACATGCTACATTGATGTTAGATAGAGGAAACTTTACGTCTGATATCAACGTAAAACTAAAAGGAGATCAATGATTATGATTGAAATCAAACATGTAACAAAAACATTTGGCACAAAAAAAGCAGTGGATGATCTGGACTTGGTTATTCCTACCGGTGAGATCATCGGCTTTATCGGCCCCAACGGGGCAGGCAAGACTACGACGATCAAAATGATGACCGGTGTTTTGAACCCAGATAAAGGCGATATTTTGATCAATGGGAAAAGCATTCAAAAAGATCCGTTAGAAGCAAAACAGCAATTCGGGCTCGTTCCTGACAGTCCCGACATGTTCCTGCGGTTAAAAGGAATTGAATATCTGAATTTCATGGGTGATATTTATGAAGTTGACACAGCCATTCGTCAACAGCGGATCGAGTCGTTAGCCGAAGCATTTGAGATGAAAGATGCTTTAAATGATAAGATCTTATCTTATTCTCATGGTATGCGGCAAAAGATCATTATCATGGGTGTTTTGTTAAATGAACCAGAAGTATGGATCTTGGATGAGCCGATGACTGGTTTGGATCCGCAGTCCAGCTTCCGTTTGAAACAGATGATGAAAGAACATGCTGCTAAAGGAAAGACGGTCTTCTTCTCCACACATGTCTTAGAAGTTGCGGAGAAACTATGCGATAAGATTGCGATCATCGCCCATGGCAAGATGATCTATTTTGGCACATTAGAAGAACTGCGTGCACAGCACGGAGAAAACCAAAGCCTGGAAGAGCTGTTCCTTGAGGTAACTGAAAATGAATAAATTTTGGTCATTAGTACGGGTTCAGTTTAAATGCGGTGCGATCGCAGCAACCGATGGCACGACCAAACAGTGGAAGAAAATCTTGCTTTATTTATTCTTGTTGATCTGTATGCTGCCTACCTTAGGCATGATTGCTGTCGGATTCTATTATGGTTTTGACATGATGCGCATGTTGGATCAAGCAGGTTATTTGATGAATATCGGTTTTTTGATCACCTCTTTTATCATCTTCCTGTTTTCCATCTTTGCGATTCCTAGCATCTATTATTTCAGCAAAGATATCGATCATTTGTTGGTATTGCCGATCAAGCCGGAATGGATCCTTACGTCCAAACTGATGGTCTGCATTTTCTATGAGTATTTATTTGCTGCAGCAGTATTGATTCCGATGTATGGTTCCTATGTGATGCAGATCGGCTTCTCGTTCTTTTCTTTGATTGCATTTGTCGTGATCTTTTTGACCTTGCCGATCTATCCGTTGGTGCTCAGCAGCATCTTAACGATGATCGTCATGCGCTTTGTCCCATTTTTCAATAACCGTGACCGCTTCAATCAGATCGGAGGGATCATCGTCGTTGCTGCAGCCTTAGCTCTATCTTTCTGGATGCAGACATTGAAAACAGGAGACTTCGATGTGATCCTCCAAGCATTGATCGACGGCAACAATTCATTGATGCAGATCGGAACGGTCTTATTCCCGTTTGTCCCTGCAGCAGCGATTGCTTGCTTTAACGGTGATTTCTTGCAGCTGCTTCTCTATGCAGGCATCATCGTTCTCAGCTTCGCCGTCTTTCTCATTTGTGGAAAATTCTTATATTTCAAAGGTGCGATCGGCAGCAGCGAGACCTCACATTCCCGCCGCAGATTTGATAAAAAACAGCTGCACAGCAGCATGCATCGGTCTGTGTTCCGTACCTACCTCAGCAAAGAATTCAAATTATTGTTCCGTACGCCAGTCTTCTTTACCAACTGCGTATTAACCGCCATACTGATGCCTCTTGTCTTGAGCATTGCTGTTTTCACCTCCTTGGAAGGCATTAACCTAAAAGCAATGATCACACCGCAAATGATTGCCCATCTTCCTAATGTATGGGCCCTTGCATTAGTCATCGGCTTTTTGATCGGTTTATTTATGGGCGGTATCAATATGATCAGTGCCACGGCCATTTCAAGAGAAGGAACAAATGCCTATTTCATGAAATACATTCCGGTACCCATGATGACCCAAGTAACAGCAAAACTTGCTTGCGGCACGCTGATTTCACTGATCAGCGCATGGCTGATGCTGATTCCATTCCATCTGTTGTTAAGCTATCCGATCTATCTGGATCTGCTGATCATCGCAGGTTCTACTTTAAGCACGATCCTCATCAATGTATTCGCCATCATCGTTGACATGCTGCGGCCAAAACTGGTCTGGGAACAGGAAACAGCGGCCGTTAAGCAAAACTTAAATGGCGTCATCAGCATGATGTTTTCCATTCTCTTAGCCGTCGTATTTGGTACACTGTTGTATAAAGCATGGGAATATGCCGCAATCATGGCAGTCATCTTGCTCATTGCACAAGTCGGCATCCTCATCGCATTATACTTTGAATTGAAGACCGCCTGCAGAAGGCTGATTGAAAAAATCTAGGTGATGCTATGATCTTGATATATCTAGGCAGACAAAAAGACCAACAGCCGGCATTTGAACAAGTCATGAAGAAACTTTCGCTGACTTGCCGTTTTCTAGATGACCAGGAGACCGCTTCGACGCTCCATGCGCTCTTTACCCAAACAGACAGCAAACAGCCGCCGCATCCTCTTGACCATCCTTTGATGGTCATGAAAGATCTGCGTGACGACCAATTTCAAGTTTTGATGGAAAATTTGAGAGCGGCCGGCTTGGAAATGAAGCGAAAAGCCATGTGGACAAAACATAATCAGGAATGGTCATTTGTTGAGCTGGCCGAAGAAATAGAAGAAGAACATCAATATTTTGCAGATCTGGAAAGGTTATATGCATTTTTTGAAGAAAGCAATCATCTAGATCCATCGGCATACACGAAAGAAAGCTGGCATGCATATGCCTTTGAATTAACTCAAATCTATCAGCAGATCCAAAATCAGCAGCCTTCTGCTGAGACACTAAAGCAAATGCTTCAGCAAGCAAAAAAAGCAAAACAACAATTACAAAAACAATAATAAAAACGTTGATGAAAGAGGGTACATCTGAACCCCATAAAGTTAGACAGAAAGTTTAGCGATTAGAGGTCGATACAATCTTTTATCAACGTTTTATTTTATCTTTTTTCGTGCAGCAGCTGATATTGCTTCAGGGTCGTCAAATAATTCGTTGCACTTCTTTTTTTATTAGGAACCAGCACTTGGTATTTGATGCCATCACTCGTTTCTTCCAACGGTTCTCCTTCCTGCATCGCCCGCAAGAACAAATCTTTCCCTTTGATCTTTAACAAGCTTTGAAACAAGCCATAACGAAGCGATGCTTCATATCCATTCACTTTTTCAGAAAGTTCATTTACGAGCTGCTGCAGCTGTGCTTTCAATAATCGTTTATCCAGATTAGACTTAAACAGCATATAGATTTTGCCGCCCGCTTTGATCTGTGTCGCTTGTGCAACGATTTGCTGACCTTCGATCGCATGATAAGCATCCTGAATTAACTGCGCCAAATACCCTTTGCGCAGCGCAGGATCATCAGCTAAAAATGCCTCATCAATCTGTATTTCGATCGACAGTGTTTCAACGATTTTCCCATGTTTAAATACACCCATCAGCTGATGTACATAAATAACCGGATACTTCATTTTATTCCTCTTTTCTATTTGTGCTGCCAGCGATAGTACTCTTCATCTTTTTCTTTTGAGATTTCGACCGGCGTCTGTTTTTCATATAAATAAAATGTTTCTTGTGCAAACATATCAATAAACTGTTCAAACGACAAGACATAATGCAACTGTGCCCCTTGTATGTGCACACGATCATTTCGGATGCCGCAATAAATCTGCTTATTATGATTGCGGTAAAAGACGATAGCGCCTTCTTTTAAATACCGACATGCCTGTTCAAAGCTTTCGTTTTCTTCCATATGATCCCCTTTTCTATCTAATGATACCATTGATCCTGTGAATTGAACAGCAAGAATCATCTGAATTCCAGTTAATATTACCTGGGAAATATCATTACGTTCTCTTAACCTTACTTATCAGCCATCATTCTCGTCGATGGCACGATCCAAAGATAATCAAATAAGGCATCCTTGAAGTTGCAATTAGCTCATTCAAGATGCAACACCATCACTTTTACAGCGACCGGACAAAATTGGTTGCAATTTTCTTTTCTTTCTCAGGCAGTCCATATTTTTCTTTACCTAAAGCGATGCTGCGCATCAAAAAGACCATATTTCGAGCTAATGTGCGCATCGTCTGCAAACCCTCTTCATCGTGGAGGGCTTCCCCAATTGCTCTTCCATGCACGCTGTTCCAATATTGGCTGGAAGCGATCGGCATGCCGCTGATCGTAAAGTACTTATTCAATTCATCAAATGTTGACGATAAACCGCCTCTTCTTGCTACGCAGACTGCTGCACCAACCTTCATGCATTTATCAAAACGCGTGCTGTAAAACAAGCGGTCTAACAATGCAATCAAAGATGCATTTGCAGATGCATAATACACAGGACTGGCAACGATTAAAGCGTCACATTGTTCAAACAACAAAGCACACGCATTTACCAGATCATCAAAAACACACGTTCCTTTTTCATGACATTTACCGCAGGCAATGCATCCTCGTACTGCCTGAGTGCCGATCAATATAGTTTTCGTTTCAATGCCTTCGGCCTTAAAGACTTTTTCCATTTCATTCAGCGCGATCGACGTATTCCCTCCTTCACGAGGACTTCCATTGATCATCAATACGTTCATTTTATTTTCTCCTCTCTATGTGAAAAGGAGCAGATCAATTGCTCCTATTTTCTCATCCAATGACTTCTACGACCATAGAAGTCAACGGTTCCATCGTTAATTCATCTAACGCGATCTCTTTTTTATTGATCAGATCATATCCTTTTGTCACACCATTTGGTGCATGGAAACAATAAGGCAGATCTTCTGCATTGATGATCGTCCAGATTCGTTTCCCTTCATAACTTCGTTCAAATGCACACTGCAGGTTCGTGATCATCACATCATGAAAATCGCCTTGCTGCAATGCAGCCTGTTCTCGATGGATCAGCGCCAATTGAGCGATCCATTCGCTTAATACGTTAAACCATGGCTGATCGAAACAAACACGCAGATTGAGATCGCCGTCTTCTTTTCTGCCGGTTGCGTTCCATTCGCTGCCATAATAAATGCATGGAATGCCCGGCATCGTAAACAGCATTGTATAGATCAACGGCAGATGACGGCTGTCCTGCAGGATGCTGGCAATACGCGATACATCGTGATTATCCACAAAGTTAAACAAATGCTTCCCTTTATACAATGTCCATTGTTCCGGACCAAACTGGCGTTTCAATGAATGCATGATCTCAAACATGTTATTTGAATTAAAACTGGAATACAGTCCTTTATAACATTCATAGTTTGTTGCGCTGTCCAACATCTCAGGGTTTACCCAACGGTTGTAATCACCATGCAGCAATTCCCCCAGCAAAAAGAAATCCTCTTTTAACCCTTTGCAATGCGCATGCAGCAATTTTAAGAATGAAGCAGGCAGACAATACGCTACATCTAAACGTAAACCATCAATATCAAATTGATCGACCCATTCTTTGATGCAATCAAACAAATAAGATACGACAGCCGGATTTTCCAAATTCAGCTTCACAAGATCATAATGTCCTTCCCAGCCTTCATACCAGAAGCCGTCATGATCATTTGAATCGCGGGAGAAATCTAAATAAAACCAATCACAATAAGCAGAAGCTTGCCTATTTTGCTTTACATCTTCAAATGCCCAGAAACCGCGGCCAACATGATTGAATACACCATCCAATACGACACGGATGTCATTTTCATGCAGCGTTTGGCATAACTGTGCAAAATCTTCGTTCGTTCCCAAACGACAATCGATACGACGATAATCTCTCGTATTATATCCATGTGTGTCACTTTCAAATACAGGAGAGAAATAGATTGCATTGACATGTAATTTCTTTATATGCTCGATCCACTCTTCGATCTTCTGTAATCGATGGCACAATACACCGTCATTTTCAAACGGTGCACCACAAAATCCTAAAGGATAAATCTGATAAAAAACACTCTCTTCAGCCCACATTGCTGATCCTCCTTATCATCTATTTATTATGAACATACGCTTACATCGTTATGTTTATTTTACCAAATTTCACATACAAAAAAAAGAATTGACTTCTGTTATAAACTATAAAGCAAAAAAAGGAATTTCTTTCGAAATTCCATAAAATGAAAAGCTGTCTTTCGACAGCTTTTCGGATAGTCGGGTTGAGAGAGTATAATCCAACTATTACACGCGGATTTCCCAAGGCATTGGTAATGCTGGTGTATATCCACCACTCTGATACCAAATACCGAATGCACAACCAATGATACCGATTACCAACAGTAACAGGATCAGTTTAACTGGTGTGAAGTTCTTCTTGATGATCAGGAAGTAGCACATCAAAGTTAACAACAATGGTAACAAGCAAGGCAAGATGCTATCTAAGTAGTTCTGGATTACCAGTGGATCACCCTGTCCGTTAGGGATAGAGATTGCCAGCTGAGTTCCACCACCGTAGTTAGCGATCAAAGCACCGATAATGAATACACCTAATACAGAAGCAGCATGTGTGATTTCTTTTGCATGAGCAGTCATCATAGCCACTGCTTTTGTACCCATGTTGTAAGACCAATACATCAAACCATAACGCAGTGCCATTTCAACACCGAATGCGATTACAAAGTACAGAATTGGACCGATCCAGCTGCCGTCGATTGCCATCTGAGCAGTCATACCAGCAACGATTGGGATCAATGTCATCCAGAACAATGCATCACCGATACCACCTAATGGAGCGGCAACAGAGATACGTACAGAACGGATTGTCTGAATATCCATTTTCTGTTGTTCCATTGATAATACCATACCCATAACAAATGTAACAGCGAATGGGTGAGTATTTAAGAAGTCCAAGTTATGAGTCATTGAAGCAGCTAAGTCTTCTTTGTTTGTATGAATTTTCTGAAGACCTGGCAGCATAGCCCACAACCAACCAGCTGACTGCATACGCTCATAGTTGAAGCAAGCCTGCAGCTGGCAAGAACGCCAAACCATCTTGTTTAAAGTTTTGTTATCCAGTCTAGGAGCAGGAGTTAAGTCCTTGTATTGCAACATTTCATTACTAGATGCCATCACTCATACCTCCTTCTGCATTTTTAGAAATTGAGTTGATTCTGAAGTCCAACAGTGCGATAGCGATACCGATGAATGCAACCAGAATCAAAGCAGCAGATGCTGTAGCAGCAACGTTTCCAAACAGCAGAGCCATTGCGAAACCAGCTAACAGCCATCCCCACATGTCAGCAGCCATCATGATCTTCATCAGGATAGAGAAACCGACGAAACGCATCATTCCACCAGCAGCACCAAGACCTGCCATGAACCATGTAGCGCTTTCTTTGAAGCTTTCCAGTGCAGGAGCAACTGTTACACCACCAACGTATGCAACGATAGCGATTACTGCAAACAATGCACCTAAACCAGTCATGTGGATTGCCAAGCAAGCAGAAACACCTTTTGGATTAGCTTCTTCAGCAGCTTTGTCAGCTTTTGCCATCAAAGCAGAAGTAGCAGTAAAGATCAAAGTAACGATATACTGTCCAAAAGTAGCAAAGATCATACATGCACCTAATGCAGTGTTGATATCCATGTCTGCTTTAACAGCAAAGATCATGGCAACGATTCCACCAAGTACAGCGTTCGGAGGCTGAGCTCCACCGATTGGCATATTACCAACCATCATCAGCTCGTAAGTACCGCCGATAGCAAGACCAGTTGTTGGGTCGCCTAAGATCACACCAATAATTGGACAAGCGATCATAGGACGATAAATCAACTCAGTCAGTGAGAATTGGTCGATAGCGAAGATGAAAGTAACAACTGCTAACAACACAATTTCGATAACACTAATATCTCCCATAATGTTCTCCTTTCAATGAACGTCTAGGGTAAACGTTTTTCCCTTTTTCATTTTCGAAAAAGATTGAATAAAATTCCCTTTTCTTTTTATTAACGATTATTTCCAAAGCTTTTCAAGATCTTCAGCAGCAGTGTCTGGAACACGACGAATTTCGAGTTCTACACCCAGCTCCTGCAATTTCTTGAAGCATGCAACATCGTCATCGTTAACTGCAACGGATGTAGCAACCTGACGTTTGCCATCAGCCATATGCATATTTCCGATGTTGACTTTTTTGATTGGCACACCGCCTTCAACCAAGCGAAGTACATCCTGAGGTGTTTCACAGATAATGAAAATTTTCTGTGCTGGACTAGCCTTGCTAATGATCTGACAAGTTTTTTCAATAGAGAAATAACGAGTCTGTGCATAAGATGGGGCTGCCATGTTCATCAATCCCTGACGGAACTGATCATTTGCAACTGCATCGTTTGCAACCAGAAGCAGGTTAGCTCCGATTACACCAGTCCACTGTGTAGCTACTTGGCCGTGAATCAGACGATTGTCAATACGAGTTAACATAATATTTGGCATTATTCTCTCTCCCTTCTACCATAAATAATGAACCAAACAAGCTGGTTTTTCAAAATCACTTAATTAAGAAAACCCTTTCATCAGCTCGGTTTCATTTTATGTGAATAGTCCGTACATTTCTTTACACTTTTTAAAAATTGATTTGTACTTTTTAGTATTCACAGACTTTTTTTTGCAAAGAAATACAATAAATGTCAAAAAAATCTATTTTCCGTGAAATTTTGTCCATCAATTATTTAATATTTTTCATCAATTTTGGATAATTATGTGATAAATCTCTATATTTAGATTTTACTAATTTTTTTAATTTTCTTCTATATTTTATCTGTTTTGCATTATAATATAAAAAAGTAAATATTATTCTTTATGTTGAATCATGAGGGGAGAATGGAATATGTTCAATCGTACAACTAGTTTTCTTTTTAGCAAGTATGGGGAGATCTTCCGAACCATGCCAGATCCAGATTCCAATGTGATGCGCAATGCACGCATCTCCAATGTTCGCCTTCGTGAAAAAGAAATGCACTATTTTATGAATTATGACCGTCCGGTCTACGTACGTTCTCTGAGCGGCATCATCATGCTGGTGGTCGCAACGAAAGACAATCCGCAAGCCTATGAACGTTTCATCATTCACCGTGTAGTAAAGATTCGCCCAAGCACGATCTTCAATTTCATTTCCGTTTCACAAAATGCCCGTTATGAGATTTGCTATCAAAGCGCCAGCAAATATGAAGAAATCGCAACACACGACGGCCAGCCGATCGTTTATGAACGTTTGGTTCCAAAGATCAACATTCAAGAAATCTTATGCTGCTATTATCAAGTACGCAACTCCAATTACTATTTCCCCGGAGAAACGCATAATTATTTTGAATTGACATATATTGATAATGGCTCCTTGACGACCAATGTCGATGGTGAAGAGTATCAGTTAGAAAAATTAGATCTGCTGGTATATAGCCCTGGGCAATTTCACACCCAAAGCACAAGTGCAGATACCTCTTGCAGCTATCTGACCGTCATGTTTGAAATGGAATGCGAAAATTCTTACTTATTGACCAACCGCGTGTACCATGCCCATAAACAGATATACACGGCTTTGACCAATTTTATCAAAGTAAGCCAATTAGAAAATATGTATGACGATGATCTGATGATCTGTTACCTGAAAGAAATCTTGATCCACATCCTGCAATACGACTTTAAAGATGATGAAGCGGTCTCCAGCTCACCGATGCAGGAACGCTTTGAAAGCGAATTGTTAAATGAGATCATCCAGTACATCAATGCACATATCTATGAACAATTTACGATCGAAGAAATCTGTCATCAATTTTCTATTTCACGTTCTTCCTTGCAGACTTTGTTTAAGAAGAACTTAAAGGTAGCGCCAAAGCAATACATCAGCAATCTGAAGTTAAACAAAGGCAAGGTTTTGATCAAAGAAAGCACACATACCATTTCAGAAATCTCTGCGATGCTCGGTTTTACTTCCGTACATTACTTTTCAAGAAAATTCAAACAGGAATTTGATATCACGCCAAGTGATTATGCCAAATCAATCTATCATTAAAAACTGCTGTATCAAAACGGCAGTTTTCTTTATTATTCTCTTATTATTATTGCGAATGCGTGATAATAGTGCTAGAATGAAAACAGCCTTGTTTTTAAGTAGAGGTGCGTTGATTATGAGTAATGCATGGGAGACCGAAAGTCTGCGAACATGCGTGAAAGGATGATACGCCGAAGCAAATGAGTCAGATCATTTGCTGGGGATATGTTTAACAGACATATCACTGTCCTTTTGAAGGATGCGCTCTTAAAGCAACAAAGTCCTCATAAAAGATCGCCTTTGCTTGTTTTGAGATGCAAAGGCTTTTCTATTATAGGGGGATTTTTATGGAAAAAAAAACGCAAGTTAAAAATGCCGCATGCGTATGTCATCATCTTCTCCATGACGATCTTGACTGCTATTTTGGCAAACATCGTTCCTGCCGGTACGTTTGATCGTATCACAGATGCAGATGGCAACGAAGTTGTTGTCGCCGGCAGCTATCATCTCGTAGAAAAAGTAGGATGCAGCATATTCGATATGTTCAAATCCATTCAATTGGGATTTGTTGACAGTGCTCAGATCATCTTCTTCATCGTATTTGCTTATGCATTCGTTTATGTCATGATCAAAAACGGAACATTCGATGCTGTTGTCGGATTTATCCTTCGCCGCATCAGCAATCGCATCCATCTGATCATTCCTGTATGCATGCTGTGCTTTGGTATCTTAGGTTCGACCATGGGCATGTTCGAAGAAACGTATGGTCTGCTTCCTGTCTTTATTTCAATTGCTGCCGTGATCGGCTATGACGCGATTGTCGGGGGAAGCATCATTTACTTAGGTGTTGCCATCGGGTTTGCCGCAGCGACGATCAACCCATTTACGATCGGTATCGCTCAGCCGATTGCCGGTGTTCCTTTGTTTTCTGGATTGGGCTATCGAGTGTTCTGCTTTGTCATCTTCATGGGCATTGCCATCTGGTATGTCATGCATTATGCAAAAAAAGTCAAGAAAGATCCAACAAAGTCTTATCTTCATGGTATTCCTTTAGAAATGCAGGAAATCGGTTCGAAAGAAGAACTCATGAGCAAGTCCTTTACACTGACTCATAAGATCAGCTGTCTGATCTTTGTATTCACCATCATCATGCTGCTCGTTGGAACGATCCAGCTCAAATGGTATATTGATGAAATTGCAACGTTGTTTATCATCATGACGATCATCACTGGGTTGATCTCTCGTTTTACACCTAGCGAAATTTGCGAATTCTTCATTGAAGCCAGCAAAGAGATGATGTATGGTGCTTTGCTAGTAGGGATCAGCCGCAGCATCCCGCTGATCATGGAAAATGCCTATATCATTGATACGATCGTCAACTGGCTGGCAAACATGCTGCAAGCATTCCACGGAGCTGCCAGCGCCATCGGCATGCTGTTTGTACAAAATATCATCAATTTCTTTATTCCAAGCGGTGCCGGACAAGCATTAGTAACCATGCCGATCTTAGCCCCTGTGGGGGAAATGGTCGGAGTCAGCCGTCAAGTAAGTGTATTGGCATACCAATTCGGTGATGGTTTCTCAAATATATTCTGGCCGACAAGCGTCTTCATGATGTGCGGCATCATGCGATTGCCAATCAATAAATGGTATAAATTTGTCACGCCGCTCTTTGGTTTGTTATTTATCGCAGAAATTGTTTTGCTGATCGTGGCTATGATGATCGGTTATTAAAAGGAGCATTCTATGGATATTCGTGAACTGCTTTTGCAAGCGGAGGATTCGCTTGCCGCAAAAATAGAAGAAATTAGTGAAACGATCTTTGAACATCCGGAATTAGGGATGAAAGAACACTTTTCCAGCAATTATCTCGCAAAATGTTTAGAAAGTTATGGATTTACGGTAACGATTCCTTATTTGAATATGGATACGGCTTTCCGGGCAGAATTCTGCTGCGGAAGCGGTTTGACAAAAGTGGCCTTTTTAGCTGAATATGATGCGCTGCCAGGTTATGGTCCAAACGGCGATCAAAACGCACATGCCTGCGGACATAACTGGATCGCAGCAAGCACGTTAGGTGCGGCCTTGACCTTAGCACAGCTCAAGGATCACTTTGATGGAACGATCGTCGTGATCGGTACTCCGGCTGAGGAAACCATCGGCGGAAAATGTGATCTGGTAGAGCGCGGTGCGTTTGATGATATCGATGCAGCCATTCAAATGCACTTAGGCGCAGAAAATAACACTAACGTCATCACATTGGCCATGGACTCCATCGAATTTAACTTTGAGGGAAAAGCCGCACACGCTGCTGCATATCCTCAGCTGGGAATCAATGCGCTGGACGGCGTCCAGCTTATGTTTGCCGGTGTCAACGCATTACGCCAGCACATGCAAAGTGACGCCAGAGTCGCCGGGATCATCACAAAAGGCGGCAGTGCTTGCAACACCGTGCCCGATCAAGCGAGCTGTCAATTCTATATCCGTGCCGCAAAGCGTAGTTATCTTCAGGAACTGACTGAAAAGATCATCAACTGTGCAAAAGGAGCTGCACTGATGTGCGGTGCCAAATTGGAATATCATAACTTTGAAAATTCATATGATGATCTGATCTATCATGAGGGACTGCGGACATTGTTACGCAGACATTTGGAAGAACTTGGTGTAAAACACTTTGTAGATCAGGATGCACAAGCCAGTGGTTCAAGCGACATTGGCAATGTTTCCCAAGTATGTCCAAGCGTATACTGCGAGATCGATACCGGTGCTGATCCAAAAGTATTTGCGCATCACGAAGACTTTTTATCCTATGTGCATGGTGATGCAGCCCGCAATACCTTGCATACAGCAGTCAAAGCGATGGCATTAACCGCACTCGATGTCTTCAAAGACCCAGCGCTCTTATAAAAAAGACCATAAAGATCTATAGATCTTTTGGTCCCCTTCAAGTATGATCGATGTTTTCGCTGTTCAGCAGAAAACATCTTTTTTTTACACGCTTTTGTTCTACACAGTAATCTCGATCTGATTTCCTTCTAAGCCAACGATGCAGCTTTCATAATATCCATCACCAGACGTGCGAGGACCACTGACCACCGCATATCCATCTTTTTTCATTTGATCGGTAAGTTCATCTACTGCTTCTTTGCTGCCGACAGAAAAAGCAATATGGATATACCCTGTCCGTGTCATCGTTTTCTTTTCATCTTCCATGACAGGTTTATGCATGATCTCCAAACGTGCTCCATCATCAAATTGCAGAAAATAGGAACGAAAATCAGTCGTTTTATTATGATATCCCTCATTGGGTTGTGCATGGAAATATCGAACAAAAAATTCTTTTGCCTTTTCCAGATCCGTGACATACATCGCTATATGTTCTATTTTCATCATATCCCCTCCAATACTTGAAATGTTTTCTTTGAATCTATTATAACACACAGAAAACCGCTTCATTTACAAAGTATCTCTATTGAGATCACAAGACATCAAACAAAAAAAGAGGAAGACCTGCTTCCTCCTCTTCATTAAATACCGTCTTCCGATTCAACCTGTTCTACAGGTTTGAATTCATAGCGGATCACCTGGTCTTTACCAGTATTGATTGCCATATTTGTCAGCATTTCCAATTCTTCAACAAACTGACGGCCCATATTGACTTCGATCAGCATTGGCAGATTGCTTCCTGCGATGATTTCAACATTTCCACGTGGATATCCGCACATTACTGCAGTTTTGAAAGGTGAACCACCTGCTAAATCAGAGCATACCAAGATTCCCTGGCACTCTTTCAATTCGTCCATTGCTTTGTTCAGCTTTTTCTCTAGATCTTCTACAGAATCGCTTGCTTCAAAATCTACAGCACGATAGTTCTGCAGATCACCAGCGATTAGTTCTAAAGAACTAGTCAGACCACTTGCAAAATGTCCATGTCCAGTAACGATTAAACCTAACATTTTCCTAAATGCACACAACGCATTCGTGTGTGCTCTCCTTTCTTTCTAATTATTCTTATTATAGCGTACTTTTACTTTTTTGTATATGGATGTAAGATAACTCCTTTTACTACACGGTTTACTTCTCCTGTAGGACATGGATTATCTGGTGTGATTGCATATGACAGTGATTTAAACAGAGCGATCATCTGTGCTACTGTGATATATGCAAAACCTAACCACATGTTATCATGTTCGTTTTCCATGTTGAAAGCAACCGTATAGTCAACCAAGCTTGCAATTTCATCATCTTGTTTGTTCATAACTGCCAAGATCTTGTTGCCTTTACGCTGTCCGCTCATCTCTTTGATTAAGTCTACTTCATACTGACGTGTATAAGCATCATCGCTTACATAAACAACAGTCAACGTATCATCATTGATGATTGATTTAGGTCCATGACGGAATCCCATTGGAGAATCGAAGCAAGTACATACTTTACCTGCTGTCAGCTCTAACATTTTCAGCTGAGATTCCTGGGCGATTCCTTTCAATGCATTTGCGCCTAAGTAAACGATACGGTTGAAATCATAGCCATCAACGATGTCAGCTGCTTTGTTCCATCCGTCTTCCAGCACTTTTTCAGTAGCTGAGATCACGTCTTCAAATTCTGCAGCAATTTCATCAATACGATCCAAGTTGAAGCACAATGCAGTTGCTAACATCATGTTTGAGAAGCTGCTTGTCATAGCGAAGCTCTGATCATGTGTCTCTGGAGTCAAATTGATCGCATAAGCGTTGTGGCGAGTTTCAGCAGCTTTTGATAAAGCACCTTCATTATTGCATGTTACGAATAAATGATATACATTTTCTCCGCATACTTCGTCTGCAACATTTACTGCACCAACAGATTCTGGTGAATTTCCTGAACGGCCAAATGATACTAATAACGTTGGGCGAGTCTGAGAAAGATAATTCTCTGGTGTAGCTACAATATCCGTAGTTGCATAAGATTTTACCTTAAAGCCGTTTGTTCTGTTCAAAAAAGAATACAATGCATTACCTACATACTCACTTGTTCCAGCACCTGTTAAAATGATATCATAATCTGCTTTATCCAATACATTTGCAATAAAGCTGCGGATCGCTTCTTTTTCATTTTTGATCTGTGCAATTGTCTTCTTCCAAGTAGCCGGTTGCTGATGAATCTCAGTTGCTGTGAAAGTACCAGTCAGTGATTCCCATGTTGCGTTGTCTTTACCAAAAATCATCTCTAACATCTCCTTCTCATCAGTGGTAGTTCTGATGCCTCTTTACATCTACTATTATAGCGAATGTTTGCACTTATTCAAACTCCTCTTGATATCTTTGTTAAATTGTACAAAAAGATAGTTAATTTATTATCGTTTTCAGTTGTCATGTAAGTTTTGTCTGTTATAATGGTAGTCAGAAAGCAGGTGTTTTTATGAAACAAAAAGATAGATCTGCTGGTAAAAACAAGACACAGACCAGTATGATCGGCGGTTTCAGCGTATATCATGACGACAAAAACCGAACGATATATTATAACCGCATCACAAAAAGAGCCTTTGTGATCAAACCGAATGATTTTAATACATTTCAGACCTACAATATGCGCATATTCTTAACATTAGCAGTCATCATCGTATTGTTTTCTTTCTCAAATACGTTCTTGGCGAATCCAATTTTCGCCATCGGCATCGGCGTTTTGGTCTTTGCGGTCTTACAGATCAAATTCAACGGCTTTTTAAACCGCTGTACCAGCATTGCGCACTTCGACACGAAACGCGCCTATGGACATATTCAGATCTTATCTACGGAAGAAGCAAAGCGGATCATCTTGAAAGTCATTCTTTTTATCGCTTTGGCCGTCTTGGTCGTTTACAATTCCTATGCCCAGCATTACAATGCATTATCCTTGGTCATCAGCTGGCTGTTAGCCATCTATGCCGCATTCCAAGTAATCGTTCTGCTTGCTGCGCTGAATTATAAACGTGCTCATCCGGATCTAGATCTTAGTTTTCTGAAAGAAGCTCAGCCAAAAAGAAAAAATGCAAAAAAATGAATCTCCGGATTCATTTTTTTATTAAAAAAGCGAAGATTTCTCTCCGCCAGCCTATAAGTTATGATTCCACATCGGTTTGCGCAGCAGCTCAAAAGCATCCAATGCATGATGTACATTGCAATTATATAATTTATTGAATAACGCAATGTTGTTTAACCGCGCCATCAGATAGGCTTCTCGCCGTGGAATGGCAAATGGAAATACTTTTTCGATCTTTTCTGCTTGAGAAACGATCAGCTGTACACCATTAACATCACGAGCCGCATAACTGATCAGCTGTTTAAACGCCTTAGAGTCCAGATAAACAATTTCGCTTATCTTTGCTTCCTGATGCTCGATCACATAAAGACAATACCCTTTCAGTTCTTCCTGTTCATAATAAAAACAAATCTTTTCGCCGCTTGTTTTCACCCGCTGCAGCAAATATTCATAATACCGCTCATCCCGCAAAAAATAACCGTCGAAATGCCGGACAAACTGCTGGTATAAAGCGGCCATCTGTTCGCTGTTCCCATGAACTTGGACCTGGCTGCATTTATTACGCCTGCAGTCATTCGAAGACAATAAGTACCGTT
Organism: uncultured Erysipelotrichaceae bacterium; assembly: GCA_949296305.1. GTDB lineage: Bacteria > Bacillota_I > Bacilli_A > Erysipelotrichales > Erysipelotrichaceae > Merdibacter. Next base: position 17,530 of record CASFOT010000095.1, read on the forward strand.
TGCTCGTATGCACACATTTAAATCCATAACGCTCAAACAATCGGGGATTCATGACATACATCAATGAAATCAACTGATTATGGCTTGCTTCATCCAACGCAGCTTGAAGCAGTGTGCGCATTTTATGACGGCGCCGATAATCTGGCAGCGTCGCGATCGAATCAAATAAGGATACCTCCAAGCGATAGCCGCGAAACTGCATCTGTGCAACGACTGTCTGTAAAGTTGCGATCACTTTGCCATCTTCCGCAATGTACAGACATCGTTCCGGATCAAAACGCCGTTTGAATGATGTTTCCAGCATTCGCCGGTGCATATTCGGATACGCCGTCTCCAATAGATGGAAAATTTCCGTCTCACATTGCCAAGCCCCTCTGTTAATCATTTTTCCACCTACTCCTCATGATCGATCGTCTCTTCACTGTACTCTACATCGATCACATCTGCATCTTTTTTTTGTGAACGATATTCACTGCCAGCATCCGATGTATATGGCTGCTGCTCTTCAAAATACGCTCGATATTTTTTACGCATGACATAATTGCGATACAAACTATACAAAAACAAGATGAGAAATACTGGCAGCAGATACGGCAGCAAAGCAAAAAACAAGGTTCCGATGACGAACATGATCAACAACAAAATCAATACTTCCATATCTGTTCCTCTCTTTCTGTTGCTTTATGTATATTATACGCTAAAGAGAACCTAAAGAAAACAGTTTCCAAAGAAACTGTTTCATTACATTATTTTACAACTTCTAATAAGATACCGCCAAAAGCAGGCACATCCACTTCGATCATATACGGTTTGTTATTTCGGCTGACACGTGCCGCATGGCATTTCTGCGCAGGTGCATCCACACTGCCGCCATAACGATTCCATTCCGTATTGAGCACTTCGGTATAAGTACCTTTTGTTAAGACGCCAAACACTTCATGACTGTAATGGTTTGGAGAGAAGTTCAAAATGACGACAAAATCTTTGTCTTTTCCCTTACGGATATAAGAGAATAAATTCTTGTCCGCATTATCTGCATCGATCCATTCAAAACTTTCCCAGCTGTAATCATTCTCATACAGTGTTTTTTCTTTCATATAGAATTCGCCCAATTTAGAAAAATACTGATGGAAGGCATCATGTGCCGGATAGCTTAATAAGAACCAGTCATTTTCTTTTGTTTCATCCCACTCGCGCCAATGAGCCAGTTCATTGCCCATAAAATTCAGTTTTTTGCCTGGATGGGTAAACATATACAAATATAACGTACGTGCTTGAGCAAATTTCTGTTCATAACTTCCCCACATCTTATTGACGATCGTCGCTTTTCCATGCACGACCTCATCATGGCTGAATTCCATCAAGAAACGTTCAGAATAGAAATATGCCATAGAGAACGTTATATTGTTATGGTGCCATTTACGATATACAGGGTCTTTTTTCAAATACTTCAACGTATCATTCATCCAACCCAGATCCCATTTATAATCAAAGCCAAGACCGCCGTCAAACGTACTCTTCGTTACATTTGGGAAATCGGTTGAATCTTCAGCGATCAGCATGATCTTTCCCTGATAACGTTCATTCAGCAGAAAATTCATGCGCTTCACAAAATTCAAAGCTCCTTCATTAACGCCAAGCTGCTTATTTCCATGCCAGAAAATCGCATTGGAAATGGCATCCATGCGCAAACCGTCAAAATGATAGACATCGATCCAGAAAGAAGCGGCAGACATCAAAAATGACCGTACTTCTTCCTTCCATAGATCAAAGTTTGCCGTTCCCCACTGGCTGTCAGCATCATGTGCCTGCGGATATTCATATACCGGCGTTCCATCAAAATAAGAAAGCGAAAAATCATCTTTCACAAAATGCACCGGAACAAAGTCCATGATGACACCAATGTTCGCCTTATGTGCCTCATTGACCAGATACATCAAATCATGACAGCTGCCAAAACGGCTCGTTACTGAAAAATAACCAGAACATTGATAGCCCCAGGAACCGTCAAATGGATATTCACACAGCGGCATCAGTTCGATGTGTGTAAAATGATTGTCCTTTACATATTTGATCAGCTTTTTAGCAATTTTACGATAATTAACAAAAGTTTCTTCTTCGCCCTTCATCCAAGAACCAATATGTACTTCATAAATATTGATTGGCTGATCAAAACCTTTGGTACGTTTTTTCAACCATTCTTCATCTTTCCATTGATCCCATGAAAGATCTTCGACAACACTGGCTGTATTTGGACGCAGTTCACTATAAAAAGCATATGGATCCATCTTATCGACAACACGACCGGTTGCTTGTGTAATTCGATATTTATATGAATCGCCTACTTTTACTCCTTTGATATATAAGCTCCATGTTCCACGGTCATCTATTTTACGCATTTTGTGGCCTTTGCATGCCCAGTCATCAAAAGAACCAATCACTTGGATCTGCTGTGCATGCGGTGCATACACCGTAAACCGCACGCCCTCTTTTTCTGGATGTGCGCCATAAAAACGATAGGCCTCTAGTGAATTTCCTTCATGATAATCTTTTAAATATTGTGCTTTCAAGAGAAAACGCCCCTTTCTTCTGTCTGCTACTTTTATTCTACTCTATTTTTAAGAGAAAAACGATAAAATTTTGTAATTTCTCTATCGAATTGTAATGGGTTTCATCGTATTCATTCCTTGCCAGCCATAACGATGAAGAAAAAAGAGAAAAGTGCTGATATTTTCATCATTTCAAAATCAGCACTTTTTTTATTTTCATAGAAAGACAGGAATATCAATCCATCTCCAAGGCCCCTGTATACAACTGGTAGTAAACACCTTTTTTTGCCAGCAGACTTTCATGGTTTCCACGTTCGATGATCCGTCCTTGATCCAATACCATGATCACATCTGAATTCTTGATCGTAGACAGACGATGGGCAATGACAAAGGTCGTTCGTCCGCTCATCAGCTTATCCATGCCGTCCTGTACCATTTTCTCCGTACGGGAGTCGATCGAACTCGTTGCTTCGTCCAAGATCAATACCGGCGCATTTGCCAAGGCTGCACGAGCAATGGATAACAGCTGACGCTGTCCTTGTGACAAAGACGTACCATCACCGCTCAAATACGTATCATAGCCATGTTCCAGATGACGAATAAATTCATGAGCATTTGCTAGTTTCGCCGCTGCGATAACTTCTTGATCGCTAGCATCCGGCTTTCCATAACGGATGTTGTCGCGGATCGTTCCAGAGAACAGATGCGTATCCTGCAATACGATGCCCAGCGATTTGCGGAGCGCTGCTTTTTTGATCAGTTTGATATCGATGCCATCATAGGTGATCGAACCTTTCTGAATATCATAAAAACGATTGATCAAATTGGTGATCGTTGTCTTTCCGGCACCTGTTGCCCCGACAAAGGCGATCTTCTGTCCAGGTTTTGCATACAGTTCAATATCATGCAGTACGGTTTTATTAGGGACATAACCAAAAGTAACATCATGGAAGAGCACTTCTCCGCGCAATGGCACATATTCTACTGTTCCATTGGCACGAGGATGACGCCAAGCCCATTTATTGGTATATTCCTGGGTCTCAACGATTTCTCCTTGTTCATTTTCTTTATAACGCGTCAGCGTTACCATGCCTTCATCCACTTCAACTTTTTCATCCATCAAAGCAAAGATTCGTTCTGCACCAGCCATGGCCATGGCAACGGAGTTCATCTGCATGGAGATATTCGATATCGGCATATTAAATGAACGGTTCAACTGCAAGAAAGAAGCCAGTCCCCCTAATGTCAGGCCGGTCCATCCGCCAATCGCAAGAACACCGCCGATCAGCGTAGAAAGCACATAAGAAATATTACCAATATTGGCAATGACCGGCATTAAGATGCTTGCATACGTATTCGCCTTATAACTGCTTTCAAACAAATCTTCATTGATCTTATTGAAACCGTCAATGGCTTCTTGTTCATGCGTAAAGACCTTGATGACCTTCGATCCTTCCATCATCTCTTCGATGTATCCATTTTCACGTCCAAGGTTTTCCTGCTGTTTCTTAAAGTTTTGTGCAGAATTGCCGCCGATCTTTCCTGCAATCTTCAACATGATCGTTACCATCACAAATGATACGATGGCTAATGGCCAAGAAATGACGATCATGGAAACACCAACAAACAAGACATTGAACCCTGCCTGCAATGTCTGTGGGATGCTTTGCGTGATCACCTGTCGAAGCGTATCCGTATCGTTGGTATACACGCTCATGATATCACCATGCGGGTGTGTATCAAAATAAGCAATCGGCAGCTGTTCCATATGCTCAAACAAATCATTACGTACGTTGCGTAACGTTCCTTGTCCCACATTGACCAAGATCCGATTATATAAGAATGTCGAGAAAACACCCATGAGGAACACACACATCATGACCAGCAAGATCTGCAGCAGAGGCGCAAAATCCGGTACAGCAGTTTGTGTCAAAGGGGTAATATAATCATCGATCAAAACACGTACAAAAAGCGAAACTGATACGTTTGCCACGCTGCACAAGATGATCAGCACCAAAGTGATCAAACAAGAAAATTTATAATGGCGGATCACATAACTTAACAAACGGCCAAGCACTTTAAAATTCATATGTCGCTTATTCATCGTCATCCGCTCCTTTCTTCTGTGTCTCGTAGACTTCTTGATAGATCGCATTGCTCTTCAGCAATTCTTCATGTGTACCGATTCCCTCGATCACACCATCATTGAGCACGATGATGCGGTCTGCATCTTCAATCGAAGAAATCCGTTGGGAAATGATCAATTTCGTCGTATCCGGGATATCTTCACGGAATGCTTTACGGATCAATGCATCCGTTTTCGTATCTACTGCACTGGTAGAGTCATCCAAGATCAAGATCTTTGGCTTCTTCAACAGCGCACGTGCAATACATAAACGCTGTTTCTGTCCGCCGGAAACATTGCTTCCGCCTTGTTCGATATACGTATCATAGCCTTCTGGGAAGCGGGCGATAAATTCATCTGCCTGTGCCAATTGACAAGCTTTGATCATCTCTTCATCCGTTGCCTGATCATTTCCCCAGCGCAGATTCTCTTTGATCGTGCCAGAGAACAATACATTTTTCTGCAATACCATAGCTACTTCATTACGCAGCGTATCCAGATCATATTCTTTGACATTGCGGCCGCCAACATAGACCGCACCCTTTTGCACATCATATAAACGCGGGATCAACTGAACGAGCGTTGATTTCGCACTTCCCGTTCCCCCTAAGATACCGATTGTTTCGCCGCTGGCAATTTCCAAATTGATATCACGCAAGACCGCATCATCCTCGTCTTTATCAAACTCATGCATATAATAATTGAATGACACATGATCAAAACGAATCGATCCATCGTTGATTTCATAAACAGGCTGTGCCGGGTTATGGATATCGCTCGTTTCCTCTAAAACTTCTACGATACGTTTTGCGGAAGCTGCAGACATCGATACCATGACAAAGATCATAGAAAGCATCATTAAACTCATCAACAGCTGCATCGTATACGTAAACATGCTCATGAGTTCACCGGTTGTTAACGAACCAGCAACGACAAACTGCGCACCAAACCAGCCGATGGCCATGATGCAGGCATACATAGCCAGCTGCATCATCGGCGAGTTCAAAACCAACACTTTCTCTGCTTTACAGAACATCTCATACAATTTTTCAGAAGCGCCTTTGAACTTCTCTGTTTCCACATCTTCCTTTACATATGCTTTTACCACACGCATATTGGTTATATTTTCCTGTACACTGGCATTGAGATCATCATATTTACGGAATACCTTGCGGAAAACCGGATACGACAGTAAGGTGATCAATGTTAACGCAACACCTAAGAAAACCAGCGCATACAAGAAATAGACAGCCAATCCTGCATGAATCGAGAAAGTCATCACCATCGCTAAGATCAGCATCATCGGCGCACGCACACACATGCGCAAGATCATCATATATGCGTTCTGCACATTGGTCGTATCCGTCATCAAGCGGGTAATCAGACCGGCAGTCGAATAACGGTCGATGTTATGAAAAGAAAACCGTTGGATGTTTTCAAACATCGCACGACGAAGATTCTTTACAAACCCTGCCGATGCGTAAGAGGCACATTTGGCACTCATCGCACCGCAAGCAAGTGAAAGAAAAGCAACGATAAGCATGATCACGCCCATGATCACTGCGGTTTTCATATCTCCTTTCATTACACCATTATCAATGATATACGCCATCAATATTGGCAAAGCCAACTCTAGTCCAACTTCACCGATCATAAATAAAGGTGCCTTGATCGAAGCGGCTTTATACTCTTTTAATTCTTGCAATAACCGTTTCATTGAACAATCTCCTCCTTTGAAATATTGCATAACAGACGCAGCAATACCGAACGAGTCATTTCCAGATCCTCTTTGCTGAGCCCTCGATAAAGCCGTTCTTCCATTGCTTTAAAATTGAGCTCCAGCTGTTTTCCGCACTGATAAGCTTTATCGTCCAACACGATCTGCTTATAGCGATGATCTTTCTTGCTCGCCTCATAGTGCAGATATCCTTTTTCTTCCAAACGTTTGAGCACGCCTGTGATCGTCGGTTTACTGATGTGAAAATAATGTTCCAGATCACGTGGATTGATTTCTTTTTCATCATGCTGAAGCAGAAATACAAGAACACGTACTTGAAGTGATGGAAGTTGTAAGTCTTCATTGCGGAGATCAAGATCTTTGCGAATCCGAATATCGATCATCCGCAGCAAATTCGTGATTTTCAAATTTTCATCCATTCTCTCACCTCCCGCCATTTAGTTAGTATGCTAATTAGTACATTAACAATTATAGTGAGTTCTCTTCAAGTGTCAAGAGAAAAAGAACGTTTTCTCTCTTTCTTTCAAATATCGCTTGCACCTCCTGTTTTTTTACAAAAAAAAGGTAAGTGACATCTTACGTCAGAAGATGGCAATTACCTTTTTGTTGTCCTCCATTTTATTTATATGATTCCACGATATCTTGATATTCATTTTGCTTGATCACTTTGTACATGTTTCCGATTCAGCTTTTTTTTCACTCTTCGTGCAATTGAAAGGATCGGATGATATTTATCCGAGATCATGCCGGAAACCTCAATGAAAAGCTCCACCATGAACATGATAACAAACAAAGAAATCAGGCCAATTCCCTTATTGATCATATAACAATAAGCAGTCAAGCCAAACATTGCAGTAACGATGCACATGATGATCACCGTGTTTTTATGTCCAAATTTATTCATCAGCTGATGATGAATGTGGCTCTTATCTGCTTCTGAAAATTTATGTCCTTTTAACGTTCGCCGCAAGATCGCACTCAGTGTATCAATGATCGGCAGCCCCAGCAATAACAAAGGCAATGCCAGCGTCATGATCGTCGAGCTCTTAAAGCCCAATAAAGAGATGGCAGAAATGATGAACCCAAGAAACAATGCACCGCAGTCACCCATGAAGATGCTGGCTGGATGCGCATTATAGACAAGAAAACCTAAAGTTGCCCCTGCTAAGATCAAGGAGATCATCTCTACGTCGCTTCTTCGCTCAATGACCGCTAACATTGCAATGACCACCAAGATGATCACGCTGATCCCGCCGCATAACCCATCTAATCCATCAATGAGATTTACTGCATTAGTAATTCCTGTGATCCATAAGAAAGTGACAATGACCGAAACGACACCCATGGAAATGGTGATGCCAAACGGCAGGCGGATCACATCCAGCGTCACACCAGAAGCAATCAATACAATTGCGGCCACCACTTGAAAGCCAAATTTATATAATGGCCGAAGATTGACAAAATCATCTGTCAGGCCCCCGATGAACATGATCGTTGATCCTAATAAGATCCCATTCATCGCCATATCGGTCTTGATAAAAACAGCCATAGAGATGATAAAAGCCAAGTAGATCGCAACACCACCGATCCGCACGATCTTCCCTGAATGCACCGTACGTTCATTGATCTGTGCAAACCCATCCAGACGAAAAGCAATCCGTTTGACGACCGGTGTCAATACCAATGAGATGGTAAAGGGAAGAATGACAAATAGAATATCATTCATAATGAAACCTCGTTATCAAATTTATCCGACCAAGTGCAGATTTTCCAGCAAGATCCCTGTACCTTCAGCAACACAGCGAAGCGCATTGTCGGCCACAAATACCGGAATGTGAAGTTCATCACGCAGCAGCTCATCCAAGCCTTTCAACAGAGAACCGCCTCCTGTCAGCACAATGCCGCGCGTTACGATATCTGCAGCTAATTCCGGCGGTGTATTTTCTAAAACTGTACGGCATGCATGCACGATCTCGGCTAAACGCTCATTCAAGCAGCCTTGGATCTCTGCACTGTTCAGCTGGATGCTGATCGGTAATCCGCTGACCAGATCTCGGCCGCTGACTTCCATCACATCTTTTGTAGAACCTTTCCATGCAGTACCGATCTTCTTCTTCACTTCTTCTGCTGTACGATCACCGATCAGCAGTTTCTTTTCTTCTTTGCAGAATTTGATGATCTCACGATCCATGGCATCACCTGCCACACGCAGCGATGTACTCGTGATGATCTCTCCTAATGAAATGACCGCAACATCGGTCGTACCGCCGCCGATATCTAAGACCATGCAGCCGCTAGGTCTGCCGATATCCAGTCCAGCGCCTACTGCCGCTACTTTTGGTTCTTCTTCAATATAAACTTTTTTTGCGCCGCTGCGGTAAGCCGCATCACGGATTGCATTGCGCTCTACGCTTGTAATATTGCTTGGACAGCAGATCAAAATGATCGGACGTCGAAACATTCCTTTCAATTCCAGTTTTTTAAAGAAATAATTCAACATGATCTCCGTCACTTCAAAGTCAGCGATAACACCGTCTTTCAATGGACGGATCGCCATCATCTTTCCTGGTGTACGGCCTAACATTTCTTTTGCTTCACTGCCGGCAGCTAAACAGCGTTTTGTCTCTGCATCAATGGCCACAACGCTTGGCTCATCAATGACGATTCCTTCACCTTTGACATACATCAATATATTTGCTGTTCCTAAGTCGATTCCAACTTCTTTTGAAAACATGAACATTCCTCCAAACTTAATTTTCTGATGATCCCTCATCTGCTAAGCACTTCCATGAAAAGCAAGTGCTTGATAGCTTCTATATTCTATCACTTTTTTCAACAAAAACAAATAGATTGAAAGCAACAGCCGATATTTCACATTTTTCGACAAATCAAAAAAGGGCCTGCTTTGGATGCCCCAGCATGTTGACAAACGATCTACTTCAAAAGCATTGAAAAGCAATGGCTAAAAAGTGGGGATGATAAACCATTTTTCAGGCAGTTTTAGACAAATGACGGCTTAAGACTGCCTGCTTTTTATATAAAAGTGGAGACTAAAAAGACCGTATGACAAAAGTCTGCTCAAAGAGCGACTTTATCAACGGTCTGAGCCATTCTTTGAATGCCCGTTTTTGTACGATCACTGGCCAATCAACGCATTGAACTCTTCAGCTGTCTTGCCATACACATTTTCAGGATCCGTTAATTGTCCGTCGATCTCGACCACCAGATGCAGATGATTTCCAAGATCTTTGCCATACACGCATGTTCCTGCAGAAGCGATCACATCTCCTTGTTCCACATGATCACCTTTTTTTACTTTCACATCATTGAGGCTTTGCATCGTTACCGTCATCGTTTCACTTTGAATGACCACGGTATTTCCGAACAATTCATCCTCTCGGACATCGCTGACTTCCCCATCCATCATCGCGATGATTTCAAAGGCTTCTCCATCTTTTGTATAGTCGATTCCCTGCGAAGAACGATACACTTCTTCAAATTTCACAAATGTATCGGTCTTGTTTTCTTCACCATCAAAATAGTCTACTGTGATCACAGCATCAACTGCAAACGGCTTCTGTACGATTTGCGGCAATTCTTCATCTGGCAAGGGAAGGATCACCTCTTGATCTTCGGCTACGGTCGGTTCTGTTTGCGGATCTTGATTCATCATCCATGTCAAGGTTCCTACCGCAATGATCAAAAAGCAGGACATAACGACGATTCCTCTTTTTTTCCATCGGATCGTTTTATTTTCATAACTGAGCATTTTATCACCTCTATCCCCATTATGCCCATGCCTTTAAGAATTATACACATCGTCTAGCTGTATGCCGCTGTAATAATGTTTTAATATCTCCGTATAACTTTTCCCTTCCAGCGCCATCCCTTGCGCCCCTTCCTGGGACATGCCCACCCCATGGCCGGACCCCTTGATCGTAAAAATGACCTGTTCTCCTTGCACTTTGATCGTAAAACAGCTTGACCGCAATTGTAAGGCTTCCCGGATCTCACGTCCGCTGTAGCTCTGATCATCGATCTGTACAGTTTTGACATAGCCGCTTTCATAAGAAGCACTCACTTGTATGGAGGAAACCGATGCATCCTTTCCCAATGCTTGGCCAAGCGCCTCTTTCGTACATTGAAACGTACTGATGTAATCTTCATCTGTTGTTTCGTCCCAAGGGGAATCCACACTGCGCAGATAAGCCAGTGCACTGTTGTAATATTCTTCACTGTTGGCTGTTTTCCCAGCACTGCTGGCGAAAAAGAAGGCAGTGATCGGCTTTCCTTCATAGGTCATGATCTCGCCTCTTGTTGCATCGACTGCTTCTTCTACCCGCTGCCTGCTCGTTTCATATTGTCCTTTCCAAACGGCCTGAAGCTGTTCATCATCCAAATACACTTGTGAGGCAGTCGTATCATCCACTTTATAGTTGCGCGAAGCGACAAATGTACGAGCAGCGACCGCTTGTGCTTTCAAAGCCTCCATTTCATAGGACGGTGACATTTCTGATCCGACGACACCTTTCAGATATGTTTCCAATTCGATTTCAAAGGTCTCTTCTCCGCGGGTCAACGACACCATTTTTTTTGTTTGTTCCTTTTTTTCACTGTCACTTACTCTTACGATCGATTCAAACATATTCACTTGCTGGACCCACAAAAACAAACAGCAGAAAATGACAGCACCCAGCAAAAACACTTTGATCTCTAAACGCAAAAAAATCACATCCTCATACAACTATATGAGAACGTGATCAGATTATACACTACGCTCTTTTAGTTTTTTGCGATAATCTCTCGGGGTCATCTGATGATATCGCCGGAACACTCGATCAAAATAATACGGATCTTCAAAACCGACACGTTTAGCGATCTCTTTGATCGATAAATTTGATTCATGAAGCAAGACCAACGCCTCTTTCATCTTCACCTCATTGATATAAGCAATCATCGTCTGCCCAACTTCTTGTTTGAACAACCGGCTGGCATAACTCGGAGATACTTGAAAATGCATGGCAACTTCAGCCAAGCTCAACGGACGATGCAGGTTCTTGTGGATAAATTCCATCCAGTCGCTTACATCTCTGCGATATCGCGGCTGGTTCTTCTCATTGATCCACAGCTCCATCGCTGTCCAGATCTGCTGCATCTCCATGCGCAGCTGCGTCAATGTCTCACAATAAAAGATGACCGTACCTGCATCCTCAAAAGGAAAATGTTTGCTTTGCAGACGGAATGTGCTCTCTCGTCCTTCCACATTATTCACGATGAAGCTGCAATAAGCCAAGACATCTCTTGGCAATATCTGGTACTCTTCCATATAATCCAGCATCTGTGTCTGAATCGATCGCACCCGTTCAAAATCCTGCATGAGCACTGCATTGAACAGCTGTTGATGAAAACCGACCTTATTGGGATGCAAGCGTTGAAAATTTGGTTCTAATGCATCACGGACCATCAAGATATGCTCCGTTTCATAAAAGCGGTTTTGACTGCATTGCAGCAGCTGATCAAATTGATCCATCATTTCCTGTGCTTTTGTGAAAGGTTCGCTGATGACGACCGTCATATCATAATTTAACAATTGCTGTATCTGTGTATGCAGCGAACGTACTAAAAACAAGATCTGCGTAGGATCGTTGGAGCGAAATAAAACTACGACACTGTGCTGATTCAAAAATAAAGGAACCGCTTCTGGCAGAGCCATGTGATTTTCTTTCAAGATCTGTTCCAGCTGCATGCGCAAATGCTTTCGATCGATCTTTCGCTGATAATGAATGAGATGGATCTGATCGATGCGCAGATAAGCCATCAGGACCCCTTCTTTCAGAAAGTCATAATACGGATGTTGTAAGACCTTCTCAAAATCTTCTGCTTCGCTGGAATGGTCTTCTTTGCGCAGCAGCAGGCATTGCTGAAGCTCACGGATCACACCATCTACGACAGCCGCATGATGGCGTTTATTTTGATTCACTTTGGCTTTTGCCTCTTCGATGGCTGCCTGAAGACCTTCTTTGGTCAAAAGTGAAAATAAAAGCAGATCGTCGATGCCGCTGCGAATGTAAGAACGTACGCGGTAATAGGAATAATTGTCCATAAATAATAAGATCTGGACATTTTCATCCATACGGCGGATCTGGTGAATCAAAGAAATGCGGTCCAATCGCTTTCCGCTGACACCGATCAGAATGATATCTGGATAAATTTCCCGATATAAACGATAAGCGGTTTTGCTGTTTTGCGCAAATGCAATCAATTCACAGGAAAGCGCATGCCAATTGACCATGTTTTTGATATGCAGCTGGCGGCGCATATCTTCATCAACGATGATGACCTTATAAACCTTAGGTGAGTCCATTAAAGATCGTCAGCTCCAATAAAAAGCTGCCACACAGATAAGCAAGTGCCATAGCTAAGATCAAAAACAGCAGTTGCGCTTTCATCGGCTGACGCACATTGACAAAGCGGTCAAATTGAACACCGCTCAAAGCAAAGAGTGCGGCCAAAAAGCAAATTAGATAGATTGCCAGCTTCACGATTGCATACACCATCGAGATCCCTCATTTCTCCTTTTATTGTAACGGATGTTTTCTTCTTTTTCAAACAGTCAGAAACAGGAGCGCTTAATCAGCACTCCCGTTATTTTTTATCGGCACATTTCCATGGGTTTCCGGCCGTCCTCCATTATTCACATAGATTGCACTCGAACCAAACACCATCAGAAACAGCATGGCCGTCTGGATCCAGTTCAATGTATGATCAAAAAGACCATGAATCAACACCGTTAACAAAAAAGCAGCGATCAAAGCAAACAATGGCACATCGAAGCGTTTGGTATACAGGCGGATGATTTCTTTTATATTTTCCCAAAAAGCAGCAAACATGAGCAGCAAGCCGATCAAACCGTGGCTTAATAACGGATCTAAGAACACGTTATGTGCATGCATCGCTCTTCGCCCATCATAAAGCTTGTAAAAAATCTGATAACACTGCGGTCCTCCGCCAAAGAGCAGATGGTCTTGAATGGCCATGACTGCTGTTTTCCAGATCCGCCCGCGTACGATAAATGAATCCAAGAAACCACTGCGCGGCAATAAACTTGGATCGATCCATACCGCACTGACACCGCTGAGCAGCAAGCCCATGGAAACCATGAACGATTTCCAATGCCTCGTCAACAGAAACATCACCGGGATCGCAACGATAAACGATGCCCATGCTGTGCGGCAGCCAGTCAGATACAAGGCAAACAAATTCAATAAGATGATGCCCCAATAAAACAAGATCCGATGCAGCTTTTCTGAATACAACAGCTTATAGACACAGCAAAGCACAAGAAATTCGATCATCATCGCATAGAAATTTGCATTATAAAAAGTAGAGTTGACACGCCAATGCGGCGCATCTTCTATTTCCAGATCAAAAAAGCTGTAGCCAAAATGATCGATGATGCGGAAATATTCCATGATGGCCCAAATAAAGCAGAAGATGGAAATGATACAGCATGCATCGATCAGCAAAATAAACAGGCGTTTATTGATGATGCTTCGATAAAACATGTAATACACAAAGATCAGCAGCATTGCAAAAGACTGCAGCATGCCAATCTGATTGGAATACATCATTGAAGTGACAAAAGAAACCAGACAGAACAGAAAAAACAGAAAGGCCCGCGGTGTGTTGCGGATGATCGTGATCAGCTGATGGGTTGCTGCCAGATAACAAAGCGTAAAGACAATCGCGGCAATCGAACAGAAATATGGCAGAAATATCGAGCATGTCACAAACATGATCAAATATTCTTCAAACGTATAGCCATCGAGCTTGCGATGGTAAAACGCTTTGGCCCTATTGATCCATTCCATAGCTTTTCCTCCTCTATCCTTTTCGTTTTACGATCTGCGCAAAGTATCCCATTTTTGCATACCGTTCTTGAAGACGCAGCAGTTTCTCCCGGTCGCGATCGATCGCGAATACCGTTGAACCGCTCCCTGACATCAATGCACCGTTGACCCCGTCTGCTTGCAAAGCTTTTTTCAGCTTTTCTACTTCTGGATTGATCTGAAATGCACTGTATTCAAGCGTATTTCCTAAACATTTGCATAACTGCTCATACCGATCTTCGATCAGACAGTGTTCGATCCAATCGATATCCGGATGTTCCACTTTGGCAAAATCCAATAATTGATAAGCTTTTCCTGTCGGCACACCGGTCGATGGTTTGACAAGCAGAATATCAAAACGGCAATGATCCTGCAACGGAAAAACCTGTTCTCCGATCCCTTCGACGCGCGCGCTCTGATTCAGCACACAGAAAGGCACATCGGCACCCACTTGCTTTGCACCTTTTGCCACTTCTTCGATCGGCGCTTGGATCTCTGCCAATTCCATCGCAGCACGGATGATCGCACCTGCATCAGCGCTTCCGCCTGCTAAACCTGCTTCCATCGGGATGCGTTTTTCCAATCGGATCCGAAAATGTGCATGCATGTTCCATTTTTCACGCAGATATTCCAACGCTTTAAAGATCAGGTTGTTCTCATTTACCGGCACCCGTTCATCAAAACAAATCAATTCATCACGATCTGCCAGTTCCACTTCCAATGTATCATGCAGCGACAGCGGCAGCATGATCATGCGCAGATCATGATATCCATCTTCGCGCCGCCTGACAACATCCAGCGACAAGTTAATTTTCGCATTTGCTTCCACTTTCATGTTCATATACCTCATATAGATGTAAAAAGGCAGGGAGATCCAGCTGTTCACTGCGGATATTCGGCGCGATCCCAGCTTGTTCCAATATACGTTCTGCCATCTCTTTATTTTTACAGCATGCAGAAAAATTATTTAAGATCGTTTTCCGGCGCATGGCAAAACAAGCCTTCACCATCGCAAAAAACCGGTCTTCATCTACTGGCAAATGTTCAATGAAACGAAACTGCAGCACCGCACTGTCCACATTTGGTTTTGGCATAAAGACATTACGCGGCACTTTCATTACCGGATGCACGCTGCAGCGAAACTGCGTGATCACGCTGAGCGCATTGTAATCTTTGCTGCCAGGCTTTGCATAAAACCGGTCAGCTACCTCTTTCTGCATCATGACCGTAATGGCATCGATCTTTGCATCAGATTCAAAGATCTTAAACAAGATCGGGGTCGTTATATAATAAGGAAGATTGGCCGCAATGACCACATCATAGCCTTTCTCACGATAACGTTGTACCCATGTTTCCAGGTCCACTTGCAAAAAATCTTCCATTACCAATGTAAAATTGGTTTCTTCTGCTAACGTATCTGCCAGCACTGCAGGCAATCGTTCATCGATCTCAAAAGAAACGACTTCTTTTGCATACGCACATAGAAACTGTGTCAATGCGCCGATACCAGGACCGATCTCAAAAACAACACAATGGTCGCTGATGACTGCATGACGGGCGATCTTGTCAACGACACCGCTCTCTACCAAGAAATTCTGTCCATAACTCTTTTTTGCGAACAATGAATGCCGTTCTAAGATTTCCTTGGTAACTGATGGTGTGGCTATCACCTTTTTCATGCAAATCCTCCCTTCTCCAGCTGTTCACGTACTTCCTGTACACTGATTTGCAATAAATTAAAACGTTTTAATAACGTCTTCGCATTTGGCTTTCCCAAATGATATACACTGCCCAGCCATTCACGCCGTTTTGCACTGTCATCATTTCCCTGTAATCCTAACAAAAGCATATCATCCATCGTAAAACATGGTTTGATCTCTTCAACATAGGTAAAACAGTGGGCTAACGCTTCTTCCAGATCTTGGCGGCCGGCATGTTCCACTCCTACTTTTTTCGGTGTCTTTGCTTTATTTTTTTCAATATAAGCATTTTTACAGCCTTCCACTTCCGCATTGATCTTCTGCCGGATCTTTTCTCCTGGATGATCCGGATCTGTAAAGATGATCACACCACAGCGTCTTTTTGCATCTTTGATCAATTCGATCGTTTCTGCTGTCAGAGAAAGGCCATTGGTCTCGATCGTCTCACAATCAAAATACTGTTTTAATACATTGCTATCATGATGCCCTTCAACGACGATCACTTCTTTGATTTTCAATGAACCTACCCCCTTACTTGTTGGTATTATCGCATAGAATCACTTTTTTTTCATTAAATATTTCACATCTGTAAGTCTAACGATCATTATATCCTCATTTTTCACTTATTCTTTTTTATTTATATCGATCGCCCCAAAAAAAGAGGCACTTGCATGTGTGCCCGTTTTGTTATCTTGCGATCGGTTCAACAGAAATGCTGGAACCTTGTTCTTTTGTATTTTCCATCATCAATGTCAAAGCGACCTGATCATTCATTTGTACCTTTCCTCTTACTTAAAGCTTATGTTGAATGTTAAGATCCTCTGCAAAAGAAAGTGTTAACCCATCGATCACTTGATCGACCAAAGCAAAACGTTCGATCATTTTATACTCGGAAGGCGCATGCACATCCAATCCGTAAACAACCTGATTGCCTGTCTGCTGTGCAATCTCCCAGAATCGCCGATAAGGATATGACAAACGCTTCTCTTTTCCCAACAAACGCACGCCATATTTAACGCCGCCCAAATTGACTTCCAAAGGCACATTCGCTTTTTTGGCCGCTTCACAGATCATCTTTGCGGCGGTCTCACAGCTTTCATCCCATGTTTCTCGTCCATACATAAACAAATCAGGATGAGCGACGATATCTGCTAATCCTTCTTCCAACGCTTCTTTGATCTGCCCTGCGTATAACAATACATGTGCTGGATCGTTTTCCAGATAATAATCGCCCAAAGCCTGTCCATCACGCAAAGCCATTGAATGCTGACCGATGATGCAATAATCCATCTGCGCACGATAAGCACGAATTTCTTGTTTAAATGCCTGGTAATTTTCAATTTCCAAACCGATATATATGTCGATCTGTTCCTTATATTTTTTCTGCAGCGTTTTGATCGAATGGATATATTCCTCCAGCTCGCTCATATCCATGCGTTCACGTTCATTATATTGTCCCGGATAAGGAGCATGATCACTAAAGCCGATTTTTTGATACCCTGCTTCGATTGCAGCCAGCACATATGCCTCATCGTCTCCATACGCATGTCCACAGCGTTTTGTATGGCCATGAAAATTAAATGTCTGTTTCATACTATCTCCTCTTTAGAAATCTTCATCTTCATAAGTAAAGCCGAGCCCGTGCACTTCATCGGTATCTGTAACGATGATAAATGCGTTGGGATCTACTTTCAGCACTTCATGTTCCAGCAAAGGATATTGTTTCTTTGAGACGACGACCATGATCACCGGACGGTTCTCATGCGTATAGCCTCCATGCCCGCTCAAGATCGTCGTTCCTCGATACAGTTCTTGATGGATATACGCCAGCATTTCTTCATAACGTTCTGAGATGATCATGCAGTTTTTTGATTTGATCGCCCCTAAAGTCAGCATTTTATCAATCGATATGCTGCTGATAAACACAGAAAGGATCCCGATCAATGCCGCTTGAAAACCATAAGTAGCCACACCCAGCATCACCGTCAAAGCATCGGTGACCAATACCAAGGTAGCCAATGGGATATGCGTAAATTTATGCAAGACCAAAGGCGGAATATCCATGCCTCCGCTGCTGGCGCCGCAACGAAAGATCAAACCAACACCGCACCCCATCAGCATGCCTCCATAGATCGTAGCCAGATAACGATCCATCACAAAATAATCTTTGGGAAAATAAGCAGCGATGATCCACGACAGCAAAGAAATCAATACAGGATAAAAGATCGTCGATGCCAGTGTTTTCAATGCAAACCGCTTTCCAAGGAACAGCAGTCCCACAAAAAACAGCGCAATCGTCAACACATTGATCATGATCGTGGGTTCGACCTGGATGAGCGGTTGCAAAGCCACTGCAATTCCGGTAACCCCTCCGGTCAACACATCATTAGGCAAGATAAAAACCGTTACACCAACTGCCAGCAGCAGATTGCCCATGATGACCAACAACATGTCTTTGATCGTTTCTTTTTTCATCATAAAGGCTGCTCCTTTCTTTTCTGTAACAATTATAGCATGTTAAAAAAAGAAAAAAAGAGCTACGGATCTTGTAGCATCTTTTCCGGTGATTTAAAAATTGAACCCTGCTGCAGATTCAAGAAAACAAAGAAGCCAGCCATGATTTTGGTTCTACTTCTGCCACACAATAATTCCACTGAGCAAGTGTGCCTTCTACGGTTGCTCCTTTTCCATCTCCTTGTGTGAGCACTAAGGTCCCCATTTTCATCTGTGCGGTCACATCTTCACTTTCAAATAAGGAGAGATTGTGTACCAATACCGTATATCTGCTGTCTTTTTGAATGCCCATCATCAATTTCTGGTATGTATCCTGCATCTGTTTTTGGAATGGGTAGGTCTCCGCGCAATCTGAATCAAAATGCATCTCAAAAGGAACACCTTCACTGTTTCTAGCAATGACGCCGCCACTGAGCACCAACAGCCACATCATGGTAACAACAACGATTTTTTTGTAACTCATATGGATCTTCACCTCATATTGAAAGTATGGCATTTATTTCCTTTCTTAAACATCACTTATAAAAAAAGGACCCTTGCAGGTGAAGGATCCTGATCAAACTTACGAAAGAGGATGAAAGATCGGCTGCATCGCTTTAAATGTACAGAATTGGGTAAAACCGATTTCCCTGAGCGTTCTTTTTGCTTCATCGATATACGTGCCAAGATGTGCCGGTGCGTGAGAATCACTGCCGATCGTGATGATCGTTCCTCCCAGATCATGATATAAACGCAAGATCCGCTTGTCAGGCAGCATCGAATCTAATCCATAGCGATGAAACGATGTATTCACCTCAATGCCCTTTCCATCCGCAATGACCGTTTTCAATATCTGCTCGATCTGATCATAATGATGAATAAAACCGTCATAACCATCTGAATCATCATAGCGCTTCATCAGATCCAAATGCCCCAGCACGCTGTAATCATGATAACGCTGAATGACCTCATACAATTCCTGATAATATGCGGTATAATACTGTGCTTCGCTTTGACCTTCCTGAAATTCACGGATATGAAACTGACGGTCGTTCACCTGATGAATCGAGAGAATCACAAAATCCAATGGCCACATTTGCTGAAGCTGCTGAAATGCCGGGATCGTATGTGTCTGCATGCCGAATTCCAATCCTTTGCGCAGCACGATCTGTCCCTGATATTTTTCTTGAAGTGCTTGGATCTGTGCAAAATACAACGGGTAGTTCACATTGAGCACGGCATGTTTCTTCGTTTCTTCATCCAATCCCATCGGATCCAGTTTCACGCCGTAATCTACATGATCGCAAAAACAGATTTCATCCATCCCTTTTCTTATGGCATCTTTGACACAGTCTTCCATTGGATAAAGCGAATCATCGCTGTATTCCGTATGTACATGATAATCGCAAAACATATACTGCTCCTTTTCTTATGCGGATTGACGATAAATGGTATACGCATGGATAAAAAAGCCCCAGAAGACATACTGAATGACTTTGATCGCAATCAACAGCAGCGAACTGAACATGATGATTTGCGGCATGAACAAAAGCAGCAGGATCAAGGTGCATGCTTGAATGACCGCCATGGCGATCCACAAGTTCATCAAAACAGCGCCATGCAAATGTATTTGTTTTTGCTGTTCGATCTCTTGCAATCCTTTGACCAAGAAAAATAAAACAAACAGATGCAAGATCATTGATAAGATCAGCGCAAGATAGCCCCATGTAACAGCGCCAAAAATCTGTTCCGTCCATAAAAGCTGCTGTGAAAAAAATAAAGCAAGGATATAACTGAGCATGTTGATCAAAAACATGGCGATGGAAACGCCGATGGCCTTTTTAAAATAATGACTGCTTTCTTCTAATTGCACACAATCAATGATGATCAGCACATAACCGACAAATGTCGGAACGACCTGTGTATTATTGATATTGAGCGTGATAAATAAAAATCCCAGACCGATCGTTATCAGCAACATAAAATCGCCTCCTTTTTTTCATTGTATCACATAACATTCTTTCCTAACTTCTTTTCTGGCTTCGCTTCCACCAAAATCGGATGGTCAAAACGATGCAGACGCCCATGAAACCCCATGCAACGATACAGTTTGCAATCACAAAGACAACCAATGGAAATACCGCAAAATGGATCCCGGCAAATGAAAGATTCACATAGATGCTGATGATCCGAATCCATCTGCCATGCCAATCACATCCATAACGATTCTCCAGTTCGATCAATCCTTTTCCAGCATGATGCAGCATCAATGTAGATACGATCGGCAAAGCAACTGCCTCCGTCATCATAGAAATGATTGATTGACGGGCATAAAACAGATGTTCGATCAAACAGAAGAACGAACAACAGGCACTGACCAGCGCATAACGGATCCCTGGGTCTGTAACTCGTTCATCTCTTTTTAATAACCATCCCCCAAGCGCAAACAGCAGGTAACCGATCCACACCGGTGTCAAAGAAGGCTGATCCGAAAACATCTGTATAGCTTCATCGATAAACAAGAATAAACATCCGCCTATGATCCCAAACATTTGTATTCCTCTTTCTTCCCATTATTATCTTAAGTATAACATTTCCGTTCTTAAATACAATCGGCTTCCATGCCGGATACACATGGTTTGACAGTGATTTTACATATTTGATAAAATTTACGTAATCGCAAAGTAGGTGATCAAATGACTATGCTTGAACAATTTTCTTTTGGCAGCACCGTGCTGATCAACGATGCATTACGTCTGCCTTTTCAACAATCATTATTGAAAGAAAATACCGGCTTGTTAGGTGTTTCCTTTCTCTCTTTGTCCGCTTGGATGGATCAATTGGTTCATGAAGATCTTCACACAGATCAGTTATTGTTCGTTTATCGAGAAACGTTAATGAAGCATCAAGAGCAATTTTCGATCTTTCGTTCTCAGTTTCAAGATGCGGCTTTTCTCAAAGAATGTGCACAATTTGCGGCTGAACTAAAGCTATATGATGTTTCTCTTGATATGCTGCCGCAGCGAAATGAAAGCGAGAAAGAATTGAAAGCGATCTTATCGCTGCTCATTCCCTTCACGAATGAAGCGGATCATCAAAAGCAAATATTGGCAAAGATTCAAGCAATGGAAGATGCTTCACGATTGTGGATCTATCCTTCTTTTTTCACATACTTTCAACAGCAGGTCGTCGATCTGCTGCTTCAAAAAGGTGCACAGCTGATCACCTTTACGTTTGATCAAAGGGATCCGCAGTTTTATTCTGCAGTCAACATGCGGCAGGAAATCGAAGGGATCGCGCAACAGATCATCGAGCAAGACCAACCGGCAGATGACATTGCTTTGTGCGTATTAGACCCTTTTTATGAAGCGTTGGCTTGTCAGATCTTTGAACGTTATCAGATTCCTTATACTTTGCTTTCGACCCATGCCAACAATGAATTAAGCATGCAGGTAGAAGCATGGCTCCGCTACCTTGCACAGCCTGATTCCAACACATTGCAAACATTGCTCACCAGTAAGATCTTTGCTTTTGATACAGATGCATTTCTGCGATATGCACAGCTCTTCCAGCAAGAAGTCCATGAACCGATCCTGCCAAAAGCAAAACAAGCAGAGGCAAATGCATTGGTCGATACCTATACGCTGACACAATTACAGCGCTTAGAAGAGAAAGCGATGCTGCAGCAGCCCATGCTGTCAGCGGTGTTGCAGAAAGCCCAACAGCTTCCCCCACAGGAGACCTTATCTTTTCTGTGTGCTTTCTTCGCTGAGCGCTATTCCTCACCAAACAGCGCACAAGTCCGCTGCATGAAACAGATCCAGACACTTTTTCAAGAAGCATATCTTTACATCCATACCCAAGAAGATCTCTTGTTCTTAGCACAGCTGTTAAATGAAAAAAAGCTGTCAAACAGTTATGATCAATTGGGCGGTGTGCTCGTCCATACGGTCCATGACCTGCATTATGAACGCAAGATCCGCTATGTCTGCGGTGCAACCATGAATGCCTGGCCTAACTTTGCTGCAAGAAGCGGTCTCTTTGATGAACGGTATTGCGCAAACTTGTCTTTGCCTTCCATGGAACAGCGTTACCAACAGCATCTAGCCCAGTGTGAAAAGCTCTATCATGCACAATCTACACTGATCATCACTTATCCATTAGGCAGCTATGAAGGAAAAAACAATGAAGCTTCCTTGGAAATCGAACAATACATGGAACGCTGCGGCATTGCGCTGCAAACACTGCCGCTTACCAATGTTCACGCTTCAAAACATCGCTTTCATTCACTCGACCCCATGATCGCCCATCAGCTTTATCTGCAAAACAATGAATTACGCGGTTCCATCTCAGCTTTTGAACGTTACCGTCAATGTCCATTCTCTTATTTTCTGCGGTATGGACTGCATTTGAAGAAACAGAAAAATGAGATCGATAATGCCCAGATCGGCTCTTTGATCCATGTTTTGTTACAACAATTATGCGAACAATACGGAAAAGCCTATGTTGATATACAGGCAGAAGAATTGGCACAGCGGATCAAAAACGAATGCAACACATTGATCCAGCTCTATCCACAAAGAGCTTCTGCCATCATGCAGATGCAAAAACGTTTGAACAGCCAACTCACTGCTCTATTCAAACGCATGGCTTCATTAGAAGCACACAACCATCTCCATGTACGGGCACAGGAACAGCCGTTTACTTATACGCTGTCCTTAGATGATG
>CASFOT010000096.1 GCA_949296305.1 uncultured Erysipelotrichaceae bacterium
ATGCATTCTATGAGCATTCATATCAGAAAGCATTGCAGGCATTCACATTGAACCGCTTGGTAAACGATGCGAAGAAAGCAAGAAAAGTACTGGATGCTTTGATTGAAGCAAACAAAGGCATGTGGCCGGAATTAAAATAAACATATCGTTATTGATTCATCTTTGTGATATTGGAAAGGGGAACCAAATGAAAAAAAATAAGGTTATGAATTTCTTCTCTGATTTAGGAAGAAGTTTAATGATGCCAATTGCCGCATTAGCTGCTTGCGGTATCGTTCTGGGTTTAACATCCGCTTTGATGAAAGCTCAGGTATTAGAAGTCTTGCCTTTCTTGGCT
This sequence comes from uncultured Erysipelotrichaceae bacterium, assembly GCA_949296305.1. Lineage (GTDB taxonomy): Bacteria > Bacillota_I > Bacilli_A > Erysipelotrichales > Erysipelotrichaceae > Merdibacter. The sequence continues at coordinate 338 of CASFOT010000096.1, forward strand.
ACAGGTATTCCATACTTTATTATTTCTACATTAAATAAAGTATCAAATATCGTATTTACTTTATTACCTGTCTTGTTCTCTATATCAATTGCGATGGGACTTGCGAAAGAAGATAAGGAAGTAGCTGCTTTTGCAGGATTCCTTGGTTATTATGCATTCTTAGTAGCTAGCCAATGTACCATACAATCTGGATTCATGGATTTCAGCGCATTGAATATCGCCAGCACGCTTGGTGTTGAAACAGTAAATATGGGCGCATTGGGAGGTATCATTTCTGGTCTGGTAACTACATGGCTTCATAACAAATACCATAAGATTCAATTTCCTGCAGCAATTGCTTTTTATGGAGGAAAACGATTTGTTGCATTAGCTGTTATCATGTCTATGGCAGTGATTGGTCTAGTTATTCCATTGATCTGGGAACCAATTTCTGTTGGAATCAATGGATTGGGTGATCTGATCCATGCGGCTGGTGCTTTTGGCGTATTTATCTTCGGTACATTGGAGCGGTTGTTAATTCCTACAGGACTTCACCATGTATTGAATTCACTGTTCCGTACGACACCTCTTGGTGGTGTTTATGATGGTGTAGAAGGCTGCTTAAATGTATTCCTTCAATATATTGATAAAGTTCCGCTGTCTGAACTTCAGCCATTTACGCAGTTTTTGGGACAAGGAAAAATGCCATTCATGATGTTTGGTCTTCCTGCAGCTGCTTTGGCGATCTATCGTACATCTCCTGCGGATAAAAAAGGGAAAGTAAAAGCCTTGATGATCGCTGGTGTTGCTGCCAGCTTCGTATCAGGAATCACAGAACCATTAGAATTCTCATTTATGTTCATTGCACCGGTATTATTTGTATTCCATTCAATTATGGGCGGTATTTCCTTCATGTTGATGTCGATCCTTGGTGTAATCATCGGTAATACTGGTGGAGGTATCATTGACTTCTTTATCTGGGGTGTATTCCAGCCAGAATCAAACTGGTATTGGGTAATTATTGTAGGTATCTTTTATGCATTCATTTATTACTTTGTTTTCAGTTGGTATCTATCGAGAAAGAATATTTCGATCGATGTTGCCGAAGACGATGAATCTTCTGATTCCAGCATGAGCTTAGATGAAAAACAGCGTCAAACAGCTGCTCTAGTGATTGAAGGACTTGGCGGATTTGAAAATATCGTAACTGTAAATAACTGTATTTCAAGATTGCGTGTCGATCTAAAAGACATGTCTCTTGTTAAGGAAGATATTTTAAAGAAAACAGGATCGATGGGTATCGTAAAACCTAGTGAGACACATATTCAAGTTATCTATGGACCAAAGGTAGAAAGTGTCGCAGATGCTGTTCGTGAAGTAATGAAATACTAAAAAAAACAAGCAGCAGGATATGTTACTGCTGCTTGTTGGCTATTTGATAATAGATCATTTCTATGAGGATCTGTGCGGTGATCAATGCTTGTGTTTTATAGCTGTAATCAACGTTGTTCATGACCTTTCCTGCTTCATCTGTATTGATATAAACGGTTGCATGATTCAAGAAAAATTCATTATCTTCGTCTGTGATGATAACAGTATCCGTTTGATTGTTGACCAATGTTGTTAAAATATCCTTGTAACGGTTTATAGAGCCATGTGAGGTAATCATGATCATTAAAGTATCTTGATTCGTATTTTCAGCTATTCCGCGTAGTAAGTGACGCCATTCTACAAAGATACAGGGAAAATCTAGTGATGATAACACGCTGTGAAGATAATGTGCAGGAATCGAGCTCATTGCTGAACCATAAATGTATATCGTGGAATGCGTTTGGATCATCGAACAAATATGAGCGATCTTATCTAAATGAATACTGTATAAATGATCTTTAAAAGTGGATAAATGCAGATCAAATAATGTGTCGTGGCTCCTTTGAGTCTGTTCTTGCTCATAAAATTGATTTCGTAGTTCAAATTTAAATTCATTGAAGCCGCGAAATCCAAGCTTTTGACAGAAACGTATGATCGTCGCGTTCGAAATGTATAATTGATCACATAAAAATTGTAGATTTTGATGGATGACCTTCTTTGGATGGTTTGCAATATAATTTAATAAGATTTGTTCATTGGCAGTTAGCTGTTTCTTTTGTGCAATTTCTAGTAAAGGAATCATTGGTTATTACTCTCCTTATATTGAATGTAGTATTGAATCATAACAGACAGAATGTAGAAGATAGGAAGACGTGATGTGATTTCCGCACCTTTATAGTCACGTTGATTCGTAAAAAAATGAAGATTATATTTTGTCAGTTGAGATAACATGTTGTTATTAAAAGGAGTAATCGAAATCGTATGGAGATTGTTAATGTTTGCTAAACGGGCTAAGCGCATGGTAGATTCAAAAGATCCGCTGCTACTAATCAGAAAGATGATTGCATCGTGTTTAAGGTTACGTAATACATGTTCTCCCATACGGACAGATTCTAATTTATATACTTTTTGTCTTCCACAGACAAAAAGCAGTTTCTCCAAATATTCTGTTACGACTGATGTGATTCCGCCAGGTGCCCATAGATAAAGAGGAAGATCGCTGTCTAATAATGTAATGATTTCTTTGAAATGATCATTTTTGATTAAATTAGCAGTACCTTCGATATCAGCAGTAATATTCTCTAGGATGATCTGGTTATTTAACTTTGGTATTTCATTTTTATTCTTCTGTGATTGTTCCATTTCGTTTCTTAACACATATTTTAATTCCGAAAAACCGGATAATCCAAGCTTTTTACAGAAGCGTAAAATGGTTGCAGAAGAGTAAGATACCGCGATGGATAATTCACGAATGCTCATATGAATCACTTCATCATAATGTTCGTAAATATATTCTAAAATCGACAATTCATTTGCGCTTAAACGCTCAATGACGGAATTGTTAAGAGGAAGATTTAACATGAAATCAAATCCTTTCTGTCAAATATCAATTATAATTATAATGGAACTCGAATTAAAACTACAAGGAGGTATCTATGTTTTTTAAAAAGAAAATGCAGCACTTAAAAGCATTCGCAGATGGCCGCTTGGTTGCCATTGAAAAAGTAGATGATGAAGTTTTTTCTAAAAAGATGATGGGGGATGGCATTGCTGTCCAACCAGAGAATGGACGTGTGCTTGCTCCATGTGATGGTGTCATCACGGTGATCTTTGAACCGACTTATCATGCAATAGGAATTACGATGGAGAATCGGATGGAAATATTGCTTCATGTCGGATTAGATACGGTAAATATCAAAGAAGACATTTTTCATTGTAAAGTGAAAAAAGGGGATCGTGTAGCTTGTGGAGATGAACTGCTCATATATGACGCAGAAAAATTGAAAACGATGAATTATGATAATATAACGATGTGTGTTTTAACATCACAAGGGAATGCCAAAGAAATCATGTTTGCTAAGGAAGGAAATGTCATTGCAGGAGAAAGTGACATTGTGACATATAGATGATTGATATTGTTGTTTTGTTAGGTGTTATGGCTGAACTTAGTGCACTGATCCTATTAGGATGGCTGCTTACAAAATTACGCTTATTAGACGCAAATGGAAGCAGCGTCTTATCTACTTTGGTCGTACATGTCTTCAATCCAGCGTTGATTATCAGCTCGGTGTTGAATGGCGGTTTGCAAGGTGAAAGTGATACGGTCATTGAGGCAATTGTTTGTGGTATTCTCTTGTATGCATTACTTGTTTTCATTGCTGTTTTGTTTTATGCCAGAAGCAAAGCACCGGCAGAAGAAGTGTCTATTTGTAAAATGATCATGATTTTTGCAAATACTGCGTTTGTCGGTTATCCGATCTTGCGTGCTTTGTATGGGGATTTTGCTGTTTTTGTGTTTTCTTTGATGCATCTGCCTTTTAATGTCTTAATTTTCACTTATGGCAGAGCCTTATTGGAAAAAGGCAATAAGAAGAAACTATCTGTAAAAGATTTGTTATCAATTGGAACAATCAGTTCAATCATTGCGTTGATCTTATATTTTGGAAATATTTCTTTGCCTGATCCTTGCGTTGATTTCTTTAGTGTTTTAGGAGATGCATGTGTACCTTTGAGCATGATTGTCATCGGTGTATCTTTATCAAAAGCATCTTGGAAAGATATCATTCAATGCAGAAGCATCAATGTTGCTGTATTTCTGCGGCTGATCGTGCTGCCTGTTTTATTAGCACTGATTACGATTCCGCTGCCTATTTCTGATTTTAACAGAGAATTATTGGTAATCTCAGGTGCGCTGCCGGCAGGTTCCATGGTCGTTGTATTAGCAAAAGAATATAAAGCAAATGATCGAATCGCATCAGCCGGCGTTTTTTCTACTACTATATTATCTGTGATAACGATTCCATTGATGCTTGCATTACTGTTATAAGCGCACAGGATAAATAAGATATTTGTTAAAAATAAACGAGAAAGACCTCTGGAAATCATGATCAGAGGTCTTTCTAAATTCTTAAAATAAAAATCAACGAATATTCATTGAGGTGAATCATTTATTTTGCTTTTTTACATGCTATACTAGTTAACGGAGTGATGATGGAAATGAAACAGAAAGTGCATCAAGAGGCATTTTATCGTTTATCTATTTATGTGAAAGATACCCGTTTAAAGCAAATGGAATGTTATGTTCAACATGGTGATATTTCCACGTATGAACATTGTCTGCTGGTTGCCTATTACAGTTTTTTATTGATGAGAAAATTACATGTCCGCTGCAATGAAGAAGAGCTGCTGAGAGGGGCATTGCTTCATGATTATTATTTATACGATTGGCACGAAAAAGAACGTTGGCATCGCTGGCATGGATTTCGGCATGCAAACATTGCTTTGAAGAATGCACTTCAAGACTTTCAATTGACCCCTATAGAGAAAGAAATCATTCGTAAGCATATGTGGCCGCTTACGGTGATTCCTCCAACTTGTCGAGAAGCATGGATCGTGAATATAGCAGATACATTTATTTCTTTGATCGAAACAATTGCTTATCGGCGAAGATCTTCTAGAATGTTAGAAAAATGGATCTTGCAGCCGCTGTTAGAAATCTATGGCTATGCAGCATTAACAAAAAAACGTTTTTAATATAGATCAACGTGTGATGACTGTGAGTCAGTTGTTTCATAATATTTACACAGTTCGATAAATGCTTTTATCGAAGATGTGAGTATTTTATTTTTATGATAAATCATTTGAAATTTACGTTTGAATTCCAATCCTTTTACAGTGATGGGGATGACCAGTCCTTTTTCAACAGGATCGATGATCATTCGATAAGGCAAGATGGAGATTCCTAGACCATTGATCACTGCATTGATCAGCGCCGTCGTGCTCATGGCTTCCCAGCTGGGTTCAATTGAAAAGCCTGCAGCTTCAATGACATTATCAATCGTTTCTCTTGTTCCGCTGCCATGTTCACGTAACAGGATTTCTTGTTTCTTAAATTCTTCGATCGTAATTTGTTGTCCTTTTATAAAAGGACCATTTGCGGAAGATATGACCGTTAGATGATCTTTCATATAATCAATTGCAATCAAATCAGGACTGTGGACGACACCTTCAATCAAAGCAAGATCTAACTCATTGTTTAATATCTTTTGTTCAAGCTGATCAGATGAACTTACTAACGCTTTGATCTTTACGTTAGGATATATAGAAGAAAAGGTCTTTACATAGTCAGGAAGAAACTGACATCCGATCGTAATGCTGGAGCCGATACAAAGGATGCCGGAAGCATCCCAGTTTTTCATGTTTTTTTCCATTTCATCAAATAATGAAAGCATGTGAGAGGCATATTCTTTTAATTGTAATCCCGCTTGCGTGATCTTTAGACGGTGATTGATCCGATCAAATAATAAGGTTCCATAATAGCGTTCTAATTCTTTTATGGCAATACTGACGGCTGGCTGTGTCATATGAAGATATTCAGCCGTTTTGCTCGTATTAAACTGATGATCATATAAGGCTAAAAAGATTTTTAAATGACGTAAAGTCATAGAAATACCTCCATAATAAATAAAATGATATTATTTTAATAAAATTATATTATTTTATTTATTATGAAACAAGTGCTATACTTCATAACAAAAGGGGACGTTTTACATGGAGCGGTATAAGAAATTATTTATTTCTACTTTTGCATTAAGCGCCTGTACCTTTGGCGGCGGATTTGTCATCATTCCGTTGATGCGTAAGAAATTTGTTGAAGAACTGCATTGGATCGAAGAACAAGAAATGCTTGACATGACTGCAATTGCCCAGTCTTCGCCTGGTGCGATTGCGGTAAATGCTTCAATTTTAATTGGCTATCGTGTTGCAGGAATCAAAGGAGCAATGATCACCGTATTCGGAACGATCTTACCTCCGTTGATCATTATCTCCATCATTTCAATGTTTTATGTTGCATTTCGTGATAATCCATTTGTAAACATGGCAATGACCGGTATGCTGGCAGGAGTTGCAGCAGTCATCTGTGATGTTGTTATATCTATGACAAAAGGGATCATAGATAAAAAAAGGATATTACCTATTTTGGTATTATGTTTTTCGTTTATTGCTGTTCGATATTTAAAGATAAACATCATTGCCATTATCTTCATTTGTGGTTGCATAGGTGCGATAGAGACCTTTTATAGAGAGAAGAAAAAGGAGCATTCATCATGATCTATCTTGAGTTGTTATGGAGCTTTTTTCAGATTGGTTTATTCAGCATCGGAGGCGGATATGCAGCTATGCCTTTGATTCAAAACCAGGTCGTTGATATTCATTCTTGGCTGACAATGTCTCAATTTGCCGACATTATGACGATTGCTGAAATGACACCAGGCCCGATTGCCATCAATTCAGCTACTTTTGTCGGCATTCAAACAGCTGGGATCCCAGGTGCGATCATCGCAACGATTGGCTGTGTCTTGCCTTCTTGTGTGATCGTGATGACGCTAGCATACATTTATTATCGTTATCGAGGATTGAATATGGTGCAAGGAATATTATCAGGCTTGCGTCCGGCAGTAATTGCTATGATTGCTTCAGCTTGTCTGTCTTTGATGATCTTGTCATTTTATGGAACAAGGGAGATACCTGCTGATATCAAGACGATACAGATCATACCGGTGATTATTTTTATAACAGCGGTTTTCATATTAAGAAAATGGAAAATCAATCCAATTTATGTGATGTTTGGTTCAGGGATTGCAGGCGTCATGATCCTGTCATTTTGTTAAGAGAAAGGTGCGGATATGCTATAATAGAGGCAGATAGAAATGAAAGGGGCATATCTGTACATGAAAGATATAAAGATCGTTTTTTTTGATATTGATGGAACTTTGATTAACATTGGAAAAAAATCTATTTCAGAAAATGTGCATTTTGCATTAGTAAAGCTAAAAGAAAATGGAATCAAGATCTGCATCGCTACAGGAAGATCACCCGTACAGTTGCCAAAGTTTCCAGGAATAGCGTTTGATGCATACTTGACGTATAATGGTTCCTATTGTTTTACGCATGATGAAGATATCTTTCGTAATCCATTACAGAAAGAAGATGTGTTTACGATCATAGAAAATACAAAACGAATGGGACGTCCCGTTTCGCTTGCAACAAAAAACAGACTAGTTTCTAATGGGTCGGATGCAGATTTAAAAGCGTATTATCAATTTGGTGGTAATGAATTGACCGTATCAGCAGATTTTGATCGTGTGGCGGATACAGAAGATATCTATCAAATGTTGTCCGGTGGAAGAAAAGAAGAATATGCATCTATCCTAAAAGATACAAAAGCAGCTAGGATCACGGCATGGTGGGATCGGGCAGTTGATATCATTCCAGCCAACGGAGGAAAAGGAATGGCCATTACGAAGATCCTGGATTACTTTCATTTAACAAAAGAAGAAGCAATGGCTTTTGGTGATGGGAATAATGATATTGAAATGCTGGAGACTGTGGGCAGAGGTGTTGCCATGCAGAACGCATCCAATGAATTAAAAGCAGTTGCTGATGATTTTTGCGATGATGTCGCAAACGATGGCGTTTATACTTACTGTAAGGAACACGGACTGATCTAATGTGTTTTGGTCACATGTATTTGATTGTGTGGATGGATGAATCATATCATAAAAGCACCTAAGAGCGCATTATGAACAAAAATTTGCCTGTATAGGCAGATTTTTTTATGCGCTCAAATAACAATGTAGAAAAGTTTTGCAATGACATCATGCATTTTTCTCATGGATCATCATTGGTTTTAAGTATTTTACGAAGAATTTTTAAGGAAGTAAAATGAAAGAAAGTGGAAAGCAGAACGCAAGAGGAGGATATGGATGAATAGTGTAGAAAAGAAACGACTATTGAAAGAAAAGTTTATGGTGGAAGAAAAGAAAGAATGCTCTAATAATGATCACGAAATGTTTAATCGTTTTGCAGCTTTTGCACTGGATGACGTATACGATATAGGAGATCTCGATCATCATACAAAAATGATGGCTGTTTTGGCATCTTTATTAGGCTGTCAAGGAGCGGATCTGTTTGAGAGAATGGCAGAAGCAGCTTTGGATACAGGTGTATCAGCTGTTGAAATCAAAGAATTGCTGTATCAGGCAATCGCTTATCTAGGGTATGGCCGAGTATATCCGTTTTTGAATCGTATCGATCAACTTTTGGATCGCAAGGGGATTATGATACCTTTAGAAAGTCGATCTACGGCGACAATGGAAGATCGTGTAGAAAAAGGAGAGCAATTACAGGTCGATATTTTTGGTGAATCGATGAGGGGTTTTTCCAATCGCGGACCGGTTGAAAGCAAACATATCAATCGTTGGCTTTCAGAAAACTGCTTTGGCGATTATTACACGAGAAAAGGATTGGACATACAACAAAGAGAGATGATCACTTTCTGCTTTTTGGCAGCACAAGGTGGTTGCGAACCCCAGCTGATCTCGCATGCAGAAGGAAATATGCGAATTGGAAATGACCGTATATTTTTGATCCAGATCATTTCACAATGCATACCGTATATTGGTTATCCAAGGGTCTTAAATGCATGGCGATGCATCGAAGAGGCTGATAAAAAATTAAATAAGCATTTGTTAGACGAATAGATAGCGATTATAATAGATATATCTTAAAAAGCAATGAATGATAGAAAGGATGCTCGTATATGAATAAATCACTACGAAATTTAACGCTTGCCGCAATGTTTATGGCACTAGGTTTAGTGCTTCCTTTTTTAACTGGCCAGATTCCGCAGATCGGCAGTAAATTGCTGCCAATGCATTTGCCTGTTTTTTTATGCGGCTTGATCTGTGGCTGGCAATATGGAGGTCTCGTAGGATTTCTTGTGCCATTAGTCCGTTCTGCTATCTTTGGCATGCCTGTTTTCTTTCCATCGGCAACAGCAATGGCATTTGAATTGATGACTTATGGTGCAGTAGCAGGTTTTCTTTATAGCATCTCAAAATGGCAGTGTGTGCGTGCTTTGTATCGCTGCTTGATCAGTGCTATGTTAGCCGGGCGACTCGTTTGGGGCATCGTGCAGTGTATCCAGCTTGGCTTGACGAATGGAACATTCACATGGCAGATCTTTTTCGCAAGTGCATTTATTGATGCTATTCCAGGAATCATTTTGCAGTTGGTTTTGATCCCATGTGTGATGGTTGCATTGCATCGCAGCGGTTTTGTTCGTTTTCATGAAACAAGAGAACAAAAGTTAAATTAATCTGAACCCACACGACATCTATAAATGTTATGAAATAATTTTCATCCACCTGAAAATTATTTACAATAAAGGTTGACAGTCATTTTTGAACATAGTAAGATAAACGTATATAAGACGAAGAAGAGGAAGAGTAGCAGTGAGGCCTATGATAGAGAGTTCTTGGTTGGTGGAAAAGAATATAGAATTCCTGTGAACACACCTTGGAGTTGTGAGGGTGAACGATAGTAGCTTTCAACGGGGTAGGCATCCGTTATCATGTGCAGTATGTCAATACTCATAGAGGCCGTTTATGTGAATGAACGGTAAAAAAAGGTGGAACCACGATACTTTCGTCCTTTGGATGAAAGTTTTTTTGTTTATATGAAAAGGAGGAACAAAAATGAAACAGTTTACGATACCAACAGGAATGCGCGATATCATATTGGATGAATGCAATGCTAGAAGAGAATTGCAGCAAGCAATCGAAGAGCGCTTTGAGAACTGGGGGTATGAAGAAGTGATAACCCCTACGATCGAATTTTATAAAACGTATGAAGCAGGATTCGATAATATCAACGAACAGGACATGTACAAATTTTTTGATGCACAAGGAAGAATCTTGATGCTGCGCGCAGATATGACGATTCCGATCGCTCGTTTGGCCGCAACAAAATTTAAAGATGTAAAGCCGCCGCTTCGTTTTCGCTATTGTGCAAATGTCTTTAAAGTGCATGAAGATCTCAGCGGTTTAAAAAATGAAATTAGTGACTGCGGGGTCGAATTGATCGGTGTCGATCAACAAAGTGGTGATCTTGAGATCTTGATGACTGCCCTGGATGCATTGAGCGTCGTAAAAAATCATGCTTGGGTTTTGGAAATTGGAAACATCAATTTCTTTAGAGAAGCTTGCCGATATTTCAAAATTGGTCAGGAAGAGAGTGAAGATTTGGCAGATCTCATTGATCAAAAGAGCATGACTTCATTAGCTGAAAAATTAGATGAGCTCGGATTGCAAGATGAAGGAAAGCAGTTTTTCTTACAGCTTCCTTGGTTGAGCGGGGATCAACAGATGTTAGAAGATGCAAAACAATATTGTTTCTGTGATGAATTGAAAGAAATCTTAGATCGTTTATTACAATTAGCATCTGATCTGCAGAAATTGGGTTGTGAACGAGTTCAATTTGATCTGGGCAAGACAAAAAATTTGAACTATTATACAGGAATCGTATTTGAAGCTTATGTAGAAGGTGTCGGTAAACGTGTGCTGAGCGGCGGCCGTTATGATACCTTGTTGGAAAAATACGGAAGAAATTTACCGGCTGTCGGCTTTTCTATTAAATTAGATCCGCTTTCTCAGATTTATGAGCCAAAATCAAAACAAAAGAAAACAGTGATCCATTATCATCCAAATAAACGGATCGAAGCCTTGCAAAAAGCAAGTGCTTTGGCAAAAACAGCGCGTGTTCATCTGATTGCGGATGAAACCATTGCTGATATTGAGATAAAGGAGGCGTAAACATGCTGTCGATCGCATTAACAAAAGGACGACTGGAGAAACAAAGCGTAGCGATGTTTGAACAGTGTGGATATGGAATTGAAGAGTTAAAAGATAAAGGGCGACAGCTCGTATTTCAAGATTCAAAGAAAGACCAACGCTACTTTTTGGTAAAAGCGGCTGATTGTGTTACCTATGTAGAACACGGTGTTGCAGATGTCGGCATCGTAGGAAAAGATACTTTGCTGGAATCTGATGGCCGTTATTATGAATTATTTGATCTAAATGTCGGGAAATGTGGTTTTATCGTTGCAGGACTACCAGGAAAGAGTCCATTTGATAAACTTGGTCATATCAAGATCGGAAGCAAATATCCAAAAGTGGCTAGAGATTTTTTTAAGAAGCGTAATATGGACGTAGAAGTCATCAAGATCGAAGGCAGTGTCGAATTAGCACCGATCTTAGGCTTATGTGACGGGATCGTTGATATCATGGAAACGGGTACGACCTTAAAAGAAAATGGATTGATCGTTTATGAGCGGATCTGCGACATTTCTGCAAGGGTCATCGTCAATCGTGCGAGCTTTAAATTGAAACAAAAGGAAATCATGGCATTATTGGAAGACTTGGCGAAAGTGAGGGATGCACATGCTGAAGCAGATTGATCCAAATAATTTAGAAGAATTACGTGCGTTTTTAAAAGGGCGCATGGCAGATGCAGATCCAGTGATCTTAAATAATACCGCAAAGATCATAAAGAATGTGAAAGAGAATGGAGATGCTGCTCTGTATGCTTATACAGAACAGTTCGACCATGTCGTTTTAAATACATTAAAAGCAAGTGAGGAAGAAATCGATGAAGCTTACGCTCAAGTAGATCTTTCTTTGATCGAAGATATGAAAGAAGCTGCTCAAAACATTACGTTTTATCATGAGCAGCAAAAAGCTTCTGGTTATCATTTAGAAAAGGAAGATGGCGTCTATCTTGGTCAGCGTGTATTGCCATTAGCAAAAGTTGGTGTGTATGTGCCAGGAGGAAGAGCTGCTTATCCAAGCACGGTATTGATGAATGTGCTGCCTGCAAAGATTGCTGGCGTTAAAGAAATCGTGATGGTTACACCGCCGAATAAAGAAGGCAAGATTGCACCTGTCATTGCGGCAGCAGCTAAAATAGCAGGCGTTACTTCAATTTTTAAGGTAGGCGGCGCACAAGCAGTCGCTGCGTTAGCCTATGGTACAGAGACGATTCCGCAAGTGGATAAGATCGTAGGACCGGGCAATGCCTATGTTGCGAGTGCGAAACGTCTGGTATTTGGTCAAGTAGATATCGACATGATCGCTGGACCAAGCGAGATCTTGGTCATTGCAGATAGCAAAGCAGATCCACGCGCTGTAGCTGCTGATCTTATCTCTCAAGCAGAACATGATCCGCTTGCCTGCAGTATATTGCTGACGATCGATACGGCTCTTGCAGAAGCTGTGCAGCAAGAGTTGAAACGGCAGAGTGCAATGCTGGAACGAAAAGAAATCATTGAAAAGAGCTTAGCTGTTTATGGTACACTGATGATCTGCAAAGATATCGAACAATGTATCGAAATCAGCAATCAGATCGCACCTGAACATTTAGAATTGATGATCGAAGATGCCAATGAGCATTTAGATCAAATATATAATGCCGGAAGTGTCTTTTTAGGCTATGTAACTTGTGAGAGCATCGGTGATTATTTTGGAGGCACCAATCATGTGCTCCCAACCAATGGTACCGCTCGGTTTGCTTCCGCATTAAGCTGTGATGACTTTGTCAAACGCAGTTGTTATCTGCATTACAGCAAACAAGCTCTTCAACGTGATGGCGCAAAAATCATGAATATTGCTGAACATGAAGGATTAGGCGGTCATGCCAATGCGGTGAAAGTGAGGTTAGACAATGAGTGAAAAAGCAGAATATCAGGCAATGAAAGAAAGGGAAGGGATTTTATTAAATGCGAATGAAAGCAGCATAAATCTTCCTTTTGCGATTCGTAAAGAAATTGCAGAAAAAATCATGGAAATCGATTTTCATCGTTATCCGGAAGATGAAGCCAGTGAGCTGTGTGCTGCGTATGCTGAATATGTAGGCGTAGGGGCAGATCAAGTGATTGCTGGCAATGGCTCAGATGAAATGTTAGGTCTTTTGATTGCAATGTTTATTCATAAAGGTGAAAAGCTATATACACTGACGCCAGATTTTTCGATGTATGATTATTATGTAAGCATGCATGAAGGTGAGATCGTCCGCTTTCCACGGGAACCAAAAGCCGCTTTTGATGTAGATGCTTTTATTGCAAAAGGTAAAGAAGAAAACATAAAGATGGTTTTATTTTCAAATCCGAATAATCCAACAGGCCAGATCATTGCTAAAAAAGACTTATGCCGTATCGTAGAGGCCTTTGACTGTCCGGTCGTCATTGATGAAGCATATGGGGAATTCATGGGTGATACGATGGTCGATCAGCTCGATCGTTATGAGAATCTTTATGTAACACGCACCTTATCGAAAGTGTTTGCTTTTGCGGCAGGGCGTTGTGGTTTCCTCATTGCTAATAAAAAAGCCATGCAGCAGCTTCGTCCTCACAAAGTGCCTTATAATGTAAATAGCATGACACAGTGTGCTGCATTGGCCGTTCTCGCCCATAAAGAAGAGCTGTTGAGCCAATGTGAATTGATCAAACAAGAAAGAGAGCAGATGATCAAAGAATGTTTGGAACTGAACGGGGATAGATTAACTTTATATCCATCTTATGCAAATTTCCTTTACGGACGTTCACCGCAAAAACAGCAGTTATTGGAAATGTTTGAGCAGCAGGGGATCACGATCCGCAATTATGCTGATGACACTTTCCGGATCACGGTGGGCACGCCAAAAGAAAATCAAAAAGTATTAAATATTCTTCATGCATTTGAGGAGGGAACAAAATGAAGCGATGTGCACAGCTGAAAAGAGAAACAAAAGAAACGCAGATCGAGGCAAGCCTCTTGCTGGATGGAAATGGCGTAAGCGATATAGCAACGGGCGTTGGGTTCTTTGATCATATGCTGACATTATTTGCTTTTCATGCCGGCATCGATCTGTGCGTGCATGCAAATGGTGATCTGGATGTATGTGATCATCATCTGATCGAAGATACAGGCATCGTCTTAGGTGATCTGCTGAAAGAAGCCTTAGGCGATAAACGAGGGATTGCTCGCTATGGGAATGCGCGTGTGCCGATGGATGAAACACTGTGCAGTGTTGATCTGGATTTCAGCGGCCGCAGTTATCTGGTTTG
>CASFOT010000097.1 GCA_949296305.1 uncultured Erysipelotrichaceae bacterium
GAATTATTAGCTGATGCTTTGAAACGATGCATGCGGAAAGCGCCATTAGAAAAAATCACAGTAAAAGATATCACAGATGCCTGCGGTGTATCCAGACAAACATTTTACCGTCATTTTCAAGATAAACAGGCATTGGTAAACTGGTACTTTGAAGTGATCTTAGAGGAATCTTTTCGACACATGGGAAAAGGGAAAACCATCTATGAAGCTCTTGTCAATAAATTTACATTTATCCAAAAAGAAAAACTGTTCTTTACTGCCGCTTTTAAGAATGATGAGCAAAATAACCTCAGGGATCATGACTTTGAATTGATCTTGGCATTTTATAGTAATCGAATCAAGGAAAACATCGGAAAAGAACTTCCTGAAACACTGCAATTTCAATTAGAAATGTATTGCCAAGGATCCATTTATATGACCACCAAATGGCTCTTTCAAGGTGCCAAGCTTTCCCCTCAATCATTAGCAAAACAGTTAACAGACGCAATGCCTGAAGAAGTCAAACACATCTTCGCGGAGCTGAACATGATCGAATGTGACACTTCTCCAAGTTTGTAACTTATCTTCTTATTTTTTTATTGATAAAATGAAAGCAGATAAAGCGTTTACAAAGAGGAGGAACTTGTATTATGGCGAATAGAATCATGTTAAATGAAACGTCTTATCATGGCAGCGGTGCAATTGCAGAGATTGCAACAGAAGCCAAGGCAAGAGCTTTTAAAAAAGCATTTGTATGTTCAGATCCAGATCTGATCAAATTTGGTGTCACAGGAAAAGTGACAGCTGTATTAGAAGAAGCACAGTTGGATTATACGATTTATTCTGATATCAAAGCAAATCCAACAATCGAAAATGTACAGAACGGCGTAGCAGCTTTTAAAGCAGCTGAAGCTGACTATATCATCGCGATCGGCGGCGGTTCTTCAATGGACACGGCAAAAGCAATCGGCATCATCATCGCTAACCCTGAATTTGAAGATGTTCGTTCTTTAGAAGGTGTAGCTCCTACCAAAAAACCTTGCGTTCCGATCATCGCAGTGCCAACGACTGCCGGAACTGCAGCTGAAGTCACGATCAACTATGTTATTACTGATGTTGAAAAGAAAAGAAAATTTGTCTGCGTCGATCCACATGACATGCCGATCATTGCCGTGGTCGATCCAGATATGATGGCTTCTATGCCAAAAGGGCTGACTGCTTCTACAGGCATGGATGCACTCACGCATGCTATTGAAGGTTTCACGACAAAAGCAGCATGGGAAATGACCGATATGTTCCATCTGAAAGCAATTGAGATCATCAGCCGTTCATTGCGCAGTGCAGTTGCAAATGAAAAAGAAGGCCGTGAAGGCATGGCTTTAGGACAATACATTGCTGGTATGGGATTCTCTAACGTCGGTTTAGGCATTGCACACTCAATGGCTCATACGCTGGGTGCAGTATATGATACTCCGCATGGTGTTGCTTGTGCAATGATGCTGCCGATCGTCATGGAATATAATGCTGAGTGCACAGGCGAAAAATACCGTGAGATCGCACAGGCCATGGGTGTAAAAAACGTAGATTCCATGTCATTAGATGAAGCACGGAAAGCAGCCGTAGATGCAGTTCGTCAATTATCCATTGATGTTGGCATTCCTACAAAATTGGATGCACTGAAAGAAGAAGATCTTGATTTCTTAGCTAAATCTGCATTTGAAGATGCTTGCGCTCCTGGCAATCCAAAAGAAGCCAGCATCGATGATTTGAAAAACTTATTTAGGAAACTCATGTAATCCCTGAACTTGGCTATATAAAAAGGACGGAAATAGCGAAACAACCTCTCAAATGTTAAATCCAGTTTTAACAGGATGAAGGGCAAATCGTATCCGTCCTTTTTTTATTTCGAAAATAGACCCAACTATTGGGAAAAGCAATAAAAGCCTTTCATGCGTGATATCTTCAGATCTGCTCATACAATAAGCATTCATCTGCTCGAACATACAGATTCCCACAGACTGATTCTGGCTGATTAGTGATTTTTTGTAAAATCTAAAAACCACAGACAATATGCAATGATTCAACAGAAAAAGCACTTTCTTCTAATATTTAAGTTTATCTGCGCCAAATCATTTCTAAACACCAAGAGCAACCTGCCTCCTTATTTAACGATAGTTTCATCAATGATCGCTCTCTTTTATTCAGATTTATTGATTCCTTTTAGCAGATGGAGATAATAAGATACAATCAAAACCATAAAAGTAGCAAAAAGAATTCTGTTCCATACAGTCTGATTTGCCGCAAAAACAACATATACGCTAATTCCTGCAAACGTACCTATAAAAAAAACTGACACAAGAACGGCAATGGCCAATCGAATCCATCGTGGAATCCTATTTGTTTGATTTTTATCGATCAATCCTAAAAATATCATCTCATACAAGAAATCCATCCTGCTCTCCCCTAATTACATTTTGAACATCTATTTATTACTCAGCAGTACTTCACATCCAAGTTTGTTAGAAGTATAGCCCTTCTCAAACATAAAGTAAATAGAAATCAAGTACTATGACAAAACTGTAATGAAAAGAAGTTTTTTATCTTAAATCTTGAAAAAACACATAAAAGGCATTCAATCAATTATGATAACCGAGTCAAACATTTGATAATTCTTCTAATTAAATTTCTGTTTTAACCTTTCTAAGCAATTCATAATTCTTTCCTTAAATATAGAATAAAAGAAGTAATGATTTTATTTGTGCATAATAACTATGAAGATCCTCATTCATCTGATGCTGAATTTTCTCTAAATCATCTTTATTTAACTTTTCCAGCAATGCATGATTCATAGAAATGACACCTAAATCTTTGGAATAATACATGAATCGTTTTCGTTCAAACTTTTCAAACGGATTCGTCAGCATATTTCGTTTGATCAATTTTCT
>CASFOT010000098.1 GCA_949296305.1 uncultured Erysipelotrichaceae bacterium
GAAAGGCATGTGAGTTAACCGTTTCTCCAACGCGCCATGTATCTGAAACCCGGTGTTTCCCGAGTGCTGTCATATATTAACATACACATAACTGTTTGACAAGTCTTTTTTGAAAAAAAATAAAAAAAACAAAAAATATACAGGCAGAAAGAAGCCTTCCCTCCCTGCCTGTATTATACGCATTTTTGTACGATTGCAAAAGCAATTGCATAAGCTCGCTCATGTGCAATGCTGACATCAACCCCGGGAATCGAACAAAGAGGTGCCCCGGCTTCATCTTTCAGCACTTCAACATCCAGCAGAGTCAGGTCTTGGATCCCGTGCATTGCTTTGATCACTGCTTCTTTTGCAGCAAATCGTCCAGCCAGCCACTCCGCGCGTCGATGGCCTTTCATTGTTTGAAACAGTTGTTGTTCCGCGTCAGTAAGAAAATTAGGAAAACCTTTCGTTCGTTCGAGAGCCTGCTGAACTCGAGCAATCTCAACGATATCGCAGCCAATCTTCATCATTGTCCCCCTTTTTCCATCCACGCTGAAGCACTCTGCAGTCCAAGGATCATCATCTCATCGAAGGATCGTTCTCGTTGCTGCGCACTGATCTCTTCATTACTGACCAATGAATCGGAGATCGTCAATAGGCAGGCAGCATGTTTTCCTAAGATATGGGCATTATGGAACAATGCAAAGCTTTCCATCTCCACACATACACAGCCATGATCCCGATAGAAATCTTCATGATCCGGTACATTGGCTTCATGGTAGAATACATCGCTGGAATGGATGCGTGCGCAGCGTAGCTCTTTTTTCAATGTGCTTGCGGCTTCTTTGATCGTTGCATTCAGTTGTGCGCTTGGCTTCATGATCGCTTCTTTCACCCCTGCCTGTGCATATGGATATGTGGATTCGCTCCATGCGCTGTCTGCTAGTATCAGATCAAAGAGATGCAGGTCATCAACGTATGCGCCTGCGCTTCCGATCCGGATGATCGCCTCTACATCATAAAATTTAAACAATTCATAGGAATAGATCCCGATGCTGGCCATGCCCATGCCGCTGCCCATCACCGAGATGCGCTTTCCTTTATACGTTCCGGTATAGCCAAACATGTTTCTTACGGCATTGAACTGTACCGGATCCTCCAAGTATGTTTCGGCAATGTATTTTGCGCGCAATGGATCGCCCGGCATCAATACGACCTTTGCGATCTCTCCTTTTTCTGCATGATTGTGTGCTGTACTCATAATGTCTTCTTTGCTCCTATCGTGATTCGTGGTAACACTCTAATGAATCTACAACGCCGAAATCAAAAAATAAACAAAGAACTCTTTCACATGCATTTGCATCATGACATATCCTCTCTACAAGACTGCTTCCGTTTTCTTCTTCGATTTCTGCCTGTATGATCATTTCCTCTTCTCGTCGAAAAAAAGTCAACGTAATGACCTGATTGATCGGATGATCTAGCAACAAGCTCACATACGGCTGTTGTTTGGACCATACCTGTTCAAGATAAGACAATGCCTCTTTCTTCTGCGGATGCTCCAAGATCTGATCTTGGACCTTTAACCGGACATTTGGTTGCTTTACGATGTGTTTTTTTCCAAACAGACCCATGATTGCTTTTTCAATTAACGGCATTGTATCAACTCCTGTAATCATTGTATCATATTCTGTGATCATTCGTTCAGTTTTCCGCTTTGCATCGATCATCCTTTATGAAAGTTTTTATCCCCTTTGTGCTATACTAGTACATAGAATGAAAGCGAGGAATCATCATGAACCGAAATGAAGCAGATATTCGATATACATGGGATCTTTCCAGTTTATTTGCTGACCAGCAGGCTTTCGATGCACAAGTAATCGAAACAAATAAACAACTTGAAGATCTCTGCAGCCGAAAAGGACATATTACGGATTCATTATCCAGCTATGTTCAATTTTTAAATGACCAGGAAACCTTTGAGCGAGGATTGGAAAATTTGTATGTTTATGCAAAAATGGCTACCGATGTTGAGCCAAAAGATATGCAGAACCAGCACAATCTGGCACAAGCGAGCAATCTGTTACAAAAAGCACAGCTGGATCTGACTTTTGTATCATTGGAATTGCTGCATCATGCCGAGCAGGTGCGTGAATATCTAAAAGAGGATGTATGCAAAGACTTTCGTTATCCAATGCATGAGCTTTTTCGCACCTTGCCTCACCGCCTAAGTGATGAGATGGAAAATTTCTTAAGCGAGGTCAATGAGATTGCTTCGATCCCCGATGAAACATACCAAAGCATTCGCTTGACTTTTGATGATGTCATCGTTGATGGAAAAAAAGAATTCCTGAATGGTGCAACCTATCGGGAATTCTTACGCAATCCCAATGTTGAAGTGCGCAAACAAGCATTTGAAAATTACTTTAAAGAATATGGAAATTTTGAAAATGCCTTTGCTAATTTGTTGATCGGCAACGCAAAAGGACAAGTGCTCAATGCGAAGACCCGTCATTTTGACAGTGCTTTGCAGGCAAGCTTATTTCAAGATGGCGTAGATGAGACACTTTATAACAAGATCTTGTTCATGGCGAATGAAAAATACATCCATTATCTGCACGACTTCTTTGCCATGAAAAAACGCATCCTTGGAATCGAGGACTTCCACGAGTATGACATCGCTTTGGATCTGGAACCTTCTCATGAAGTGCATTACACGATCGAAGAATGCAAAGAGATCTTAAAAAAAGCATTTGCCGTATTGGGTGATGATTATGCAGCGATCATTGATCAGGCCTTCCATGAACGCTGGATCGATTTCTATCCTTCTAAAGAGAAACGAACAGGCGCTTATTCATGGGGAACGTATGATTCAAACCCATATATCCTTACTAATTTCACCGGAAGCTATGATTCATTAAGCACATTGGCACATGAGTTAGGCCATTCTCTGCATTCATATTATTCCAAAAAGAATAATCGTGCTATGCTGGCAAACTATCAGATCTTTGTCGCAGAAGTAGCTTCAACGGTCAATGAAATCTTATTGAACAAATATTTGTTGAAGACAAGCAAAGATCCACAATATCGCCGCTATATCTTAAGCAATCTGATGGAAGAATTTGTCGGCACTTGTTATCGTCAGCCAATGTTTGCTCAGTTTGAAAAAGATCTGCATGAATGGGTTGAACAGCGGAAACCGATCTCGTCCAAAACGATCACAGACCGCTGTCTGGAACTGAACAAGCAGTATTTCGGAGAAGCGGTGATCATTGACGACTTGCAAAAATACGGCTTCTATTATGTTCCGCATTTCTATTACAATTTTTATGTTTATAAATATACACTAGGCATGGCTGTAGCAATTTCCTTTGTCAAAGAGATCTTAAATGGAAATGCAGCGCCTTACCGCGAGTTTCTGACAAAAGGCGGCAGCGAGTCTCCGGTAGATGAGCTTCGCCACGGCGGAGTAGATCCGCTGTCCGATCAGGTATATGATGACGCATTTACCTTCTTTAAAGAGATCATGGAAGAATTTCAAGAACTGAAAGCATGACGAACCAAAAGAAAAGCATCTCACGATGCTTCAGACCGTTGACAAAGTCGCTCTTTGAGCAGACTTTGTCATACGGTCTTTTTTAATCTCCACTTTTAAAGAGAAAACAGGCAATCTTAAGCCATCATTTATATAAAATTACCTGAAAAATGGTTGATAATCCCCACT
>CASFOT010000099.1 GCA_949296305.1 uncultured Erysipelotrichaceae bacterium
ATAGATAGCGAGATAAATACGATTTTGTTGTTTGGTTTTCTTCAAGAAATAAGCCATAGATAACACCCCAAAACATAACACCACGACACCATTATTATATCATAAAAACAAAAAAATTAAAATAATTTTTGGCATAAAAAAGTGCGATAAATAGGCACTAATTTGAATATTTTGATTTTGGTGCTCCTAAAGAAACATGGTGCTAACTTCTAAACACGGGGTTTTTTTCTTTATGTGATTGTCTAATATATTGAATGGTGAAATAAGCTTTCTTTCGCTAGGTAGAGTCATTATCATGTTGATTCATGATAAGTTTTCTTTTTATTCAAAAACTCTTTGCATGACAAGGGGGAATGTGGTATAATGTATTGGCAAATTGATTTATGGCTTTGTATGCGGGCGTGGTGAAATTGGCAGACACGCCAGATTTAGGATCTGGTGCCTTTGTGTGTGCAGGTTCGAGTCCTGTCGCCCGCACCATTTAAAAAAAGACTTCAAATTCTTTGGGGATTTGGAGTTTTTTTATTTGTTAAATGCGAATCATCTGAAACTGCAATGAATGTAGGCTGTAGAGGACAAATATGTATAAAAATGGACGCTTTCTGCAAAATACAGGAAAGCATCCATGTGTTCAGTTTGATTTAGGTAGAGAAATGCTTGCAAAATAGATATGTGGATCTGCATGGCGATCATGCATGGAAGTACAGCGGTTGAAAATCCGTTGATCATCGGGAAAGCTCTTATTTTAAATAGGTCTGGTAAAATAAATCGATTTTATCAAATGGAATGATCTTCGTTCGATCATAGAGATCAGTATGGACGGCATTTGGTAGGATCAGTAAATGTTTGTTGTCTCCTTGAAGCTGTTGATATGCGTCCTTGCTGAATTAGCAGGAATGTGCTTTTTCTCCGTGGATCATCAATACCGCATGTTTGATCTCATCTGCGTAATTCATGAGTTTTGTGTTTATGAATGAAAGAGAAGAAGTTGTGTTCCATCCGTCATTGGAATTCAGAGAGCGCGGATGATAGCCGTGGCTTGTCTTATAGTAATCATAGTAGTCTTTTACAAAGAAAGGTGCATCGGCCGGTAATGGATCGATGACACCGCCTGCTCTTTGATAAGTTTTTTCTTGGTAATCTGTTGTCCGCTGCATGTTGAGGCTTTCTTTTGCTTGGTAACGTTCTTCGCGATTCATGGCGTCAAAGTATCCAAAAGTATTTACACGGCACATATCATACATGGTCGAGGTGACCGTCGCTTTGATCCGCGTATCGATCGCAGCGGCATTCAAAGCTAGACCGCCCCAGCCGCAGATGCCGAGAATGCCGATTTTCTGCGGATCGACGTTTTCTAAAGCAGATAGAAAGTCGACGGCTGCACAAAAATCCTCTGTGTTGATGTCAGGTGATGCAACATTTCGAACATTTCCTCCGCTTTCACCGGTGAAAGAAGGGTCAAATGCAATCGTTATGAAACCGCGCTCAGCTAATGTTTGTGCATACAAGCCGCTGGCTTGTTCTTTGACCGCTCCAAATGGACCGCATATGGCAATTGCAGGCATGTGATCTGACAGCTCTTTTGGTTGGTAAAGGTCAGCAGCCAATGCGATGCCGAAACGATTATAGAAAGATACTTTTTGATGATCGACTTTTGTGCTTTTAGCAAAGGTCTTATCCCATACTGGATCGAATGGTAAGGTTTCTTTGTTCATGAATATATACCGCCTTTCTGATTGAGTTGTTCGACCTACGGCCGTTCTTGAACTATTGATCATTGTAAAGCATATATCGTGAAATAAAAAATAGTATTTTCTCATATCATGATATGAAATAAAATCATATCATGACAAAATGACCGTGAGGTGGTCAGATGGAGATTCGAACATTACGTTATTTTTTGGAAGCAGCACAGGAGAAAAATATGACCAGAGCAGCACAACGTTTGCATGTATCACAATCAGCTTTGTCAAAACAGCT
>CASFOT010000100.1 GCA_949296305.1 uncultured Erysipelotrichaceae bacterium
GTTTTCATATCGTGTTCTCCCTATCCTAATATTCTCTCCAAAAAACTCTTTTTGATCGGCTCATTGATGATCCGTTTTTCAAATTTCTGTGCCAAGAACTTTTTCTTTTCTTTTTCACTCATTGCATTGTACTGATCGACATACTCAGAATAATGATCGCATACGGTTTCAATATCTCCTATTTCCACTAGCTTTCCGCCTTCGATCCACATTCCTGTTTTGCAGAAGCTGCGTACCTGTGACAAAGAATGGGAAATAAAGAAAATCGTTTTTTCTTCTTCATCCCGTAATTTCATCATTCTTTTCATACATTTCTGAGCAAATCCTTTATCACCAACCGACAACGCTTCATCAACGATAAAAACATCCGGATTTAATGCAAGTGAAATTGAGAAACCTAAGCGTGATTTCATTCCGCTTGAGTATTTTTTAACTGGCTGGTACAAGAAATCACCTAATTCAGCAAAATCAATCACACTATCTTTGATCTCCTGAATGCGTTTCTTGGAAAATCCCATCAACGCACCTTTCACATTGATATTCTCTTCTCCAGTTAACTGCGGATTCAATCCTGTATTGATAGAAATCAGCGCTTGTTCTCCGCGTACGATCATCTTTCCGCCATCATGATCTGAAATCCCGGATAAAATAAGGGACAAAGTAGATTTACCAGAGCCATTGGTTCCTAAGATTCCTACGACATCCCCTTTTTCTATCTTAAATGATATATCTTTTAAAGCATAGAATTGTGTTTTCTTCTTTGCTTTATCTTTTCTCTTTAATGTGTAGATCTTGGATATATTTTCCATTTCTACTGCATATCTATAGTTCTCTTTATCTTTCATATTCGATACCTCATTAGATCATATCGACCATCTTGCGTTTAAAGTGATACATTAAAGAAGAGCCCAACGCAAATAAAATTAAAACCACGACCCAAAAATAAACGGTCATTACCGGATGAGCAAAAATAGTTTTCTCAAAAAAAATGCAGTCACGATAACCGGTTACGATATAATACACTGGATTCAATTTCATCAAAAATGACATCACTGGTAAATTATTAAATGCCGCAGGCCACAATACCGGTGAAAGATACAACAGCATTCGCATCAACGAAGATATCAATTTTTTTACATCTCGCCACATCATTGTCAGTACAGAAGTAACCAACGCCAAAGCTTCTACGAACATAAATGCGCAAAATGCATAATAAATCAATCCTAACCAATGGAAAGAAGGATAATAACCAAAAATCACAACCATAACTACAGTGATCAACATCATACATAGATGGTTAAAAAATTCTTTTACACACACGGTTGCTGGTAGCACGCTAATCGGGAATTTCATTTTTGTGATAACATTCTTTTTAGAGAATATCGCACTGCATCCCGAAGTGATACATGGTGAAATATACCACCATGCGGCAAAGCCGACAATGACCCATGGTAAATAAGGAACACCATCATACCCTTTGCGCTGCATTCCAATTCCAAATACCAACCAATAAGTAATAACTTGGATGGCAGGAGAAGCGAAGTTCCAAAACAAGCCAAACTTTGAGTCACGCATATCTGCAAGCAATTCATATTTTGCAATACAGAAGATACGGTACAGATTGGTCATGTTTTCTTTTAGTACATACGTAATGCTTTTAAACATGTGCCTCAAGCTCCTTTTTGATACTGCTATCTCTATAATGATACAATAAAGCTTCTTAAAATGCAATGAACCGATTTTATGCATTTTTTAACCTTTTTTACTTCCTTTTTGCTTTGAAAAAAAGCAAAAGCAGACACTCATTTACAGGTCTGCTTAAAAATGATGGACAATGATGTTTCATCAATCAAAATGCTTTGCGCAATCTTTCAGCCAATCGATAATCGATAAGTGCTGCGGACATGCGCGTTCGCATTGTCCGCACGCAATACAATCAGATGCTTTTCCTCTTTCTTTGACAGCTTGTGCATATCTTTGTTCTCCAGTTTCAGTTTGTCCCCAAAGCAGCTGTTTATTTCGTGCTGCAAAAATCTCTGGAATTGGAATTTGCTTCGGACATCCTTCTGTGCAATAATGACAAGAAGTACAAGCAATCGATTCGATCTGATTCAATGCATCCTGTGCTTTTGCAATCACAGACATCTCTTGTTCATCTAATCGATGAAAGTTTTTCATATATGAGAGGTTGTCTTGCATCTGCGCAATATTTGACATGCCCGAAAGAACCGTGATTATACCATCTAAACTTGCAGCATAACGAACGGCCCACGATGCATAAGAAGCATTTGGTTCTGCTTCTGATAAGATTTCTTGCACTTGTTTTGGTGGATTTGCAAGCACACCTCCTTTAATAGGTTCCATGATCACGATTGATTTGCCATATTTGCGGGCAATTTCATAATTTGCTCTCGAAGCCACGCTAGGGCTTTCCCAGTCAGCATAATTCAGCTGCAACTGAATAAAATCAATTTCAGGGTGCTCCTGTAACAATTGTTCTAATAATGCCGGGCTTCCATGAAACGAAAAACCAGCATGACGAATCAGCCCTTTTTCTTTTAGTTCTTTCAAATAATCCCAAAGCCGATATTCGTTATATCTTTTTATGTTTTCTTCTTTGATCGCATGCAATAAATAATAATCAAAATATCCGGCATTTGTTCTTTCCAAGCTAGTATAGATCTGCTTCTTGGCACTTTCGATGTCTGGTCTTCCCATCCAAGCATTCAGTTTAGTGGCCAAAGTGAAGCTCTCGCGCGGATAACGTTCGACCAATGCCTTTCTGGCAGCTATTTCTGATCCGCCATTATCATAAACATAGGCCGTATCGAAATAAGTCATGCCGGCTTTCATGAACTCATCTACCATTTGCTTTGTCTGTTCAACATCAGTGCTGCCATCCTCATTTTTAGGAAGACGCATCAGGCCAAATCCTAATTTTGGTGTGTTTTCCCCAAAATAACGTTCCATCATTTTCCTCCTCATTTCCTATGATTTATATTCTATAATCTTCTATATCCATATTATAACAAATCTGAAAATCCGCAATTTCTAATTCACTTTTCAAACAAAAA
>CASFOT010000101.1 GCA_949296305.1 uncultured Erysipelotrichaceae bacterium
CCCCACTTTTATCAAATTATTTTTCTATACTTTTTAAGTATATAGTTTGTCAACAAGCTGAAAGCGAGAGGTCCTCTCGCTCTTATTTCATGGAGAATCGATCATAGAATTCCATTTCTTCCAATACGCTGGTATCTTCGATCGGATTGTCATCCAAACGCAGTTCCTGCAAAAGTGTCAGATCTTTCAAAGGCGCAACATCGGTAATATAGTTGGCTTTTAAGGTCAGTGAACGCAGATATTTGAGTTTTGACAACGGCTGCAGATCCACGATCGCATTGTGATCCAAACGCAGATATGAAAGGAATTCCAAATTAGCAATCGGTTCAAGATCGGTAATGATATTGTTATATAGATCAATGTTACAAAGATCCTTTAATTCAGATAAAGGCTCAATATTAGATACATTGTTATTTTCCAATCCAAGGATCTCCAGCTGTTTCATATCTTTTAGGCAAGTAATGTCTTTAATGGAATTATTGCCTACATTCAAAACTGTCATCTTCTTGCATGCTTTCAAGATATCAATATTTTCGATCAAATTTGTATACAAGTTCAATTCAACCAAATTTTCTGAGTTTTTCAAGAAATCGATATTGCGAAGCTGGCAATGACTCGCCTTAAAATAAATCAGTTTTTCCAGATGTTTCAACGAATTGCAATGCTCCAGTCGGTTTTCTGATAGGTCAAGCTTTCGCAGCTCATGCAGATTATTCAACACACTGACATCATGGATGCCGGTCTGTACCATGCGCAGCTCTTTCAACGAAGGCAATTGCTTCAAAAATGAAAAACTGTTCGGCTTATTATAAGAAAGATTGAGCACTTCCAAATGCTTCATGTCACACAAGACACGATAATCTTTCAGATATGGACAGTTGGATACATCCAATGAACGAAGATTTTCCATCGAAGTCAGCGGAGAAAGATCAGAGAACAGATTCGTAGACAGATCCAAGATCTCTACACTCTTCAAATACGTCAGATCGCCGATGCTGTACAACCACATCTTATTCATATGCAGCTCTTTTAAATTTTTGAGCGTACCGAGAATGCTGACCGGGAATGGTCCATTTTCAATACCGATATAAAGAACACGAAGCTTCTTCGTATTTTCCAGATAAATGATATTATCGATCTTGCTGCGTTCCAAATTCAGCTCTTCCAGATCGATCATGCCTGCAACAGCAGAAATATCCATCGTGTATAAGTTATTGCGTGAGATGTCCAGCTTTTTTAACTGGCGAAAACCATGCAATGCCTGCAGATCACGCAAACGATTCTTCGAAACATTCAACCGTTCGATATTTCGCAGATCACGGATCGGATCCAATATTTCGATCTCATTGCCACAAAGATCCAGCGTTTCCAGATTTTCTGCATATTCCAAACCGTCCAAAGAAGTAACTCCTGCATAACGTACGGATAAATGATGCAGCTCTTTCATATTTTCTTCATTGATTTCTTCTTCACTGATTCGTAAAGTATGCGCAATGACCTCGCGTAAAACGTCATCTTTAATTAGCATAATCCAAAACCTCCCGCTCATTTCTCTGTTCATTTTTATTATACTCTAAAACCGTCAAATCGAAAATGAAAACTTCTTTTGACTAAAAAATCACAATTCATCGATCAATCGTTCTCTGCCCCGTTTGATTCTCTATTGACGGCGGTTTCGAAAGATTTAATTGACTTTTCAGTACCATTCCGCTATGATAAGAATGAACATAAGCAACTTTAAGTATAATTTCATGTGTTTGATCCCAGAAATCATTATAGCGAGTTGAATGTTTGATCTCTGGTTTCGCTGACGCATGGATTTTTTATTTATTACGTACTTATTTCACAATAACAGGAGGTATGATTATGAGCACAGGTAAAGTAAAATGGTTCAACGCAGAAAAAGGGTATGGATTCATCACTACAGATGAAGGAAAGGACGTATTCGTTCACTATTCTTCTATTCAGGCGGATGGTTTCCGTTCTTTGGAAGAAGGACAGACGGTTACATTTGAAATCGTAGAAAGTGACCGTGGTCAGCAGGCTGCAAACGTTACAGTAGTGGCATAATAAAAAAGAGAACACGCTGCGGCGTGTTTTTTTATGCTACAATGAAGAAAAAGGAGGATTTCTCATGCAGCGCTATCAATCATTACGATCACAAATGCTCTCTTCTTTTTGCAAGATTGCAAATACGGCTTTGCGCGAGGAAG